>JBGSPP010000202.1:0-3383 GCA_041738515.1 Desulfobulbus sp.
CTTGGCCCAGACGCTCTGGAGCAGGTTCGACAGCAGGATGCTCTCGCGGCTCTTGACAGGATCGGCGTTGATGCCCACCAAGCCCAGCAGGCCGGTAACGGTGGAACTGACCCGCTCACGAAGCAATTCTCCGTCCTCGAGAATTTCCGGAGGCGGAACGGCGAACGATTTGAGGATGGACACGGGCAACCCCGCGCTGCTACCCGGCGTGTAGATCGCAAAATCCGCCGCCGCTCGCAATCGCCGGATGCGCTCGCCGTCCTGATCCCAGTCGGCCAGCCCCTTGGACCAGGCGGCTGCCGTGTTCGCGGCCAGTTCCCCGGTGCTGATCCCCTTCTGCTCGGCCGCGGCCGGGTCGATCCAGGGGAGAAAATCCTCCGGCGCCAGATCAGGGAAAGTGAGCAGGAGATTGCCCATGTCACCCTTGGGATCGATGACAATGGCCGGCATGCGGTCAATGGCGGCCTCCTCCAGGAGGGCCACGCCCAGCCCGGTCTTGCCGCTGCCGGTCATGCCGATGATCACCGCGTGGGTGGTCAGGTGCTTGTTCTTGAGCAAGAGCGGCGCGGCCGTCTTCTTGCCCGTCTGTAAGTCCAGTTCCCGGCCGAGATAGAACAGATCCAGTTGCTCGTAGTTGATGGAATCAGCCATGACGTTGTCTCCCGAAGAGGTATTTCATTGAACCCGGGGGCAGTTTCTGCTTCAATAAAAAGACATGCACGTCAACCAGTTACGAGGAGCAGCCATGCCGGATCCGGTCACCAGATTCTACCTGTCTCAGTTACCAGAGGCCGAACTGAAAAACAACATCCTTCAGGCCCCCTGCCCGTTCTGCGCCTCAAAAATCGGAGAAAAAAGATCGACGCTGGTGGTCTTCGTCAACCAGGAAAGCTACTTCCACGGCTACTTCCGCTGCCTGAACCGCTGCGCCGAAGGCTTTCCCCTCCATTTCGCCCGTCTGCGCGGCATCAGCCTGACCCAGGCGCCCGGGTACGACCCGGACCGCGACTATTTCGGCCGCGAGGTCGAGTATCCGGTCAAAAACCTGGGCAACGAGCTGATCGGCTTTGCCGACAAGCTCACCACCGACATCCAGCGATATTTTCAAGATGGCGAGATCTCGCTCGAGGCGCTGGCCGCGCTGCGCATCGGCTACAACGGCCGCTACCTGGTCTACCCCTATTTCCAGCCTGACGGCAACTGCTATGCCGCCCGCTGCGTCCACCCCGAGCGGCCGGAGGACTTCTTCTGGTACGGCGACGAGCAGTTCTTCGGCGAGCAGTTCCGGGTGTTCAATGCCCCGGAGATCGACCGCTGCGAAAACGGCAGCCTGATCGTGACCGAGGGCGAACAGAACCTGCTCTGCCTCAAGCAACTCGGCCTGCCGGGCATCGCCGTTCCCACGGCGGCGGAGCTGGAGCATCTGGATCCGCAGCGGCTGGCCTGGATCCGGACCATCTTTCTCTGGGTCAACCACACCGCCGAATCCGAGGCCATGGCCCGCGCCTTTGCCACCCGGGTCGGCTACAAGGTGCGGATCATCCGATGGGCCGAGGATGCGCCCCGCAACGCCAGCGTCTTCCAGCTGGCTGCCCGGACCAGGGCGCAGTTCCAGAAGACGGTGTTTGCCATGATCCGGGAGGCGCGGGCCTTCTCGCCCTTCCCCAGCCCGACCGGCGAGTTCCTCGCCTTCAGCGAGCGGCTGTTGCGGGAATCGGGCGAGGCCTACGCCAGCCTGACCACCGGGTTTGCCAAATTCGATCTGGCCCTGGGCGGCCTCCACGGCATCAACATCATGGGCGGCACGCCCAAGGCCGGCAAGTCCGCCTTCTTCATCCAGATCGCCGCAGCCATGGCCGAACGGCGCCTGCCGGTGATCTATTACGACTTCGAGAATGGCCGCCAAAAGATTTACCTGCGCATCCTCAGCCGGCTGAGCCGGCTGGCGGTGGAACAGCTCAGGGGTGAGGGCCTGACAGCCGAGGAACGGGAACGGCTGCAGCTGGGACAAGGGGCGCTCGAGGCCATGCTGCCCTGGCTGCGGGTGGTCAACGACCGCAAGCTCTCGCCCGAGACCATGCGCCGCCACATCGATTTCCTTCGCCATGAAACCAATTCGGACTACACCGTAGTGGTGATCGACAGCCTGCACAAGCTGCCCTTCAAGGACATCAGCCAGCAGCGCAGCGGCATTGACGGCTGGCTGCGCCAGCTGGAGGCCATCCGCGACGAACTGGCGGTGAGCTTTCTGGTGATTTCGGAGCTGGAGCGCGGCCAGGACGGCCAGTTCGACCGCCAGCCGCAGCTGGGATCGTTCAAGGGCTCGGGTGACATCGGCTACTCGGCCGACAACGCCATGGTGCTGCTGCCGCAGTGGGATCCCTTCGACGACGCACCGCCGGCGGACCGGATCAACGACCTCTGGCTGGTGGCCAGCCGGGAGCAGAGTCCCGGCAAGGTGGCCGCCTACCAGCTCGACTTTCCGTTCTGGGGCTTCAGGGAGTTGTGATCAGGACTCGGCTAGGGCCTGACGCCATCCGTTGAGCTGGCCAAGCGCCAGTTCGGCCCGCAGCCTGCCCCGGTCGCGTTTGCGCAGTTTCTTGTCGAGCGGCGGGAAGAGGCCAAAATTGACGTTGGACGGCTGGAAATGCCCAGGGTCGGAATCGGTCAGATGATGCACCAAGGCCCCGTGCGCGGTGGCAGGCGGGGGCGGGACCTCGGGTTTGCCGAGCGCCCGGCGGCCGGCGTTGATGCCGGCGAGCAAGCCCATGGCCGCGCTCTCGATGTAGCCCTCGACCCCGGACAGCTGCCCGGCCAGGTACAGGCCCGGCTGCTGCTGCATCTCCAGGCTGGGCCGCAGCACCCGGGGGGCGCAGACAAAGGTGTTGCGATGGATCGAACCCAGCCGCAGGAACGCCGCCCGCGAAAGGCCCGGAATGGTGCGAAAGACCCGTTCCTGCTCGGGATAGGTCAGCTTGGTCTGGAAACCGACCAGGTTGTAGGCTGTGCCCTCGCTGTTTTCCGCCCGCAGCTGCACCACCGCATGGGCAACGGCGCCGGTCTGCGGATGCGCCAGCCCCACCGGTTTCATCGGCCCGAAACGCAGGGTTTCCGGCCCCCGGGCGCACATCACCTCAATCGGCAGGCAGCCCTCGAAGTACCGAGGTTCCTCGAAATCGTGCAGGGGCACGGTGGCCGCCGAACCCAGAAGCTCGATGAACTGCTCGTACTGCTCGCGGTCCATGGGACAGTTGAGGTAGTCGCCCGGCCCCTCGTCGTCCCAGCGGGATTTGCGGTAGATGATCTCCATGTCCAGGCTGTCAGCCTCGACAATGGGGGCGATGGCGTCGTAGAAGGCCAGATTGGCTGCGCCGGTCAGCGCT
>JBGSPP010000209.1:0-2940 GCA_041738515.1 Desulfobulbus sp.
GAAGCAATCCAGGTAGGCGATCCGCATCAGCGCAGCTGGGCTCCAGTGGAGATGCGGGCGCCGCGCAGCCAGGTGGCCGCGTCCATCCGTCGCCGGCCTTCGGGCTGGATTTCGCGAATCAGCAGCGCGTCCTGGCCAGAGGTCACCAGCAGGCCCTCGTTATCCGCGCGGAGGATGGTTCCCGGCGGTTCGGTGAAATGCTTGCCCACGACCACGGGGGCAAAGAGGCGCAGGCGGGCCCCACCGAGAAAGGCGTAGGCCGAGGGCCAGGGATCCAGGCCGCGGATGCGCCAGTGGAGGGCCAAGGCGGGTTGGCTAAAATCCAGATGCCCGTCCTCCTTGGTCAGCATGGGGGCCATGGTCGCCAGGGCCGGGTCTTGGGGCACGGCCTGCAACTGGCCCGCTTTCAGCCGGGGCAGGGCCTGGGCCAGGGTCTTGCCGCCCAGCCGCGCCAGCCGGTCAAACAGACTGCCAGCGGTATCCTCGTTCCCGATCGGTTCGGCGACCGTCAGCAGGATGTCGCCGGTGTCCATACCCTCATCCATGCGCATGATGGTGATGCCGGTCTCGGTGTCGCCGTTGATCACCGCCCACTGGATGGGAGCCGCGCCCCGGTACCTGGGCAGCAGCGAGCCATGGACATTGATTGCCCCCAGCGGCGGCAGCCGCAGCAGCTCTTCCGGCAGGATCCGTCCGTAGGCGACCACCACCAGCAGGTCCGGGGCCAGCGCCCGCATCTGGGCAAGAAACGGCTCCTTGCGCACCGATTCGGGCTGCAGGACAGAAAGACTGTGTTCCAGGGCGGCGACCTTCACTGGCGGCGGGCTCACTTTCTTGCCTCGGCCCCGCTCCCGATCCGGCTGGCAGACCACCGCCACCACCTGGTCCGGTCCGGCGATCAGGGCCTCCAGCGAGGGCACGGCAAAATCAGGCGTGCCCATGAAGACGATCCGCAGCGGCCGGCTCATTCCTGCTCCTGCAGGAGGCGTTTGAGCTTCTTTTTGTACAGAGCCCGCTTGAGCGAGCTGAGCCGATCGATGAACAGGGTGCCGAGGAGGTGATCGACCTCATGCTGGATGATGCGAGCAAACCGGTCCTCGGCCTGAAATTCCAGCGGTGTGCCGTCAAGGTCCAGGGCGTTGACCTGGATGCTGTAGAAGCGCTTTACCTTCTCGTAGCACTCGATGACGCTGAGGCAGCCCTCCTCGCCGACCACGCTGCCCTCGCCGTTCGAAATCACCGGGTTAACCAGAGTGAGGATCTTGCGTTCCCCCTCGGCGGTTGACTGGTCGATGACCACCACCTGCCGGGGCACGCCGACCTGGTTGGCCGCCAGACCGACGCCGGGGGCGTCGTACATGGTATCCTCCATGTCGCGGACCAGTTCCTTGAGTTCATCGTCAAACACGGTAACCGGTTCGGCCTTCTGCCGAAGCACCGGATGGGGGAAGGTGAGTATTCTTCTGATCGCCATGGGAAAACCTGCGGGAAAAGCCGGCTGCGTTCGCCGCTGGCCGCATCGAGCGGTCGGTTCGGCATCGGTCCGGACGGAAATTATAAGTTCTGAATACCTCGTTAGATGCCGGGTCGGATCCGAGACGCGCTCACTCGGGGTTTGACCGCAGCAGGGGCTCGAACCGCTCCATGTACTCGGCGCCCATGATGCCCAACCGCAGGGCCGTCTGGGCAGTCATGGTGGCAAAGGTGCCAGCGGATCCGGCGCAGAGCCCGTCGTCTTCGTTGCGGATCTCACCCCGGACCAGTACCACCCGCTCCGACTGCCGCTCGGCAACGGCTCCGATGACGGTCAGCTGGCTGCCTACGGGCACCGGCTTGAGGAAATCGACGGTCATCGAGCGGGTGACGCCGATCTTGCCCAGCAGGTGAATCACGGTCCAGCCCATGATCTCGTCCAGGAGGGTGGAAAGGATGCCGCCGTGGACGGTGCGATCCCAGCCGGCCATGGTCTCCATCGTGGTCACGAAACTGTACAGGCGTTCGCCGTCGGTGTGAAAGCGCATGTGCAGGCCGACGGGATTGGCCGTGCCGCAACCGAAACAGGCCTCGCCTTCCAGGTTGGGAACCCTGCGCAGGGTTCCCTGGTCAATCGCCATCGCAACTCCTCCGGGTGCTTCGGGTGGCAGGGGCGGAACGCATACCGCAAGCACAACGTATGTAATCAGTTTCCCGGTGGTTGTAAAGTCGCCTCCGGCCTCTAACCGGCTTCGGCATCTTGTTTTTCGCGCTGATTTTGTGTAGGGTGCCAGGCATTGATCCGGGGGGAGGATATGATCGACAAAGCAATGCTGGCGGCCGGGATCGGCGCGCTGCGGCAGCCGGTGCTGCCCCTGGTGTCCATGGTAGAGTTTCTCTATCTCACCGGCGACTTTGCCACACCAGCCGAGGTGATCGGGGAGTTGCCCGACGAGATCGAAACCGGCTACGCACACTACTGCGACCCGGGTAATATCCTGGCCGGCTGTCTCGATCTGCTCCAACCCCTGGTCGATCTCAAGGCCGGGATTCCGCCCCAGGCGACGGTGACCGACGCCGAAGGCCATCTGGTGGACGCCATGACTGCGGCCATGGCCCTGGTTGCCCAGGCGGTCATGACCCGCGAGCTGGAGACGATCAACAGCGCCCTCTGCGCCCCCTGCGGTTGCACCCTCTGCTGTGTCGGCCCGACCGCGGCCATGGACCAGTGCTATTTCGAGATTCCGCTGGCAGAGGCGGAGATCGGCTTCTTTGCCGTGGAACAGGTGGACACCGGCCTGTCCCGTCCCGTCCTCCTGGACGACGAACCGGCCCTGCGCCAGGGTGGACGTGATGTGTATGATCGCGACACGCCTCTGGTCATGCGCTGGCGGCAGGGCGAGGCCAGCCTGATCCTGCCCCGGGCGACCGCCTGTCCCAACCTGGCCGCCTCGGGCCGCTGCCGCG
>JBGSPP010000187.1:0-4729 GCA_041738515.1 Desulfobulbus sp.
CCGATCTGTCCGCGTGGATCTCGTCGCTGCAGACGATCAGGTCGTGTCGCTTGGCCAGTTCCGCAAGCGCGGCCAGCTCTTCCCAGTCCCAGAGCCGGCCCACCGGGTTGTGCGGCTGGCAGAGGAGGACCAGGCCGGTTCTGGCAGTGATGGCCCGCTCCAGGGCGGCGAGGTCCATCATCCATCGGAGGCCGTCCTGGCGAAGCGGCACGATGACCGCCGTCCGCTCCATGGCAGTGGGCACGGTCATGAAGGGCGGGTAGACCGGCGAACAGGTGAGCACCTCGTCGCCGGCCTGGCCCACGGTGCGGCAGGCGAGGCTCAGGCCGGTGACCACGCCGGGCAGCCAGAGCAGCCAATCCGGTTCAATCGTCCAGTCGTAGTGGTGGCGGAAATGGTCGACCACCGCCGATTGCAGGCCCCCGGCCGGATGGGTGTAGCCGAAGACTCCATGATCGACGCGGCGGTGCAGGGCCTCGAGCACCGCCCGGGGCGAGCGGAAGTCCATGTCCGCCACCCACAGGGGGAGGACGTCCTGGCCGGCGAACCGGTCCCATTTGACGCTGGCACTCGCCCGCCGGTCGACAATAGTATCGAAATCAAAGCATTCGATGCCCAGGCAGCCTGCTTTGTCCGTGTGCACGACCGGGCCGCTCCCACCTACTCCCGGGTCAGCTGACGGTAGCGGATGCGGTGCGGCTGGTCGGCGTCGGCGCCCTTGCGCTTCTTGTAGTCCTGCTCGTAGTCGGAGTAGTTGCCTTCGAACCAGACCACCTCGGAGTTGCCCTCAAAGGCCATGATGTGGGTGGCGATGCGGTCCAGAAACCAGCGGTCATGGCTGATGACCACGGCGCATCCGGCAAAGTTCTCCAGGGCCTCTTCCAGGGCCCGCATGGTGTTGACGTCGAGGTCGTTGGTCGGCTCGTCCAGGAGCAGCACGTTGCCGCCCTCCTTGAGTACCCGAGCCAGGTGCACCCGGTTGCGCTGGCCGCCGGAGATCTCGCCCACCCGCTGCTGCTGGTCGCTGCCGGTGAAGTTGAACTTGGCCGCGTAGGCGCGGGCGTTGACCTCGCGGGTGCCGAGCCAGATGGTCTCCTGCCCCTCGGTGATCACCTGGAAAATGGTCTGCTTGGGGTCGAGCGCATCGCGCGACTGGTCGACATAGGCCAGCTTGACGGTCTCGCCGATGCGAATTGCACCCGCGTCGGGCTGTTCCTGGCCGGTGATCATGCGAAACAGCGTCGTTTTTCCGGCGCCGTTGGGGCCGACGATGCCGACGATGCCGCCGGGCGGCAGGGAGAAGTTGAGGGTATCCACCAGCAATTTGCCCTCGTAGCCTTTGCACAATCCATCGGCCTCGATCACCAGCTTGCCCAGGCGCGGACCCGGCGGGATGTAGATCTCGAGATCGCCGCCGGCCTTCTCGCTCTGCTGGCTGAGCAGGTTCTCGTAGGCGGTGATGCGGGCCTTGGACTTGGACCGCCGGCCCTTGGGGCTCATCCGGATCCATTCCAGCTCCCGGCCCAGGGTGCGCTGGCGTTCGCTCTCCTTCTTCTCTTCCTGTGCCAGCCGCTTCTGCTTCTGCTCGAGCCAGGAGGAGTAGTTGCCCTTCCAGGGGATGCCCTGGCCGCGATCAAGTTCCAGGATCCAGCCGGCGACGTTGTCGAGGAAATACCGGTCATGGGTGACGGCGATGACCGTGCCCGGATACTTCTGCAGGTGCTGCTCCAGCCAGCCGACCGATTCGGCGTCGAGGTGGTTGGTAGGCTCGTCCAGAAGCAGGATGTCCGGGTTTTTCAGGAGGATGCGGCACAGGGCCACCCGCCGCTTCTCGCCGCCGGAGAGCACGCCGCAGCGCATCTCTGCGGGCGGGCAGCGCAGGGCGTCCATGGCCATCTCCAGGCGTGAGTCCAGGTTCCAGGCGTCGATGGCGTCGAGTTTGTCCTGCACCTGGGCCTGCCGGTCGATCAGGGCCTGCATGGCGTCGTCGTCCATGGGCTCGGCGAACTTCTCGTTGATGGCGTTGAACTCATTGAGGAGATCCACCGTGGCCTGGGCACCCTCCTCGACGATCTCGCGCACGGACTTGTCCGGGTCAAGCTGGGGCTCCTGGGGCAGGTAATCGATGGTGTAGCCATCGGAGAGGACGGTCTTGCCCTCGTGCTCCTTGTCAAGCCCGGCGAGAATGCGTAAGAGCGTACTCTTTCCCGAGCCGTTGAGGCCGAGCACGCCGATCTTGGCGCCGTAAAAGTAAGACAGGGAGATGTCCTTGAGGATCTGCTTCTGGTTGTACTTCTTGCTCACTTTGATCATCGAGTAGATGATCTTGTTTGGTTCGTTGGCCATGCTCTTTTTTCCCTCTCTACGGATAATGTTGTACAAGGCGCTCAGGTGAGCATCGGAGACGTTGTCAGGGGGTGTGCGCCGCCGGAATCGGGAGGGCGTGTGCAAGCCTTCCCGACCATAGCCCGTTATAGTACCTGCTCCACGCCGGTCCGGCAACACCGCTCAATTGTTGTCGCGCAACCGCCCTGTTTCAAGGTCGCGATAGGCGGTCGAGGTAAAGCGCGGGGTGCAGACGGCGAGGAAGACCAGATCAATGGTGCCGGTGTTGGCGATACGCTGGCGGCAACCGGGCGGAATCTGCACTATTTCTCCGGGGCCGATCTGTCTTGGCGGTTCGTCGCCGATCTCGATCAGACCGCTGCCCTCGATAAGCAGATACCGTTCCCGGATGGCCGCAAGGCTGTGCCAGCGGGTGGTGCGACCCGGTTCCACCCGGGCACGGGCCACGGACACCGCCGGGTCGTCGGGGGTGTTGTGCAGTTCGGTGATGAAACAGCCTTCCTCGAAGTAATACTCGTCTTGCGCCATGGAGCAGCTCCTTATGACCATGCTTGCGTTTGCAGCGAAGGTAGTCAGATGTGCTGGCCCCGCGCCATCAGCATCGGCCAGAGCTGGGACAGCAGCATGCCGGCGAGCATCAGGCCGCAGCCGAGCAGGGCCCGACCGGAGAGGATTTCGTTCAGCAGCAGCCAACCGCCCAGGGCGGCGAAGGGCGACTCCAGGCTGAGGAGGATAGCGGCGTGCGAGGGATGCGCCTTGCGCTGCACCACCACCTGCAGGGTGTAGCCCGCGCCCACCGAGAAGACGCCGCCGTAGATGATCGGCACGGCGGCTCCGACCAGGGACTGAAGGGTAGTGGTTTCCAGGAGAAGCCCGGTCAGCAGGCTCAGGCCGCCGCAAACCAGGAACTGTGCCATGGCCAGCCGCACCGGCACGGTTCGGGGCGAGAGCCAGGCGAGGATCAAGACATGCCCGGCCCAGAAGGCGGCGCCGATCAGCTCGAGCAGGTCGCCGAATTCGATGCGGAAATCCGAGGTGACGCTGAGCAGGTAGAGGCCGATGACAGCCACCGCTGCCCCGAGCCAGGTGCCGGTGTTGGTGCGCTGCCGGAAGAGCAGGCCGAGCATCGGCACCAGCACCACATACAGTCCGGTGATAAACCCGGCCTTGCCCGCAGTGGTGTACTGGATGCCCACCTGCTGCATGGTGGCGGCGGCAAAGAGCACCAGCCCGGCCATCAGTCCGGCCCTGGCGAGCGGAATCTGCCTGTTCTTGCCCGCCATGGGGACCGAGGTCCGCCCCAGGGCCAGCGGCAGCAGGCAGAGGCCGCCGAGCAGGAAGCGGATGCCGTTGTAGGTGTAGGGGCCGAGGTGCTCCATGCCTGCGCGCTGGGCAACGAAACCAAATCCCCAGATGAGCGCCACCAGCAGGAGGAGCAGGTCGGCCTGGATAGTGTGGTGCTTTTCTCCTTGCATTCTTGGGACCGTCCTGTTTTCTTTCAAGATAGTGCGATCTGTGCGGACAAAAAACGAGGCGGCATTGAACCCCTGCGGGGTCGATGGCGCAAGGAAAAAAAGAGGGAGAGCGCCGATGAAAAGAGTGTTTCAGCTCGTCATGCTTCTGGTCCTGACAGCGGGTCTGGCCGGTTGCGGCGGCAAGGACCTGAGCTATTCCGGACCGGTCTACCCGCCAACGGTCACCATAACCAAGGTGTTCCAGCCAGGACAGGTGCCTCGCTCCTGTCGGGTCTTTGCCGAGGTGGTGGCGCTCATGCCCGCCAATCTCACCGGACGGGAGGTGGAAACCGCCATCCTGGCCGAGGCCGGCAAACGGGGCGCGGAGATGGTCTTGTTCGGCCAGAGCCGTCAGGGATCGGACAACAAGACCCAATTCCTCTATTTCGGACCCCAGCGGGAATACCCGTTTACCGAACTCTGGAGCGGTTGGAAATTCGGCTACAGCCTGTGGAAGAAGCAGGGCGACTGGCTGAACATCGGCTACAACGAACTGGGCAGCGACAGCGTCCGCTACGATGTCCCCCTGGCCATGCAGCTGGCCATGCTCCGCTGTCAATAAGTGGCGGCGCCAACCACAGGATCGGGGCGGTATGAAGAGTTTCCTGCGATTTCGGGCGGACGGCAGCTTCACCATCGTCCAGTTCACCGACCTCCACTTTGAAAACGGAGGCGAGGAGGACCAGTACACCGCGACCCTGATGGCCCAGGTGCTGGAGGCGGAGCGACCCGACCTGGTCATCCTCACCGGCGACGTCATCGGCGGACAAGGAGCCATCGATCCCCGAGCCGCCTGGCACCTGGCCGCCGCGCCCATGGTGACGCGCGACCTGCCCTGGTGTGCCATCTTCGGCAACCACGACGACGAG
>JBGSPP010000218.1:0-6701 GCA_041738515.1 Desulfobulbus sp.
CGAGTGGGTCGCGGGCATCGCCGTTCGCAACGGCATCGCCGTGTCGCAGCGCGGCATCGAGGTCGGGGTGCGGGTCGAGGTGCACAACGAAATCATGCAGGATCTCTGCGAGATCATCTACGACCCGACCTTCTTCATCCGCACCACCAAGTACGACGACCAGACCCGTACTTTCTGCACCAATTTCGGCGGTTACGTGGCGTTGGAGAACTACCAGGACTTCGTCTGCGTCAACGGTCACGCCCTCATGGACCGCAAATCGGCCAACACCAACTTCGCTTTCCTCTCCAAGGTGGTGCTCACCGATCCGGTCGAGGACAACCAGGCCTACGGAGAGTCCATCGGTAAACTGGCCACCCTGATCGGCGGCGGCAAGCCGATCCTGCAGCGGTACGGCGATCTCAGGCGCGGCCGTCGCTCCACCTGGAACCGAATCCGCAACAGCTATATTGAGCCAACCCTGAAAAACGTAGTCTGCGGCGACATCGCCATGGCTCTACCGGAACGGATCCTCACCAACCTGGTCGATGGCCTGGAGCAGCTCAACCAGGTGGTGCCAGGCGTGGCCAACGACGAAACCCTCCTCTATGCCCCGGAGATCAAGTTCTTCGCCACCCAGGTGGAGACCGGGCCGAATCTGGAGACCGCCATCGCCGGCCTGTTCGTCGCCGGCGACGGCCCGGGCGTGGCGGGAAACATCGTTTCCGCCGCGGCCACGGCCCTCATCTCGGCCAAGGAGATACTTCGCAGGCAGACGGGTGGCGAGCCCTGACCCCCGGCTTTTTGAACACTAACGGGATATTGCCGATGCGCTGATCGCGGCCCCCAGCCCGCGCCGTAGCCCCGGCATCAGCCCTCCCATCGCTCCGCACCCCTTGCATTCCTGTAGCACAAGGGGTTTTCATGCCTTGGCCGCCTGCCAAAAAACGTTTGACAGCCCGACACTTTTGCAATAGATAAAATTCCGCTTTGCGACTTTTTTCCCGCGCCGTATCGCCCGATCGGCCGCAGCTTGGTCGGTGAAGAGTTCCACCGTTTGTAGATCTTGCATGAGAGATGGGTAAGGGCTGGCGCCTTGCGCGCACATCCCTTGGCCCATTTTTTTTAGACATGTCGTCCGGTCCCGAAAGCAGGTCCACTTTTCAGGAACAAGGAGGAAACGGTGATGTACACATCCATTGAACTGAGTGTCAGCGAGGGGCTTACCACGCTGACCTTCAACCGCCCCAAGGCCCTCAACGCCCTCAGCACCGCTCTCCTTGCTGAGTTTTCCCACGCCATTGACGCCATCGCCAAGGACGAATCCATCCGGGTTCTGATCCTGACCGGGGCGGGTGAGAAATCCTTCATAGCCGGCGCCGACATCTCTGAAATTGCGACCCTTTCACCGCTGGGCGCCAAAGCCTTTGCCCAGGCCGGCCAGGACGCCATCAGCGCCCTGCAGGCCTTGAGCATCCCGGTCATCGCCGCAGTCAACGGCTTTGCCCTAGGCGGCGGCTGCGAGATGGCCCTGGCTTGCGATTTCATCTACGCCTCGGAAAAGGCCATCTTCGGCCTGCCCGAGATCAATCTCGGAATTATCCCCGGTTTCGGCGGCACCCAGCGCCTGCCTCGTCTGATCGGCGCCAATCGGGCCAAGGAGATGATCTTCACCGGCAAGCATCTGACCGCGGCCGAGGCCCGGGAGATCGGCTTGGTCAACAAGGTTTTTGCCCCGGACGAGTTAATGGCCGCCACCACTGATACAGCCCGGCTCATCGCCGCCAAGGGCAAGGCTTCGCTCCGGGCAGCCAAGCAGACCATCAACCAGGGGCTTAATGCCGATCTGGTCACCGGCCTGGGCCTCGAACGCGACGCCTTTGCCCTCTGCCTGGCCAACCCGGACGCCAAGGAAGGCACCTCCGCCTTCCTCGAGAAGCGCAAACCGACATTCACCGGCGGCCTGAACAGCTGAGCGCCACGAACCGCAACACAGGAGCAGGAACCCCATGCAAGAAGTTGTTATTGTCAGCGGATGCCGCACCGCAGTCGGCAATTTTGGCGGCAGTCTGAAGAACACCTCGGCGATCGACCTGGGGGCTACAGTCCTCCGCGACACCCTGCGCAAGGCCGGGTTGCGGCCCGAATCCGGTCCAGCAATGCAGACGGTTGCACCGGCAAAGCTCAAAGATCAGGGGCTGATCGAACTGGAACAACGGCAGCCCTGGGATGCGGCCGCCACCGGCATCGCCGTTGACGAGGTGATCATGGGCAACGTCCTTCAGGCTGGGCTTGGCCAGAACCCGGCCAGACAGGCCATGGTCCGCGCCGGCATCTCTAAGGAAACGCCCGCCTTCACCATCAACAAGGTCTGCGGCTCGGGTCTCAAGGCCATAGCCTTGGGCGCCCAGGCAATCATGAGCGGCCAGGCCGAGGTGGTGCTGGCCGGCGGCCAGGAGAACATGAGCATGGTACCCATGGCCCTGCCCAAGGCCCGCTGGGGCTACCGAATGGAACTGACCGGCATCGGCGAGATCCAGGACCTGATGGTCTTCGACGGCCTCTATGAGATATTCTACGGCTACCATATGGGTGTGACCGCCGAGAACATCGCCCGGATGTACAACATCAGCCGCGAGGATCAGGATCGACTGGCCCTGCTCAGCCACACCCGGGCCTGCCAGGGCATCCGTGACGGCGCCTTCACGGGCGAGATCGTGCCGGTGACGGTGCGCGAAGGCAAGAAAGAGATTGTTTTTGCCCAGGACGAGCGGCCCATGGACACCTCGATGGAAAAACTGGCCAAGCTCAGGCCCGCCTTTGCCAAGGACGGCACCGTCACCGCAGGCAACGCCTCAGGCATCAACGACGGCGCGGCCGCCGTCCTGATGATGAGCGCGGACAAGGCCAGACAGATGGGCCTCAAGCCGCTGGTCAGCATCGAGAGCTTCGCCTCGGGCGGCCTGGATCCGGCCTATATGGGCCTGGGGCCGGTTCCGGCCATTCAGAAGGCGCTGGCCAGAACCAAGAAAACCATCAAGGATATCGACGTCATTGAGCTGAATGAGGCCTTTGCCGCCCAAGCCATCGGCTGCATGCTGGAGTTGGGCATCGACGTCGAGAAACCCAACCAGCTGGGCAGCGGCATCTCCATGGGCCACCCCATCGGCTGCACCGGCGCCCGCCAGATGGTGACCGCCATGTACCAGATGCAGCGCACCGGGCAGGCCACCGGCCTGATCAGCATGTGCATCGGTGGCGGCATGGGCATGGCCATGGTGATCGGCAACAGAAAATAGTCGTTGCGACCGGTCACCCGGCCGGCCAGCAAGGCATCAAACAGAGGGAGCAGATCCATGGAAGTGAAGACTTTCGGCGTCATCGGCGCAGGTCAGATGGGCAGCGGTATCGCCCAGGTGGCTGCCGCCAGTGGTCTTTCGGTCATCATGAACGATATCAAGCAGGAGTTTGTCGACCGCGGCTTGGCTGGCATCGCCAAAAACCTGCAGCGCAACGTGGACAAGGGCAAGCTGGCCGCGGCGGAAAAGGACGTGATAGTCGCCCGGATCAAGCCCAGCACCAGTTTGGCTGACATGGCCGCCGCCGACTTCGTGGTCGAGGCCGCCTCCGAAAACGAGGTCATCAAGTTCAAACTGTTCCAGGATCTGGACGCCATCTGCGCCCCGCATGTGATCCTGGCCTCCAACACCTCATCCATCCCCATCGGCCGGATCGCTGCCAACACCAAACGTCCGGACAAGGTCATCGGCATGCACTTCATGAACCCGGTGCCGGTAATGAAGCTGGTGGAGGTCATCTGCGCCCTGGCCACTTCCGCCGAGACCCTGGAGACCACCTTGGAACTGGCCCGGCGCATGGACAAGACGCCGGCCCGCTCCAACGATTATCCCGGCTTCATCGCCAATCGCATCCTCCTTCCGATGATCAACGAGGCGGTCTTCTGCCTCTACCACGGGGTCGGCGAGCGCGAGGACATCGACACGGTCATGAAGCTGGGCATGAATCACCCCATGGGTCCGCTGGCCCTGGCCGACCTCATCGGCCTGGACACCTGTCTGGCGATCATGAACACCCTCTACCAGGGCCTGGGCGATCCCAAATACCGGCCCTGCCCGCTGCTGCGGCAGTATGTCGAGGCCGGCTGGCTGGGACGCAAGTCCGGCCGGGGGTTCTACACCTACTGAAAACTGGACGGGGCTGGTTGCGAAGTGGCGCGGCAGCCGCCTTTCCGGCCACCTCCTCCATAACGGAGACCGGCCATGGTTGAACTGGCATTTCAGGACCAGTACCCGGACGACTACGCCCACTGCTTCGGCTGCGGTCGGCTCAACCCGCACGGCCATCACCTGAAGAGCTACTGGGACGGGGAGGAGACGGTCTGCCGCATCACCCCGGATCCCAAATACAGCGGCGGTTTTCCGGGCTATCTCTACGGTGGTCTGATCGCCTCGCTGATCGACTGCCATGGCGCAGGCACGGCGGCAGCGGCCAAGGCACGAGCGGAGGGGACGCCGATCGCCCGTTTTGTCACCGCCTCGCTCCAGGTCGATTACCTCAAGCCGACGCCCATCGACGCGGAACTTGAGCTCCGGGGCAGGGCCGTGGAAATCAAGGGGCGCAAGGTGATTGTCGAGATGACGGTCACGGCCCGCGGCGAGCTCTGCGCCCGTGGCAGGGCGGTGATGGTACAGCTCCGGGATCAGCACTGACTGCCGACAGGCGGCAACAGGGGCTGCAGTTCGCGAGCGTTCACCTCGGCCGCTGTTCTCCGACAGGCCGGCGGGTGGTGTATTTTGCTTTGTTACAAAAACCTGCGAAAGATCGAATGTGAACAGATCCACTAACCACTTTGGGGGGCAGCAAAGATGAATTTCGAATTGACTGAAGAACAAAAGCTTATCCGTGATATGGTCAGAAGTTTTGCCGAGGCCGAGGTCGCGCCGTCGGCCCGGATTCGCGACGAGGAGGAACGGTTCGACCGGACCCTGATGTATGACCGCCTGGGCGAACTGGGCCTGACCGGCATCGTCTTCCCCGAGGAGTACGGTGGCGGCGGGGCCGACTACATCAGCTACGCTATCGCGGTCGAGGAACTCTCCCGCGTCTGCGGCTCCACCGGCGTCACCCTGTCGGCCCACCTCTCTCTCTGCGCCAACCCCATCTACATGTTCGGCACCGAGGAGCAGAAGCAGAAGTACCTGGTGCCTCTGGCCACTGGCGAAAAACTGGGCGGCTTCGGTCTGACCGAGCCCTCGGCCGGCTCGGACGCGGGCGGCACCCGGACCACCGCCACCCGTGACGGCAACGACTGGATTCTCAACGGTTCCAAAATCTTCATCACCAATGCCGGCGAGGCCGAAACCTATGTGGTCCTTGCCCGCAGCGACAAGGGTGCCGAGAAGCACCGCGGCATCAGCGCCTTCATCGTCGAGAAGGGCATGCCCGGCTTCTCCTTCGGCAAAAAGGAGGCCAAGATGGGCATCCGCTCCTCCCCCACCATGGAACTGGTGTTTGAGAACTGCCGCGTGCCCGGCGATAATCTGCTCGGCCAGGAAGGTCAGGGCTTCAAGGTCGCGATGAAGACCCTCGACGGAGGCCGCATCGGCATTGCCGCCCAGGCCCTTGGCATCGCCCAAGGTGCCTTCGACGCCACCGTGGCCTACGTCAAGGAGCGCGAGCAGTTCAACAAGCCTATCGCCTCCTTCCAGGGCGTCTCTTTCCAGTTGGCCGACATGGCCACCCAGATCGAGGCCGCCCGCCTGTTGATCTACAACGCCGCCTACCGCGCCAGCGCCGGGCTCTCCTACTCGCAGGAGTCGGCCATGGCCAAGCTCTTTGCCAGCGAGACCGCGATGAAGGTCACCACCCAGGCGGTGCAGTTGCACGGCGGTTACGGCTACACCCGTGAATTCCCGGTCGAACGGATGATGCGGGACGCCAAGATCACCGAGATCTACGAGGGAACCAGCGAAATCCAGCGCGTGGTCATCGGCGCGACCCTGACCAAATAACCGCCGGCAGCCCCGTCTCTCCCGGCGGGGCTGCCTTCCCAGTCTGTTGAAGCAAGTGGAGACCGTGGCGGAGCGAGCGCATCGCCGACATGCCATGGATTGAAGCCCGTCGTTCTCTGTTGAGGTGCTGGTATGGGGGAGTTGGATGGAGTTTGAGTTTACCCGCGAAATTTACTGGAACGTGGGCCATGGGTTTACCACTCTGGCGCCCATGTACGGATTGCTGCTGGCAGCCCTGGCCGTTTTTGTCCTCGGCTGGCGCAAACGCCTCCAGGTCTACCGCCAGGGGCAGCCGCTGGACCGCACCGACCAGAGCGGCGTCCGGCTGCGGGCACTGGTGGACACGGCCATCCTGCAAACCAAGGTCTTCCGCGTGCCCGGGGCGGGAACGGCCCACGCGCTCTTTTTCTGGGGATTTTTCGTCCTCTTTCTCGGCACCTGCCTGATCGTCGCCCAGGCCGATTTCACCGACCTGCTGTTTGGCGTTAAATTTCTCAAGGGCACGTTTTATAAACTTTTTTCCCTGATTCTTGACCTCGCCGGGCTGATCGCTATCGTCATGCTGGCCGGCCTGCTGGTCCGCCGCTACCTGATGCGACCCGAAGGGCTGATCACCAAGGGTGACGACGCCCTCATGCACGGCCTGCTGCTGGCCATCCTGGTCACCGGCTTTGTCATCGAGGGTGCGCA
>JBGSPP010000290.1:0-8787 GCA_041738515.1 Desulfobulbus sp.
GCCGCCTCGTGGCCCGACCCGACTTCGTGCTGCTTGACTGCGGCAGCCGCGACATCAAGTTCGTCCGCTTCCAGGCTGGCGAGGTCGCCGACATGGGCTGGAACGCCGAATGCGGCGCCTCCATGGGCTTCACCATCGAGCTTTTGTCCACCTATTACAAACTCGATTACCGCGACCTGCCGGTCCCCGCGACCGGCTTCTCGGTCACCTGCGGCGTGCTTGGCATCAGCCACATCTTCGACGCTGTGGTTTCGGGTATTTCCGAGGCCGAGGCCGTGGCCAGGTTCGTCCGCGGCATCGCCCTCAACGCCTACCGCTTCGCCGGAGAACCAGCGGAACTCTATCTCTCCGGCGGCTTCTGCGACAACCCGCTGTTTGTCGCATGCCTGCCCTGCACCGTGCATCCCCTCGGCCGCTTCGTCCTGCTGGAGGGGCTGCGGACCCCGCCCGCTGCACCTGCCACGCTCTGAGCCATCACGATCCGGGACTGCCGGACGCTCTGTGCCTCCACCATAAAGAAGGCCCTCCGGTTTCGCCGGAGGGCCTTGCCTGTTCCCCGTCCCTGCCCTGGAAGGCTACTTGAACACCACGCTGGGAAAGTAGGTGATGATGGATGGAAAGACGATGCAAAGCACCACCCCGATCAGCTGCAGGATAACAAACGGCATCACCCCCTTGTAGATCTGCAGCATGGTGTATTCCCCCTTGGGCGCAGCGCCGGCAAAATAGAACAGGGCGTAGCCGAAGGGCGGCGTCAGGAACGAGGTCTGCAGGATGATGCAAATGAGCATCGAGAACCAGAGGGGGTTCCAGCCCATCTCCAGAACAATGGGGATGTACACCGGCAGGCAGATGAGGACGATGGCCACCCAGTCCATGAACATGCCAAGCAAAAAGACGGCAAACAGCATGATGAACAGCACCAGCGAAGGGGGGATGTTACTGCCAAGCAGCAGGTCGGTGATAACGTCGCCGCCGCCCACATACAGGAAGGTGGCGCTGAACAAGTTGCCGAAGAGCACCAGAATCATGACCATCGAGGTCGTCCGCAGGGTGCTCTTGCAGGAATCAAAGACCACCTGCCAGTTGAAGTTGCGGTATGCCATCGCCAGCAGGGCCGCGCCCATGACGCCGACGCCGGCCGCCTCGGAGGGCGTGGCTACGCCGGCCAGGATCGTACCCATGACCGCGAAGATGAGAAACAGCGGCGGCACCATGGACTTCAGCACCATCCACATCTTTTGCCGTCCGGTGATGCCGGCGGCTTCCTCGTCGGTGATCGGCGGCCCGTACTTCGGCTTGATCTGGCAGAGGACAAACACATAGATCATGTAGAGGGAGGCCAGCAGTAGACCCGGCAGGACGGCGGCCGCGAACAGGGCGCCCACCGAGGTCTCCTTGAGTCCGGTCAAGCCGCCGAACACGACCAGCATGATGCTGGGCGGAATGAGAATGCCCAGGGTGCCGCCGGCGCAGATGAGGCCAGCGGACATCTCCTTGTTGTAGCCCTTTTCGATCAGCTTGGGACCGGCCAGCAGGGTCATGCCTACCACCGAGGCGCCAACGATGCCGGTGGTGGCGGCCAGGATGACGCAGACGAAAACGACCGCCAGGCCGAGACCGCCGCGGATCTTGCCCATGACCACGTAAAGCGCCTCGAAGAGCGCATCGGATATTTTGGCTCGATCGAGCAACTGGGCCATGAGGATGAACAGAGGGATCGCCACCAGGACAAAATTGTTCATCGTGCCCCAGGCGTTGTTGATGTAGAAGCCCATGAGAGCGTCCACATTGAAGCCGTTGTCGATGAGGCCGAAGATGACGGCCGTCCCTGCGAGCGCGTAGGCCAGCGGCATCCCCAGCGCGATGAACAGGACGAGGGTGCCGAACATCCCCACAGTTAGCATTTCTGGACTCATATCAGCACCTTGGCATCACGCCTCTGCCCCTGCTTGAAACTCAGGAAGCGTTTGATGAGATTGGAAAGGACCTGGAGAAAGAGCAGGGTGAAGCCTGCGGCCATGAGCAGTTTCACCGGCCAGATGGGCGGCGCCCAGGCCGACGACAGGGCCTCGAACATCCTGGTGGAGGTGATGGCACTGTCCCAGGCCCAGATGCCGAGCATGGCGACCAGGGGCAGGGTGATCACGGTGGTCAGGACCAGATAGAGAATATCCTGCACTCTCCTGGGTAATTTACTGCTGAAGATGTCGACCCGCACATGGCCGTCGAAAAATTCGGTGTAGCTGTAGCCCATGGCGAAATGGACGCCGAAGATAAAGGTTGTGACCTCCAGCCCCCAGACAGTCGGCGCGTTGAAGAAGTAGCGCATCACGACCTCGTAACAGAGCAGCAGCACCAGAACTACCATCAGCAGCGAGGAGACCTCAGCCTGCTTTTCGACTATTCTGTCGATCACTTGTGTCAACAGCCTCATTGGGCACACTCCTTGTTCTGCCGCGGGGTGGCGAAATCGGCAGGTGGTGGAAAAATGAATCTGGAGTTTTCAGCAAAAGATTGGCCGGTGCATCCCGGGCAAGGCGAAATTCCCGGCCGGCGCCGCTTCTTTGCGGGCAGCCCGGCCGGGAGGGAACGTCCGGAATCCGGTTGTATTGAAGACGCTTACTCGTGCAGCTTGCCTTTGACCATGTCATCAAGCGGCCAGGGGGTGACGCCGGCCCGGGCGGTGCGCCAGTCGGCGAAATCCTTCTTCAGCGCCTCCTGGGAGTCGAGAATCCGCTTGCAGTCGGGGCAGCGCTCCTTGACCTTGACCAGGTAATCCTGGGTGGTCTTGGCGAAGGCGGCGATGGCCTTTTCATCCATCATCACCATCTCGTTGCGCTCCTTGAACTTGCGGATAGCCTCGGCATTGAGGTTGTTGAGCCAGCTGTAGCTCCACAACTGGGTCTCTTTGGCCGCGGCGTCGATGATCCACTTCAGGTCGTCGCTGAGGGCGTCGTAGGACTTCTTGTTGAAAAAGAAGGCAAACTGGCAGGCCGGCTGGTGTACGCCGGGCTGGATGATGTACTTGGTGACCTCGTCAAAACCCATGGGGTAGTTGACCGCCGGTGAGGAGAACTCGGCCGCGTCGAGCACGCCCGTCTGCAGCGCCAGATAGATCTCGCCGCCCGGGGTGGCGACGCCAGAGGCGCCCAGCTCGTTGAGGATGTCCAGGTACCAGCCCCAGGTCCGGACCTTCATGCCCTTGAAGTCGGCCATGGTGACGGCCTTCTTGCTGGAGTTGAGCCCCAGTTCCTGGCCGGCCTGACCGCCCGGCAGGGCGACGAGGTTGTACTGGCCGTAGAGGTTCTGCATCTCCTTCAGGCCGCCGCGCTCATACAGCCAGATGTTGTACAGCTCGGCATCCAGGCCGTAGGGAACCGAACCGAAGGCGATGAAGGCCTCGTTTTTGCCCTTCCAGTAGCCGGGCCAGTCATGGCCGGCGTCAAAGGAGCCCTTGCTGACCGCGTCGAAGATCTCCATGGCCGGAACCAGCTCGCCGGCCGAGAAGGGTTTGATGTCGAGACGGCCGCCGGACGCCAGCCGGACCGTGTCGCAGAAATGGGCAGCCATGTCGTAGAAGAGGATGCCCTTGGTCCAGGGCAGGACCATCTTCCAGCGATGCTTTTTGTCGCTGAACTCGACCTTGAGGTTCTTGATCTCCTCGGCGCGGGTGTCGGCGCCGAATTTCTCCCGTTCGGATTTGGCTTTCTTCTCTTCCGCCATGGATGTCCCGGCTGCCAGGAACAGGGCCATGGCAAAGACTGCGACGGCTTTCAAACCACGTTTCATAACTCGCCTCCCTTCTACGGTTGGTTGGTGGACAGCCCGGCCTGGTTGGCCGGACTGTTGACTCACGCTCAGGTCCTCTCCGCTCCCCTCCTTCCTTGTCCTCCCTGCCGCGCCTGCGGCCTGCTTGTGCCTGGGCGCCGTGCGCGGCCCGCCTAGAACAGTGGCCAACGCCGGGGCAACTGCCACAGCGTCGGTGCCCTCCGGGCAACATACCGCGCCTCCGGCCGATCAGGCCAGGTTTTTCATTGCCAGCACCGGCCCCATGAGCAGGGCCTTGTCCATGACCTGCAGATCCTTGCTGATGAGGGGCTTGAACTCCATCTGGCCGAGGATGTCCCGCTCCAGGTCGATGCCCGGGGCAATCTCGATCAGCTCGATACCGTCCCGGACCAGCCTGAACACCGCCCGCTCGGTGACGTAGAGCACTGTCTGCCCGGTCTCGACGCCGAATTCGCCGCTGTAGGTGATCTGCTCGACATCGCGGATGAACTTCCTGTTTTTCCCTTCCTGGAGGATATGCAGCTGACCGTCGCGGATCTCGGTCTTGAGGCCGTCGGCGGTAAAGGTGCCCATGAAGACAACCTTGCGGGCATTCTGGGAGATGTTGATGAATCCGCCGCACCCCGGGAAGCGCTTGCCAAACCGGCTGACGTTGTTGTTGCCCTTGCGGTCTACCTGGGCCATGCCCAGAAAGGTGATGTCAAGGCCGCCGCCGTCGTAGAAATCGAACATCTGTGGCTGCTCGATCAGGCATTCCATGTTGATGGTGGCGCCGAAGCTCAGACCTCCCACGGGCATGCCGCCGATCGGGCCGGGTTCGACGGTGAAGGTCACCCAGTCGAGAATCCCTTCCTCGGCCGCGACCCTCGGCACCGCCTCGGGATAGCCGATACCCAGGTTGCCGGCCATACCCGGACGCAGTTCCAGGCAAGCGCGCCGGCCGATCAGTTTGCGCTCGGTGAGCGGCAGCGGCTCGATGTGCTGCGCCGGGATGCGGATCTCACCGCTGTAAACCGGGTTGTACTGCTCGGCAAAGGTCTGCATGTGGCGTTCCGGCGGGGCCACCACCACATAGTCGACGAGCAGGCCGGGGATGACCACGCTTCGGGCCGGCATGGTACCGTGATCGCAGATTCGCTCGACCTGGACGATCACCTTACCGCCGGAATTCTTCACCGCCGTGGCCAGACTCCGGTTTTCCAGCACCAGGCATTCCCGCTCGAAACTGATATTGCCGGCAGTGTCGGCGGTGGTACCGCGCAGCAGGCCTATATTGATGGGAAAAGGCTTGTATCGGAGGTATTCCCGGCCGTCGATGATGACCAGCTCGACCAGGTCCTCGGTGGTGATCGCATTGACCTTGCCGCCTTCGACCCGGGGATCGACAAATGTTTTCAGCCCCACCCGGGTAAAGGTGCCGGGACGCTTGCCGGCAATATCGCGGATCAGGTGGGCGATTGTCCCCTGGGGAAAGTTGTAGGCCTGAATTTCATTGTTCAGGGCCATTTTCCCGAGCTTGGGGGCCAGACCGGTGTGTCCGCCAATGAGCCGCCTGACCAGGCCGGAATGGGCGAAGTGGTTCATGCCCCGATCCTTGCCGTCGCCCTGGCCCGCCACATAGACGAAAGTCAGGTCGCGGGGTTCGCCGGTGGCGACGAAACGCTCTTCCAGGGCAATGGCCACGTGCTCGGGAAAGGCGTTGCCGACGAAGCCTTCGGAGGCCACGATATCGCCGCTCTTGATCACGGCGACGGCTTCTTCCGCTGTCACAATTTTTGGGGTCCGCATGCTGCTGTCTCCTCGTCCAATCGCTGAATCCATCTTGCCGCCGCCCGACAACGGCGCCCTATCGCGGATGGCCTGCAGGACGGCCGCTCGCTGCAATCCACCCGACGCAGTGGGTGAAAAGCAACTTCCATGCCACCAGCGATTCCCGACCGGCAGCGCCCTTGCCGCCGCAAGGCTGGCAAGGCTTTGTCGCCTACGCCATCGTCCCGCTTCTCTACCAAGGCTTCGCCCCAACTGTAGACAATTTGCAACATGGAGCACTGGTGCTACACAAATCCACCTGTATGCCACTCTTGGCCACGACCGTCCTTCGCTCCGTTTCGACCATATTACCATTGTCAAACCGGACCATGCGGCCGTGGCCGCTACCGCCGCAAGCCAATGGCCCGATTATTGCTATCTCCTCATTAGCCCCACCCGTTACCGCAATCTGCTTGATGCCCCTTTCAAGCCCAACTCACAAGGAGAACAGTATGCTCGAAATCAAGGATTCCGTGGCTGTGATCACCGGCGGCGCCAGTGGAATAGGGTTCGCCTTCGGCCGCTTCTGGTTGCAGCAGGGCGGCAGGGTCGTACTGGCTGACATCACCGAAAAGGGACTGGCCGAGGCGGCCGCAAGGCTGGAGGGAGAGTTGACGACTGTGGTTTGTGACGTCACCAGGGAGGAGGACTGCACCCGGCTGGCGGTAACCGCCATCGAGACTTATGGCAAAATCAATCTGGTCGTCCCCTGCGCCGGCATCATCATGGATGGCCTGATGCTCAACACCGACCGCGAGACCGGCAAGGTCAAGACCAAAATGAGCCTGGCCCAGTTTCAGAAGGTCATTGACATCAACCTCACCGGCGTCTTCCTCACCGTGCGCGAGTGCGCCGAGCAGATGGTCAACCACGACTGCCGCGGCCTCATCTGCCTGATCTCGTCCACCGGCTCGCTGGGCACTGCCGGCCAGATCAACTATTCCTCCACCAAGGCCGCGATGTCGGTCATGCCCAAGGTGATCACCGCCGAGTTCATGCGCCGCGGACTGGCCAATCGCATCCGCTGCGTCGCCATTGCCCCGGGCTATGTGCGGACCCCGATTCTGGAAAACATGAACCAGGCAGCGTTGGAGAAAATCGTTGGCGAGGTGCCGATCGGCAGATTGATCGAGCCTGAGGAAATCGTTTCACTGGCGGCTGAACTGTATCGCAACGAGGCGCTGGGCGGCGACGTCTACTACATCCACGGCGGTCTGCGGCTCGGCTCCCGCGGATAGCGACAACGCAGGTGGCCGTCCGGCCAACTCCGGCGCAGGCCAGCAACCGACCTGGGTCAATCTGAATAACAGCGAGGAACATCATGAGCAACGTGTGCATCATCGGTGCCTATAACACCAAGTTCGGCGCCTTCATCGAGAAGAACCGGGAAACCGGGGAAATCAAGGACACCAAGTCCTATTACGAGTTGCTGGTCGAGGCCGGCCGCGGCGCCGTGATCGACGCCGGGATTGGCTACGAGGCCATCGATGGTCTGTGGATCGGCGCCTGTTCGCCTTCGCTGTTCGTCAATCAGGAGCATGTCGCGCCCCTGGGGCTGGAGGTGGCGCCCAAGGAGTTCCGTTTCCTTCCCACCACCCGCACCGAGGGGGCCTGCGCCTCCTCCTCGGTGGCCCTCTATAACGCCGCTTGGGCGGTCGAATCGGGCCGCTTCCAATGCGTGCTGGTCATCGGTGTGGAAAAGATGAGCCTGCTCTCCACCAAGGATACGACCCACACCCTGGCCTGCTCCTCCTACTGGCCGGAGGAGGGATCGCGGGGCATGACCTTCCCCGGGCTGTTCGCCGAATACGCCAAGGGCTACCGGGATCACTACAAGTACTCGCGGGAAGAACTGCGGCGGATGCTGGCCTCGGTCTCGGCCCTGGGCTATCGTAACGGCCTGGAAAATCCCCTGGCTCATTTCGGCAAGGGCAGCCCGGCGGACCGACTCGGCCTGACCACCGCCGAGGCCATCCTCGCCCTGCCCGACGAGGGCAAGGGTTCCAATCCGATGATCGCCGACCCTCTGCGGCTGCACGACTGCTCACTGATCAGCGACGGGGCCGCGGCCCTGGTGCTGGCTCACAAGAATGTGGCCCACTCGCTCAGCAAGCGGGTGGTGGAGATCGCCGGCATCGGCATGGCCACCGAGCGGCTGGCGGAAAGCGTCCGGCCCAACATGCACGAGTTGATCGCAGGCAAAGTGGCGGTCAAGCGATCCTTCGACGAGGCCGGCATTGTCATCAGCGACGTTGATTTCGCCGAGGTCCACGACTGCTTCACCATCAACCAGCTGATCTCCACCGAGGCCCTGGGGCTTTCCGAGGACGGTTGGGCCGGTTGGGATTACATCGGCGGCAAGTACAGCCCCGACGGCGACTGCCCGGTCAACCTCTCCGGCGGCTTAAAAGCCAAGGGGCACCCGGTAGGCGCCACCGGAGCCTCCATGCATGCCCTGGCGTACAAGCAACTGGTGGGCGAACCCATCGGCGTTCGGCCGACCAGGGGCCAGCCGGAAATCGGGGTGGTCTTCAACGTCGGCGGCTCGGCGGCCACCAACTGCGTCACCACCCTGAGAAGAGCCTGATCAGCCTTGCTCCCCGGTTGCCGTCGATCTGACGGCAGCCGGACCCCATCCCTCATGCATATTGTCCTTCCCCATCCCTGCCCAAAGAAATTGCAGCGTCCTGCCTGCCACCCGGTGCACTGACAGCTTCGCAGCACTCCCGATTACACCTCCGCGCCAGCCTGCCAGCAATTATTCCTTGCTGGACCCGTGGTTTTCGAGTACCAGCCGTAGCAATAATACTACAACCCTGACCGACTGTCGCCCGCATGACGATTCCCACCCTTCCGAGGCTCTTTTTTAAGACCCTGCTCGATCACATGCAGATCGGCGTCATAGTCACCGACGCCAGAGGCATCATCGTTTATATCAACGAAACCTACGCCCGTTTCCTTACTATTGGCATCGAGGAATCCCTTGGCCGGCACGCCAACGAAATTGTCGCCAACTCCCGGCTGCATATTGTCGCCGAGACCGGCCAGGCCGAGATCAACTACCCGCATCAATTCAGGAACATAGACTCACTGGTCCACCGCATTCCAATCCGGATACAGGGCAAGGTGATCGCGGTCATGGGCCTAATCCTGTTTGACAGCGCCACCACCGCGGTCAAGATGGCG
>JBGSPP010000314.1:0-2580 GCA_041738515.1 Desulfobulbus sp.
GGTCAAGGCCCGGCTCCAGATCAACGGTTCCCTTGGTGGCCAGGGGGGTGGTCACGGGCTGGCCGGCCTGCCAGCCGTGCTCTGCGAAATAGTTGGCCACGCTGCCGATGGCGTCCTCGGCATCCCACAGATCCCGCCGGCCATCGCCGTTGAAATCCACCGCCCATTGGAGGAAACTGCTGGGCATGAACTGCCCCAGCCCCATGGCCCCGGCAAACGAGCCCTTGGGGCGGGCCGGGTCCAGGCCCTCCTGCCGCGACATGAGGAGGAACTTTTCCAGCTCGTCGCGGAAATACTCACCCCGCCGCTGGTAATCGAACCCCAGGGTGGTCAGGGCGTCAAGGACGCGATGGTTGCCAACAAAGCCGCCAAAGGTGGTCTCCACGGCGAGGATGCCGAGAATGTATTCCTCGGGTACGCCGTACTGGCGCGTGGCCCGCTGCAGGGTGTTTCGGTGCTGGCGGGCGAACTCGACCCCGGCGCCGACATGCCGTTCGTCCAGGAATTTTTCCCGGTACCGCGTCCAGCTGCCCTGGGCGGGTTTGGCCTTGAGGGTCTGGTCCGACTTGGTCAGGTAGTCGAGCGTCCACTGCTTGCGCTTGGCGTCGGAGAACAGTCCCAGCAGATATTCACGCTCAAAGCCGTGTTTTTTCACCATCTGGTCGATGAACTGCTGCAGGCTGGCATAGCCGGCAAAATCGCCGCTGATCTGTTTGGCATGGTAGCGGCCGACGCTCTTGCGCGGCACGAATCCGACCGTGGCCTGGGCGTCCCGGCCCGGAGCGCTCGCGGCCGAATCGGCGTGGGGAGGGCCTTTGCGCACCGGCGGCGCACTGCAGGCAGCAAGGAGCAAGGTGCAGAGCAAGGTGCAGCCGGCAAGGCGGAGCAGGCTGCGAAGCGAGAGCGAGGTGGCGCGGTGTTGGCTCACGATGATCATGGCGGTGGCGGGCAAGGAGTTCGGTTCAGGCAATGACTGCGTCCCAGGTCGGGCGCTCCCAGGTTTTCCCGTCCGGGAGCTCCCGACAAGGCGGGCAAACTCTATCGCACCTGCCGCTGAAATCAAGGGGTTTTAGGACAGCGCCCTGGTTTTTCTCCAACAGTGCCGGGCCGCCTGCGTGCTCAGGTCGCCAGCTGCATGCCGTCCTCCCCCCATCCCCTGAGGCGGTAATAATCCAGGAGCAGCTGCTCCATCTCGACCGCGGTCAAGGCGCCGCCTGCCGGCAGCTTTTCCTGATGCAGTCGCTGCGGCAGCCGGTCATCCTCTGGCTTGAGCCCTTCGCGCTGGTTGAAGAGCCGGGTCAGGTTGACGATCCGGGTGGCCATCGCCACCAGATCCGCCCGGGTGGACGGTTGGCCGGTGGCCAGGGCGATGGCCGTACTCAGTTCCTCCCAGGTGTAGAGATCCCGGTAAAACCGGCAGAGGATGAGGGTGTCGAAGATGTTGAGGCGATCCTCGAATTCGATCAGCAGCGCCGCCTTGTCCTCGATCTGGGCGGCAGGGATCATGCCCGAGAGTTCCGGCTTGTAGAAGGTGGTGCGGAGGTGACAGGCCCCGCGCGGCGAGGTGGCGAAGGTGAGCCCCATCCCCTTGAGGATGCGCGGGTCGTAGCCCGCCGGCTCCATGCCCTTGACATGGATGGCCAGGTCGGTCAGGCCCCAGTGCCGCGAGGCCGGCACGATGCCATCGGCAAGGATGTCGCCGATGTCCTCGCGGGCGGCGATCTTCCCGATCAGTGCGGCCACCTGATCAGCGTTGCCGTAATCGATGGCGTAGTCGAGCCGCCCCCTGGCCTTGGCCTCCATGACCAGGGCGCAGAGGTTGCCGACGGTGATGGTATCCATGCCGAGGCGGTCGGCCAGATCGTTGAGAAAGGCGATCTCCTCCATCTCCTCGATCATGCACAGACCGCCGAAGGAATAGATGGTCTCGTACTCCGGGCCTTCCAGACGGAGGTCCTTGTGGCGGCCCGAGCGCAGCCGGGTCATGCGGCCGCAGGCCATGAAGCACTTGGCGCAGGCGTGGGGTTTGACCTCGTGCTCCTGGTGGTAGCGCTCGCCGCTGATCTTCTCCCAGTGTTCGCAGGACCCCTGATTCCAGTAGCGGGCTGGGAAGGCGCCGACGGTGTTCATCAGCGCCACCATCATCGTGGTCCCCATCTTGTTGTAGGCCTTGACGCCGGGGTGATCGAGGTTCTTGGCGGAAAAATCGCGGGCATACCGGGCGACCCCCTCGGCATCGGCATACTGGCGCTTGCGGTCGCCCTGGAAGACAATGGCCTTGACCTTTTTGGCGCCCATCACCGTGCCCGCCCCGGAACGGCCGGCACACCGCCATTTGTCGTTGGCGATGATGGCGAAACGGACCAGGTTCTCGCCGGCCGGGCCAATGACCACCGCCCCGGTCTTGGGGTAGGCCTCCCCGTGGCGCGCGAAGCGGACCAGGGCCTGTTCCTCGGTGGTGAAGGTGTCCTTGCCCCACAGGTCGCCGGCGTCGTGGAAATCGACCCCGTCCGGATGCACGGTGAGCGCTGTCGGCTCGGCGGCCGCACCGCGAAGGAGGACGGCGTCGAAGCCGGCGGC
>JBGSPP010000317.1:0-7779 GCA_041738515.1 Desulfobulbus sp.
ATCCTCCTCTGGCCATTTACACAAACTTTTTTACACCCTCTCCGAACGAACTGAGCCACTTCTAAATAACCGCGCAAACCATTGCCACCGTAAACCGGATATTCACCAACTTCGACGATTTGCTCGGAAGTGAGATTGTCGCCACTCTTCATAGTGGCAATGTGTTTTAACTTTCTCACCTCCCAATGTTCTGGAATATCGCCGATCCAATCCACGCCGCTCGGCTTGAGTTTGACGTTGGGATCAATCCCCCGGGTCACGGCCTGGTTGATGATGTGCTGCTTCTGCTCCTTGAGCAGTTCAATCAAGTGCCGTTTGTTGCGGATGAATTTACGGAACAACAGGTTTTGCGCTTTCAGGAACTTTGCAATTGCCTGTTGTTCTTCCCATGGAGGGCAGATAACCCGCATGCTCAGAAATTTATCGGGATAGAGTCTGAGCCGGGAGGAGCGGACACCGGTTGATCGGCAGATGTATTCTGACCGGTACCCTTCAATCCGCAACAGGTGGTCGAGATAGTAGGTATCGTACTCTTGATCATTGATTGGCCGGTAAACACCATAGGCGGGGCTGACGATTCCAGCATGATGCGAGACACCCAATGCAGACATCCAGGCCCACATGGTGTTGATCACCACATCGCCCGGTCGGCAACGCTTTTGGCCTACATTCGACTCTGCCTTGAACATGGTCACGTTCTTCTGGCTGCGAGGTGTCACACCTGTGAGGTGTGATACTGAAAGCATTTCCTCGTCGCCTGTCTGTGAACGTTTGTCGATTTCTTTGAAGTAATACTTTGCCCGCTTCTCGGGCCAATGGGAGGGAATTCTGCCAATCCAGCTCACTCCCGCTTTCTTGTATTCCGGATAAGGCTTCAACTGCATTACTCCGCCTCCCGGTTCTCCAGCCGCAACCGTGATTGCTCAATGGCGGCGTGGAGTTTTCGCTGCAATATCTCTTTAGGTGGCAGCTCGGTGAGATACTCGGCCACATGAATGCCGGCCTGCCCGAGTTCCAGCAGTTCAACGCGCTCATCATCCTTGCCGGAGCAGAAGATGATGCCCAGCGGCGATTCCTCGCCGGGTTTGCGTTCGAATTTGTCGAGCCAGCGCAGATACAGGGCCATCTGGCCGAAATGATCGGGACGAAACTTGTCCAGCTTCAGTTCAACGGCCACCAGCCGCCTGAGATCACGGTGAAAGAACAGTAAATCCAGATAAAAATCATCGCCATCCACCGTCATCCGCTTCTGCCGGGCGATGAAGGAAAACCCCGCCCCCAGCTCCAGCAGAAAAGATTCAATCTCCCGCAGGATGGCGGATTCGAGGTCTTTTTCGCTATAGCTGTCTTTCAAGTCGAGGAAATCGAGAACATAGGGATCGCGGAACACCAAATCCGGCGTCAGGAGGTCCTGTTCACGTAGGGATTCCAGTTCCGTGCGCGCCAACGCTTCCGGCTTGCGGGAAAGAGCTGTCCGCTCGTAGAGCATGGAAGCAATTTTGTCCCTCAGGGTGCGGACACTCCAGCGCTCCACCAGGCACATTTCGGCGTAAAACTCCTTTTGCAGGGGCTGTTTCAGGTAGATGATCTCTTTGAAATGGGACCAGCTCAATTGTCTCGACAGCGTAGAGACAATCCCCAGTTCGGGAAAGGTCTCGGAGAACACAATCATGTGGCGCAGGCTTTTCTCCGAAAACCCGCGTCCATAATCGGTGGTCAATTGTTGCGACAGTATGGCGACAATTTCATCGCCGTAGCCAGCGCGTTCGTTGCCGAGGATATCTTCACAGATGCGCTTACCGATCCGCCAGTAGAGCAGGGTCATCCCCGTGTTGACGGTTACGGCAACCGCCGAACGGGTTTCTTCGATGAGTGCCCGGATATCGCCAATCAGGGGATCGGCGGAAGGCGCCCGGCCTTTTTGTGCAGCCGGTGGAGGCGTCTGTTTTTTCATCACTCCGCCTCCCCGACAATCTGCTCCAGCAGCCCATCGGTTTCCTGCTCCAGAGCATAGATATCGGCCTTGATCTCTTGCAGAGTGCGCGTGGGCGCGGGCTTGTAGAAATGGCGGGTAAAGGAAATCTCATAACCGATCTGGGTTTTGTCCGAATCGATCCAGGCGTCGGGGGTATAGGGCAGCACCTCCCGCCGGAAAAAGGCCTCGATGCCACCATCTTCCAAGAGGGGAACCTGTTCACTGTCGCGCAGGCTGGTGTCGGGTTCGTATTCGACCACACGGGGCTTGCCCTCCACCTCGGCCGGGAAGAGACCGTGGATGGGGTCGAGGGTTGTTCCCTTTTTATGCACCTTTTTGATAACTGCGGCGGCTTCGTCGCTGGTGTCGCAGAGTTCGCCTTGCAACAGTTTCCTCCGCTTGGCGGTCAGCTTGAGGGCGAGTTGCTCGGCGTGCTGTTCACAGAGATCGATAAAGACGTTCCAGTCCAGATGCGGGCCGATTCCGGCAACTTCGGCGAGACCTTGGGCGAGTCGGGCCAAGGGCTCTTCATTATTGTTGGCACAGATTCGTCCGAATTGCGTCAGCCGGGACGGACTCAAGTCGATGGCAAGGCGCAGCGGCCGGTCGACCACCACCTTCCAGTAGCCAAAGGCCTCGTTGGGGAAAATCTTGGAGTGCTCGGTGGATTTGGGCTGCACCACCAGATCGCAGATGGTCTTGATCTGCTCCTCGGAAAACTCGCAGTTCTTCTTGCCGAGATTGCGGCGCAGCGGCACCGACCAGGCAGTGGCGTCGATGAGTTGCACCGTGCCCCGGCGCTCTTCGGATTTGCGGTTGGTCAGCACCCAAATGTAGGTGGCAATGCCGGTATTGTAAAACATGTTTTCCGGCAAGGCGATGATTGCCTCCAGCCAGTCATTTTCAATGATCCAGCGGCGGATGTTGCTTTCTCCCTGGCCGGCGTCGCCAGTGAACAGCGACGAGCCGTTATGGACCTCGGCGATACGGCTGCCAAGTTTGGTGGAGTGCTTCATCTTGGCCAGCTTGTTGACCAGGAACATGAGCTGGCCGTCGCTGGACCGGGTGATCATGGTAAATTCCGGGTCGCCATTGTGCTGGACGACAAAACGCGGGTCCTTGATGTCGCCCTTGCCGCCCAAGCGCTCAAGATCGGTCTTCCAGCTCTTGCCGTAGGGCGGATTGGAGAGCATGAAATCGAATTCCTGGGAGGGAAAGGCGTCGCTGGAGAGCGTGGAGCCGTATTTCATGTTCTCAGCCTCGGCGCCTTCGCCTTTGAGCAGCAGATCGGCCTTGGAGATGGCATAGGTCTCCGGTTGCACCTCCTGGCCGAAAAGATGGATGGATACTGCCTTGCCTTGGCTATTGGCCAACTCGATCAGGCGTTCCTCCGCCACGGTGAGCATGCCGCCGGTGCCGCAGGCCCCGTCATACACCAGGTAGGTGGCGGATTCGATCTGGTCCGCCACCGGCAGGAAGATAAGATCGGCCATCAGCTTGACCACGTCGCGGGGGGTGAAGTGCTCGCCGGCTTCCTCGTTGTTCTCTTCGTTGAAACGACGGATCAGTTCTTCAAAGACAGTGCCCATGGCATGGTTGTCGAGCGCGGGCAACAGTTCGTTGCCGTCGACGTCCAACACGGGCTTGGGGCTGAGGTTGATGCGGGAGTCGAGGAATTTTTCGATCAGATGGCCAAGGATATCGGCCTCGATCAGGGTGGGAATCTGGTTGCGGAACTTGAACTTATCGAGAATTTCCTGCACATTGGCGGAAAACCCGTCCAGGTAGGCCTCGAAATCGGCCTTGAGCTGCTGCTGTTTGGCGCGGGATTTGAGATCGCGCAGGGTGAAGGGCGAGATATTGTAAAAGGCCTCGCCGGCGACCTGGCAGAGCGCGGCATGTTGATTGGCGATGCCAGCCTTGTCCAACTGCGCCTTCATGGCAAGGACTGCATCCTTGGTTGGTTCCAGCAGGGCATCCAGACGGCGGATAACCGTCATCGGCAGGATGGCGTCCCGGTATTTGCCTCGCTGATAAACATCGCGAAGCACATCGTCGGCGATACCCCAGATGAAATTGACGATGGTGGTATGAGTGACGTGGTTCATGCTTCGGTATCCTTTCTTCTTGCTGGTGCGGTTGCACAGTGTTTACCCTGGCTGGGGCAGTGACTTCCTGTTATACAGGCTTTTCTTCTTGAGCCGTTCAAGCTGGTGTGGCAATGCGAATATCCACTGCCTCAGCAGATCCCGGAGCCTCCGATTGTGTCTAATTGTACCCGATGACCAACGCAATGGAAAAAAAGAACATTTTGAAGTTCCCTGAACAAAACGACCGTTTTCCCTTTTTCAAGGAGATCCTGGAAAACGGTTACCACGTTTTCAGCATGGAAAACGCCAAGGTGCCAGATTATTACCCCAACAAATTCCCCGACTACCCAGGAGTTGATCTTCAGCACCTCCATATTGGTGATGTGGTCACCATTCGAGTCTTTTTCCGCATAGGTGCCGACAAGAATGTCCGCGCCGATGGCGGCTATCTGGACCTGGAGGTGGAACTTATTGATGGTGAGACGGTGTTTGGCGTGATCCAGACCCAGTTACCCAAGGAATTTCCGCTCCAGGCAGGAGATTCCCTGGAAATCTATCCCGATGAAATCTTGTATAAAGCGCAAATGACGGAGCATTGAAATGGAGCTTAACAACAATCAGGCCGCACTCATCCTCACCGCCTCCGAGGATGGCGAAATCACCATGGATGTCGAATCGCCGGATATTAACGGACTCGCAAGCTCGTTGTGCCACGCCTTGGCCAAGAAATTGATGCGGGATGAGGCGTTTCAGGCAGAGTTGATGGAGATGCTTGAGGGGGAATCAGAAGGGAAGGAAGGTTGACGGCGCTGCTGTCCCGTGAAAAGGGATCTGGACACCGATAGTCCGAAATTAAGCTACAATTTTCGGACAAGGAAACCTTGGCATTTGTCCGAAAAGGATGTACAAATATCGGACAAAGGAGATCTCCATGTCCGACCTCAAATCGAGTATCTTGGCTCAGATCGACGCAGCCGGACCCGGGCATGTCTGGGTGCCGACCGACTTCGCGCAGCTAGGCAACCGCAACGCCATCGACAAAACCCTGCAGCGCATGGTGCTAGCGGGTGAGTTGCGCCGTATAGATAGGGGCCTCTATGATAGGCCTAAGCTCAACAGCTTGACCAAGCGACCCACCAGTCCCGACTACCGCGCCGTGGTGGAGGCCATCGCTCGCAGGGATCAACTCCGTTTGTTGGTCGACGGCATGACCGCAGCCAACGATCTTGGGCTGACCGATGCCGTTCCGGCTCGCGTCATTCTCCATACCGATGCCCGTCGCCGCTCCATTCAACTCGACAACCTGAGCATCGAGTTCAAGCAGACGGCGCCCAGTCGCCTCTTCTGGGCAGGGCGTCCCGCCATGCGTGTCGTGCAGGCCCTCCATTGGTTGAAAGACACGCTCGTTTCTGATCGCGCCCGTATCCTGAGCCGATTGACCAACGTGCTGACAGATCCAATCCACGGCGCTGTAATCCGCCAGGACCTGCTCGATGGTTTCAACATGCTGCCGTCGTGGATGCAAAACGTGATTCGAGAACTACCTGGCTGCGCCCCTCAAGCCGCAGTGACCAAGCCATCGCAAGCCTATCGTGGGGTGAAGCGTCCGACGGTTGATCGTCGTACGGCCAAATAAGTGGAGACCAACCATTGAATCCAGACTTCCAAGCCGTCATCGCTGCCAGTGACGCCGAGCGGCGTGACTTGTTTCTCGGCACTGCTGCCCGACTCGGTACCGCAGTCCAGAATATCGAAAAGGACTTTTGGGTGTGCTGGACCCTGGATGGACTGTTTAACGGGTTGGCAGCCGGCGGTCCCCGCCTGCTGTTCAAGGGCGGCACCTCGCTCTCCAAAGCCTTCGGTTTGATCTCCCGGTTTTCCGAAGACATCGACATCACGGTGTTTCGCGACGACCTGGGGCAGAAGGCCGATGTCGCCGAACTGGATGCCCTCAGCGGCAAGAAGCGCCGCGCACGCCTCGACGCCATTCGCATGGCTTGTCAAAGGTACATTGCGGGGCCGTTGCTCGAAAAGTTCAACCAACTTGCCGCCTCAATCATCCCAACTGCGCGATATCGTCTGGAGATCGACCCTGAAGACAAAGACGGCCAAACACTCCTCTTTTGGTATCCTGCCGTCACGGCTTCTGTCGGCGATTATATCCGTTCCGCCGTCAAAATCGAATCCGGCGCAAAGTCAGCGCTCGATCCACACATCGCAACCACGATCCGCCCTTATGTTGCAGAGGATGTATCCGGCCTGAATCTGCAGGTGGCAAACATCACCACCGTCAAGCCTGAGCGAACCTTCTGGGACAAGGTCATTATCCTTCATGGTCTGCGCCAGTGGCATGATCGTCGTCACCAATTGCGGCATGGCGGACAACGCGTTTCACGTCATTACTATGACGTGCATCAACTGGTCCAAGCGGCAGCGGCGACCGAATGGCGTGATGACCACTCTCTGGCAATTGACTGCGCTCATCACGCGCGGTTGTTCTTCGGCAGCGCGGATTTAGGTCTCGACACAGCTGTACACGGAACCTTTACGCTGGCTCCCAGTCCGGCAATGCGGGATGCACTTAGCAAAGATTACACAGCGATGTCCGGGATGATTTTCGGCGAGATCCCGTCGCTCGACTCGGTGCTCGCCAGTATCGAGCGTTTCGAGCAGATCGTCAACAGTTCGGCAGGAGCATGAACACGGAAGGATCGTTCAGCAGGAAAAGAAGAAAGCGGTTTATGAGCGGCGTAAATTAACGTCCTTCATCCCGTTGAGAATGAAGGGTGTTTTGCGGTTCACCAGATGGCTCGGTAGGACTGATAATTATCCAGAACCTTGGCAACGTAGGTCCTGGTTTCGGGGAAATTTGGGATCGCGTTTTTGACATTGCCTGGGCCAGCATTGTACGCCGCCAGACTTAATTCCACATCCCCTTCATAGCTGTCGAGCAGGGAACGAAAGTATTTGGTGCCACCGCTGATATTATCCCGAGGGTCAAAGGGATCGGAAACTTGCAGCCCCCTGGCAGTTGCTGGCATGAGTTGCATTAACCCCTGGGCACCCTTTGGCGAAACAGCGGTGGGGTCAAAATTTGATTCAGCCTTGATGATGGCCTTGATGAGAAAGGGATCAACTCCATGTTCGGTAGCGGCTGCAAGGATGAATGCGTTGATTGTTTGAGGGGTTGAATCTCTCGGCAATCGTGCGAGAGGTCGGTTTGCGATTTTCTTGTTCGTTCGACCGCTCTTGCCCCGCACATAATGGAGGTTCCCTTGAACATCCATATAGGCAGCAACGGTTGCCCCGGCGGTGAATGGCGACCAAAAGCTCATCGCGAAGAAGAGCAGTAGGCCGGCCAGGAGCGGAAACAATGCAAAGGGCTTTCGTTCTTTTGGATCCACCTCATTCCTCGTATCTGTCACTTGCAAGGCTATTTCCGATGATTTGACTTTTCTCGGAAACATGATAAGGGTTAGCCTGAAACATATTCTTTCGCACACGAACCGGTACTGATCTTCCTGCAATCCATCACACCGGAGAGCAACCATGCCTGACGAGACCAATTGGACCACCATTTGTCCCCATTGCGGGTATGAGTCCGAAGACAGTGCGATGTGCCAGTCCTGTGGCCGATTGATGGATGAATCGATGCCGATGCGGCCTTTTTCCGCAAGCGGGTTGGTGGCAAAAATCGTGGATTCTTGGCAGCCT
>JBGSPP010000043.1:0-8587 GCA_041738515.1 Desulfobulbus sp.
CTGTGACCGGAACAGCCCCGGCGCCTCGCGGCTGGCCAGGTATTCGGCGGCCAGACCGTTGGCCAGGATCATCAGCTCGGACACCAGATTGCGGGCCGGGGTGTCGACCGGCGACAGACAGATCTGAATCTGCTTGCGGTCCCGGATATCGACGTTGACGTCCGGCAGCGACAGCAACAGCGCTCCCTTGTCCAAACGCTGCTGGCGCAGTTGCTGGCGGATGGTGTCGAGCAGGGCCAGTTCGGGGTCGCTGTCCATCATCGCGTCCGCCTCGCGGTAGCTGAGCTGCCGCTTGACCTCGATCACCGAGGCCACGACCTGGGAGTTGCGCACGGTCCCGTCCGCGGCAAAGGTGACGAGAAAGCTGATGGCCGGGCGTACCTTGCCCGCTATCAGGCTGCACAGGTCAAGCGACAGTTCCCGGGGCAGCATGGGAATATGGCCCTCGGGAAAGTACAGCGAGGTCGAACGCTCCCGCGCCTCGGCAAAGAGCGGACTCTTCGGCGGTACGAACACGGTGACGTCGGTGATGTGAATCCCGACCTGGATCATGCCGTCGTCCAGTCGCCGCACGTGGAGGGCGTCGTCGAAGTCGCGGGTGCCGGCGCCGTCAATGGTCAGGGTGGGTAGGTCGCGGAAATCCCGCCGCTTGGGGTCGGCCAGCAGTTCCTCCGCCGTGATCTCGCGCAGTGCCGTCACCGCCTCGAGGCAGGGATCGGGAAAATCCACTGGCTGATCGGAGCGGAGCAGGGCCAGGTTCTCGTCCGCATCCCAGACTCCGGCCTGTACCAGCACCTGGAAGCCGGCGTGGGGCGCGGCGAGTTCGGCCTGTTTCAGCACCTGGCGAATGAACTCCTCCTCCGGGCACTCGCTGCCAAACAGCACCGACTGGGCGAGCCAGTGGAGAACGCGGTCGCGATCCGGCCACTCCTCGGTTGTGACCGCCTGCCCCTTGGCAAGCCTGGCCACGCCTTCGGACGCCTGGTGCAGCAGGCGCGCCTTTTCCTCTTCCCGCTGGCGCTGCAGTCGCAGTTGCTCGACCTGCTCCAGGCTGTGCACCGCGATGGCGCCGTTGCGGAACTTGAAGTAGAGTGGGTCGGCGAACACCGCGCGGAGAAAGGCGGCGGCCTGGTCATCGTCCACGGCCGCGCCAAACAGCAGCTCGGCCAGAAATTCGACCGCGAACTCGCCCTCCGGCTCCAGGCTGACTATCTCCCAGAGCTCGTCCAGGCTGATGGTTGCGGCCATCTCGGCCCTGCGGGCGGAGGACTGACGCAGCGCGGCGGCCAGGCTTTCGCGGCTGCCCTCCCGGGGATGGGCGCGGCGGGACGCCACCAGCACCCGCGACTCGGGCAGATGGCCTTCCCGGCCGTTCTGGCTGATCAGCTGGAGTTTGCGGTCGGCGACCGCGGTGACCAGCCCGCAGCAGAACTTGCCGCCGTCCATGTATTCGATGATGCTGCCGGGAGAAATCATAAGAAGAGTCTGTGGCCTGATGCTGGGGTCATTGTTCGTGAACGTCGATAGCAGGATTGTGCAGCTTTGTCATTGTTTTCTTCTCTCTGTCGCCAGGACGATCCTCGGCAAGGAACCCGCATGAACCAGAAACCGCATCGCTCCGGGGTGGTGGCCATCATCGGCCCGCCCAACGCCGGCAAATCGACCCTGCTCAATCATCTGCTGCGGCAGAAGATCGCCATCGTCACCCCCAGGCCGCAAACCACCCGCAACCGGATCATGGGCATCGTCACCGGCGAGGATCATCAGATGATCCTGCTCGACACCCCGGGCCTGCACGAGGCCCAGGAGGAGATGAACCGGCGCATGGTCCGCGTTGCCATGGAAAGCCTGAACGAGGCGGACGTGGTCCTCTTCCTCGTGGACAGCACGGATATGGCGGTACAGCGGCTGGAACGGCGGGCTGAGGAATTCCGGGGCTACCTGACCGGGATCGAAACCCCGGTGGTGCTGGCCCTCAACAAGATGGACCTGCTCAGCTCGAATCGGCTACTGCCGGTCATGGACTGGTACCGGCATCTCCACCCCTTCGTCGCCCAGGTGCCGATCTCCGCCCTGCAGGGCAAGGGCGTCGATGTCCTCACCGCGGAACTGGTGGCGCGCCTGCCCGAAGGGCCCCAGTACTACCCGGACGACATCCCCACAGACGCCACCGAGCGTTTCATCGCCTCGGAGATCATCCGCGAGAAGATCTTCCTGCTGACCCGCGACGAAGTGCCCTACTCCACTGCTGTGATCATCGATGCCTTCGAGGAGGGAGAACCCGGCAAGCCGGTGGTTATCAAGGCGACCATCCTGGTCGAGCGTGCGTCGCAGAAGGGAATCCTCATCGGTCAGGGGGGCGCGATGCTGGCGGCAATCCGCACCAGCGCCGTCGCCGACCTGAAGCGGCTCCTGGACTGCCGGGTGCGGCTCAACCTCTGGGTCAAGGTGAGCAAGAACTGGACCGGCAAGAGCAACCTGCTCAAGGAGCTGGGGTTGGGCTGAGCGCCCGATTCGAGGCAAAAAGGCGCCGCGGCCCGGGGCTACGGCTTCGCGGGCAACTGCTGACCGGCGGCGAGGTTGAGGCCCTTGAGCACGATCAGGGCGGTACGCAGCTGGTTGTCTCCCTCCAGCCGCTTGGCGACCTGCTGAATATCCTCCATGGTCCGCAACCGCTCCTCGCTGTCGCCGCTGTCATCCTCGGCGTCTTCCTCGGCCCCTGTCTTTTTCCCACTGTCGGCGTCATTCTTGAAATGACGGGGCAGATCCTTCTCCCGGATCGCCTTCATGGTCTGGCTGGTCTCGTCCTTGCTGTCGACCGAGGTGGAAAACGGCACCACCATGTCGGGCTTGATGCCGGTGGCCTGGATCGAATCGCCGCTGGGGGTGTAGTATTTGGCCGTGGTCAGGCGGATGCCGGCGCCGTCGGGCAGGGGCAGGATGGTCTGCACCGAGCCCTTGCCGAAGGTGGTGGTGCCGAGGATGATCGCCCGTTTGTGATCCTGGAGGGCACCGGCCACGATTTCCGAGCCGCTGGCCGAGCCACCGTTGACCAGCACCACCATGGGATAGTGGCCCTGGTTGGAGTCCGGATGCGCCTCGAAGAGCATCTGCTCTTTTTTGTCGCGGCCCCTGGTGGAAACTATGGCACCCCTGTCAAGGAAGATGTCGGCGACCTTGACCGCCTGGTCGAGCAGACCGCCCGGGTTGTTGCGCAGGTCGAGCACCAGCCCTTGAATCGACTGCTGCTTGCGCAGATCCTTGAGCGCCCCCCTGATGTCCTTGGCCGTGGTCGCCTGAAAATTGGAGACGCGGACATAGGCGAAGCCCGGCTCCAGTTCCACGTATTTGACGGAGTGGAGCGGAATCTCCTCCCGCACCAGGGTGAAATCCCGGACCTCTTTCACGCCCTCGCGCTGGATGGTGATGGTCACGGAGGTGCCCTTCTCCCCGCGCAGTTTCTTAACCGCTTCCATGAGGGTCATGGACTTGGTCATCTCGCCGTTGATCTTGACAATCATATCGCCGCTGCGGATGCCCTGCCGTTCCGCTGGAGTGCCCTCGATGGGGGCAACCGCGGTGAGGACGTTGTCGCGGATGGTGATCTCGATGCCGATGCCGGTGAAGCTGCCCGAGGTCTCCTCCTCCAGATCCTTGAAATCCTCCGGCGTCATGTAGGCGGAGTGGGGATCGAGCGAGCCGAGCATGCCGTTGATCGCGCCGGTGATGACCTTGTTGCTGTCCACCTCGTCCACATAATACTGCTGGATCAGGGTGAGGACGTTGGCAAAGGTTTCCAGGTGCTTGTAGGTGTCGCGTTCCTGCTTGCTGTCGTCGGCGAAAACGGCGGTCCAGCAGCAGCTCAAAAGAAGGGTCAGCGAGATGATCGAACGTTTCATGGGGGCAGTCGGGCACAACCGGAGGCAGAGGTAGGGGCCGTTTTTCGCCCAGGCGCACGACCACACAGGGACAGCGAGGGGCGGGCAATGTATCGCGGCAGAGTAACGGGAATCGGCGGCCGAGGCAACGGTTATTGCGGGGAATATCGGCGAAAACAGCCCTCAGTCGCAGGCTTCAGGGTTCGGTGAACGATCCCGGCCGCAGCCATGCGAGCGGGTTCTCCGCCACTGAGCCGTGGCGGACCTCGAAGTACAGTCCCTTGCCAAACAGGTTGGCCATCTCGCCGGTGACGCCGATGACCTGTCCCTGGCTGACCTGCTGGCCTTCGCGGACGCGGAGGTCGTCGAAGCGGGCGGAGACGGTGTAGTACTGCTGTTCATGGTCGATGATAATCATCTTGCCGTATCCGCGCATATACCCGGAATAAATGACCTGGCCGCCGTACACGGCCCGGACTTCGGTCCGGTCCTGGGTGGTGACGGTGATGCCGCTGGTAAAGGTGGTGTCCTCGTCCGCTGTGGGGGTGTGATTGAAGCGGCCAACCAGCCGCCCCTGGACCGGCGGCGGCAGCAGCCCCCTGCTCTGCGGAAATCCCTTGCCCTTGCCGGCCTTGTTGAACTGGGTCAAGGTCGCGGTCAGGTCGCCCTCGGCCTTTTTCATCTCCTTGAGCGCCCTCGCGTACAACCCTTTCTCGGTTTGCACCCGCTTGAGAAGCTCGTTCTTCTCGGCCACGGTTTCGCCCAGGGCCTGGATCTCCCGGTCCGCATCCTCGCGGTATTTCTCCAGCACGGACTTCTCCAGCTCGCGGGCCCGCTTGACCCCTTCGATGGCGGCGATGCCCTCACGGTAGGCCACGAACACCTCCTTGTCAAAGGTGACCAGCGCCTGGAAGGAATCGTTGCTCAGCACCAGATCGGGAAGTGTCCTGCTGGAAAAGGTGACGTTGAAAAAACCGGTCTTGCCCATGAGGTAGAACGCGCGCATCCGCTTCATCAGGTGCTGGCGACGTCCCTCGTTCTTGCCTTCCAGCTCCCTCAGTTCCCGCGCCTTGGCTGCGATCACCGCCTCCTGCTCGTCGATGCGGGCGGTGAACTCTTCAATCTTCTTTTTCTGCTGGTCCATCCTGGCATCCAGCTGCTGCAGTTCGTCGAGCAGCGACCGCTCCTGCTCGCCGCTCTGGCTGAACAGCTCCTCGTGCCCGCGAATCTCCTGTTGCAGCCGCTGCACCTCATCCGCCTTTGGCTGGCGGATGGAGATGGCGGCACCGCAGACTGCAGTGGTCAGCAGTTGGGTCAGGAGCAGGATGGCTGGCAGGAGAGGATTCATCGGTAAGCGGTCAGAGCTGGGTAATTTTCCGGGTGGTGGAAAAACTGCCGATGGCGCAGAGTAAGGTGGCGATGGTGACAATGCCACAGACGACCGGCCAGGAGAAGAAGGTGAACTGTGCCTGGGTCAAGGCCGCTGGACCTGCGAACTGCAGCCGGATCCACTGGAAGAGGACGAACAGGGCCGCCAGTCCAAGACTTGCCCCGAGCAGGCCCTGCAGCGCCCCCTCCACCAGGAAGGGCATACGGATGTAGCTCGCGGTGGCGCCGACAAGGCGCAGCAGTTCCAGTTCCTCCTGGCGGGCGAACAGGGTCAGGCGGATGGTGTGGGCCACCATGAAGGTGGTGGTCATGATCAGGAGGAAACCGGACAGGAGGATGACCACCCGCATCAACTGGATAAATGAATAAAATCGTTCAATCCATTCCTTGCCGTACTGGACCTTGAGCACACCCGGCAGAGTCAGCAGATAGTCGGAAAACCGCTTGATTCGGGACAGGCTGTCCAGCGAGCGGACCGGATAGACCTCGATGGAAGGCGGCAGGAAATCCTCAGGCACGCCGGCGAGCACATCGCTGTCAGCGCCGAGCTGCTTTTCGAACCGCTGGTAGGCCTGCCCGCGGCTGACGAAATCGATCCGCTCCACCTGGTCGAATTTGAGGATTTTATGCTCGTACTCGGCCTTGAGCGCCTCGGCCGGCTCGTCGTCGAGATAGACGATCAGCCGCAGGTCGTCGCTCAGATCCTCGCTGAGGTTGAGGGCGTTGCAGTAGATCAGGTAGAAAAACGAGAAGATCAGCACCGACAGGCCGACCGTGAACAGGGTCATGACCTGCGATTTCCAGGTGAAGCGCATGTTGCGCAAGGTGTGCCGCAGGACCACGGTCAGAAACGGCATCATCTACACCTCCTCGGCCGGAACCGGCTCCGGGGGTTCGATACTTTCCGCCGTCTCCGGGACCTCGGTCCGCGGCCGGTACAGTCGGCCAAACCGCAGCTCAATCACCCGATGGCCACCCTCCTGATAGAGCGAGCGGTCATGGGTAGCGATCACAATGGTGGCGCCCTGGCGGTGATGCTGGTGAAACAGGTCCATGACCTTGCCGGTGGTAATGGCGTCGAGATTGCCCGAGGGTTCGTCGGCCAGGATAATCTCGGGCGAGTTGGCCAAGGCTCGGGCAATGGAGACCCGCTGCTGCTCACCGCGGGAGAGTTCCTCGGCCGGAGTGGCGTACTTGCGGGCCAGATCCAGCCGGTCGAGCAGTTCCCTGATCCGCTCCTCGATGAAAGGGCGGGGTTGGTAGACCACCTCCAGGGCGAGGGCGATGTTGTCGGCCACGGTCCGGTCGGGCAGGAGCTTGAAATCCTGGTAGGCCATGCCGATCTTGCGGCGCAGCAGGTGAATGTCCCGCTGCGGCAGCTTGGCCACGTCGAACCCGGCCACCTCGACCATGCCCTTGTCGGCCCGCTCAATCCGGCTGACCAGGCGCAGCAGGGTGGATTTGCCGGCCCCGCTCATGCCGGTGAGGAACATCATCTCACCCCGGGCGACGGTCAGGGAAATGTCGGTTAAGGCCTGAACATCGGGGGGATAGACCTTGCTCACCTTGATCAGGTCGATCATCACATCGGGAACGGTGACTTCCTGGCTCATTGGTTTGCCATGGCATGGGTTGTAACAGGGATGGTGCGAACGGAGGCCCGAACCGGTCATTCCGGCCGGCCTACCGGCTCCTTGTGCATTTGGTCGAGGGTGCATCCTAGAAGATTAATTTTTCCACGTCCATAGCTTTTTCAGGCGCTTGACCGATAGCTTGACCATTTCTAACCCGGGCAGCGCAGCCTCTGACGCAAGGTGCCGCCGCATCCCCGGACGGGAGAAAAATAATTTACGCCGCGGCAAGCGACCGGTAGTATAGGCCAAACTTGAAAACGGCAACTCTGGAGACACACACCATGACGGCGCACCCCGGAAGCCAGCGCTACGGCGCAATACTTTTCGATCTGGACGGCACCCTGCTTGACACCCTGGAGGACCTGGCCACGGCGGCAAATCTCGCCCTGGCCTCCCAGGGACAGCCCGAGCACCCGGTGGCAGCCTACCGCCACTTTGTCGGCGACGGCTTGCGCTCGCTGGTAGAGCGCATTCTGCCCGAATCGCTGCGCGGGACCGAGGCCGTGCAGGCCACCATGGCTGCCTTCGAACGGGAGTACCGTAGCAACTGGAACCAGCGGACCGCACCCTACCCCGGCATTGAGCCGATGCTGGACCGCCTGAGCGAGGCAGGTCTGCGGCTTGCCATCCTCTCCAACAAGCCGGACGGGTTCACCCGCCTTTGCGTTGAACAACTGCTGCCGCGCTGGACCTTCGAACCACTGTTCGGCCAGCGACCGGGTGTGCCCAAGAAACCCGACCCGACGGCTGCCCTGACTGTCGCCGAACTGCTCAATCTCAAACCGGCCGAGGTGCTCTACGTCGGCGACACCGCCACCGACATGCACACCGCCAGCGCCGCCGGCATGGACAGCGTCGGCGTGCTCTGGGGCTTCCGCGCTGCCGAGGAACTGCGCCAGGCCGGGGCCCACTGGCTGATCGCCGAACCGGCCGAACTGCCCGGGCTTCTCTCCCTCTAACCCCTTCCCCCCAGGCGCACCATGCTCCCTGTCGATCCCACTCTGCTCAACGCCCTGGCCCCACCCTGCATCGGCGCCTTCATTGGCTACCTTACCAATAAGATCGCCATCCGCATGCTCTTCCGGCCGCTGCGCCCCTGGCATCTGTTCGGCGTGCGCGTACCCATGACCCCCGGCGTCATCCCCTCGCGGCGTCGTCAGCTGGCGGTCAACATCGGTGAGATGGTCGGCCGTCACCTCCTCTCGGCCCGAGACATCGGTGCCGCCATCTCGCAGGAGCCGTTCCAGGAACATCTGGCCACTCTGGCCGACCTGCGGGTGAACGAAATTCTGCGGCGCGACCTGGGCAGCCTGCCGGATATCGTGCCGGAACGGTTCAAAGCCTACGTGCAGATCGGGGTCAAGACCCTGAAATACCACCTCGGCGAAGGCGTCAACCGCTATCTGGCCAGCGACGAGTTCACGGAGAAGATGACCGCTTCCATAGAAAGCCGGCTCGAGGCCCTGGCCGAGCAAGACCTGGGCAGCCTGGTCTCGCCCGAGGGGCGTCAGTCGCTGTACCTGTTCATCGACCAGGTGATCAAGGACCTGATGGGCGGCGGCGCCACCGAACAGTGGCTGGGGCAGTACCTTGCCGAGAGCCTGCGGCGTTCGGCGGCGCGGGGGCAGTCAGCGGCCGATCTTCTCCCCGATGGACTGGCGCCGCTGCTGCGGGAGCTGATCCGCG
>JBGSPP010000063.1:0-12233 GCA_041738515.1 Desulfobulbus sp.
TTCCTAATCCTGGTGCCGCAGGTTCGAGTCCTGCCTGGAGCACCATAAAAACAAGCAGTTGCGATTACCGAGAAAAAAAGAATTTCACAGGTTTTTGGGCGGGGACGTGGTTGGACCATTCTCCCGCCTTTTTTCATCCCCTTGGATCATCGTTGACGATTCGTCGAAAAACGCCGCGCAGGGCAACAGGCTGAGGGTACTCTTAGAAGGAAAAATATGTCGAACAGAACGCTCGATTTTGGAATGAAAGTCAGGGTTCAGAGAAAAAACCTAGGCTTGACCCAAGATGAACTTGCAGGTCTGATTCAGGTTGGTCCTGCCGCTGTCGGCCATTGGGAGCGCGGAAGAAACCTACCCTCCAGCCTTGACCATCTCCACGCTCTAGCTGGTGCGCTTGGTGTTTCGGCGTGTTGGCTCATTGGAGATGACGCCACGCGTGCGGGGCACCCTCCAATCCCTCCCGATGTCCTGGAGGCACTCAAGGATGAGCGGATCCAGAAAGTTGTGCGCTTTGCTGTCAGAGCGATGGCTGAGCAGCTTTGAGCATCTATGTTCGGTCCTGACCGGGTGAGCGCGGCGCGGCTATTTCTTCTCCTCGTCGGCGTACTGTTGCCGTTTGTGCTCAACGTTGAGTTGGCCAGAAGTCGCGGCAAAAACGTCGCCCTTATGCTGGTGCTGACCTTTTTCTTCTTGTGGATCGTGACGCTGATCCTTGTCTTCCTCCCTAGCAAAGCACAAGCCAACGAATGAGGGGGCTCCAGTATTCCCTGGGCTGACGTCCTTCTTCGCCGCGCTCAATCGTGGAGAATAACGGCAAAGCAGTTGAACAGCACCCAGGCCCGATCTCCCACTTGAAGGGCCAGATCGTTGCCGCTGTCCGCGGAAATCGTGGCGCACAGTTCGGTGCCGTCATCGATGCGCACCACATATTCCGAGCTGATCTTTCCTCTGTTGATCCGCACGACTTCACCCGCAAAGCGGTTGTCGGCGCTGCTGCCTCCACCTGTCCCGCCGGGCTGGATGATCACCCAGGGCGCCTTGACCTCGGCCGTCACCAGGCGGCCAACCTGCAGGGCCAGCCGGTCCAGACTCTCCAGGGTGATCAAGGTGGTGATTCGGTGCCCGCCGGGGTTGATCAGTGTCACCAGAGCCTGTACGTCCCCCCTTTTGATCATGCTGATTTTGCCAAAGAAGGTGTTGCGTGCGCTGGTTTTGCGGGAAGATTCCCGCTCGATGAAAAACCGGGTGACCCGTTGCAACTCCTCCTCTGAATACGAGACATGTGCGGCCGTCAAATTCGGGGTGGAGTGGCCCAGAAGTTTCTGCACCGCGGGCAGGGGCATGTTGCTTTGCATCAGTTCGACGGCGCGGGCCCTTCGGATCATTTCCGGACCGGCCATCTGCTTGGCAAAGCCGCAGGCCTCGGCGCGTTCGTAGAATTTTCGCCGGACAAAGGCCGGGTCAATGGCAAACAGATTGGTCAGGGAATGGCGAAAGTCGGGGTCAGCGAGCGTCTGCTGAATCTCGTTGGCCACAGGTTCGGCAATGACGATGGTGCGGGCGCACTCCTGTTGACCGGATTCGGGGTCGCGGATGCAGACCATCTGCTGTTGAATGTCGGTGAACGGATCGAGGGCCAGAACTTCGTTCAGTTTGGCTCCCGTATAGCGAATAAGCAGAAAGATGAGCAGGATGCGGCGGCGGGAAAGCTGGACATCGCGGCGGGGCGATGCGTCCACCCACTGGCGGAAGGATTGTTCCAGCTGATTCAGGTGGCCGGTATCCAGGCAGGAGCCCTCGCTGGACGTCGGTATGATGCCGCCGGGAGGAAGCGCTGCCGGCGCTTGCCGAACATCGTGCTTGTTGGTGGGGAAATTCGAGTGCATGGCGATCCCGGTATCTTTTCGGAGGACAACAAAACCGCCAACAGCATACCAGATTCCACGCCAATGTGAACCACTGCGACGTAGGCGCTAAACTTGCAGCCTATCGACACGTGGGGAGGCCTGCATGAACCGCCGTCGCAATCGTTGCCGGCAACCTGTCAGGGGCCGATCTGCCCCAGCCCATCCTTAGATTTTTATCTTCAAGGTGCGGATCAACACATCGGTGACTATACCAATTCCGAACGCCCAGGCCATGTTGGGAATGACGAGGGCGATGCCGGCGATGAGCAAGGCGACGAAATACTCCTCGTTGGTTTTCAGGCTTCGCAGCAGCGGGCAGAGTTCGAGTCCTGCGAAAACCAGTAATACGCCAAGGATCGATTGGGGGATGGAGGCGAGGAGGGCGAACCCGAACTCCCCAAGGACCAGTGCCATGAGCACGAAGAAGGCGCCGATCATGACCGGGGCGCCGCCGGTTCTGGCGCCGAAGCGGTAATGGGCCGCAAGGCCGCCGGTCCCGTGGCACATGGGCACAGCGCCGAAAAATCCGGCGGGAAAATTGACCAGCCCCATGGAAAAGGCAAATTTCCCGGCTTTGGCCCTGGGGAGTGAGGGATTGTCATTGAACAAGCTGCTGCAGGTGTCGGCGGTGCCTACGCAGGCATTGCCAATGGTCAGGGGTATCTGCGGCAGCACCAGCACGATGAGCGCTGTCCAAAAGTCGGCGGCAGACGGCTGGATGAGATGCATGGGCGTGGGGCCAAGGGAAAGCGTATGGCCGGAAAAACCACCCAGGGCAATGCCCAACATGATGCCGACGACCAGGGCGGCGAGAGCCGCAGGGTACCGCTTGTTGTTGAGCAGCAACAGCACCAGGGCAAAGGCGCCAATGCCAATGACCAGATTGACCGGGTACCCGGCAAAATGGTCCTGTACTCCCGACATGAACACGTTCTTATGAACCATGAGTTCGATGCCTTTCCTGAGGAAGATCAGGCCCAGGGTGAATTGAATGCCGCGGACGACCGCCTGGGAAAAGAGTTTGGCAATCTGATCGACCATGCCGGTGAGGGACAGCGCCAGCAGTATGGCGCCAAAGATGATGCCGGCAGCGCCGATCATCGATTCCGTGATGACTGCCGGATAGGCAATGGCAATGGCGCCGACCGCCTTGAGCGGCTGGACGGGAATGGGCAGGCGGTAATACAGGCCGGCGAAGAGGTAGAAGAGGCCAAAGGTGAGAAAGACAGTGGAGGGGCTCAGGCCATTGATAAGGATCATGCCAATGACGATGGGAAGCATGGTGCCCAGATCGCCAAAAGCGCCAGATAATTCCATCCGGTCAAATCGCAGGCTTTTTTGTGCCGCTTTGCTTGCAGCCGGTAGAGGGGCGTGTTGTGCGGTGTCACCGGCATGCGAAGAGGGGGGAGGGGCGCATCCTTCCTGATTCATGAGTGGCCTCCTTCTGTCCTGGAGTGAGCGGCAGGTGGAACTGTCACCGAGAACACGATTATCGCAATAATCGTGTTTTCTCTAGCCAAATAATTTTCTGCCGTTCAGTCAAGGCAATTCCGTGTGTTAGCAACCACCTTCTCGCAAAACGCCTTTGGCATTCTGTAGTGGATTTGCTCTGGGCGTCGCTCCGTGTTGGGCAGATGGGTCTCTGGGTGATGGTGAGGTCAATTTGAGAAGGGCGCCTGAATTTGCGGAATGCACCTTGCAATGGTACATTGAAGAACAATAGTTTTAGGGGTTTCCACCGGAATAGCCACTGGATAGGCAAGAAAGAGTATCGTTGGTCATAGGTACGGTGTTATTCCAGACAAAGGAAGCAGATCCGCCGACTGAAGCGGTGAGGGAGGCTTGCATGGCACATACGATCCAAAGGCTCGGTTTGGTGCTGGTGCTGATTGACCTTCCTGGCAGCCTGCGATTCTCGAGGGCGGTTCGTCTCGGAGGCGTTCGCAGTCGGGGTTCCCAGGGCCGTCACGGTCAACAACTCGTTGTCGTCGCCCTGGGGATTGGCCTTCCTGCCCGATGGTCGGATGCTGGTGACCCAGAAAGGCGGCAGCATGATCATCCTGAGCCGCGACGGCAGAACCGTTCAGGCCACGGTGAACGGCCTGCCTGCAGTGGCGGCTTCCGGTCAGGGCGGCTTGCTCGATGTGGCACTGGATCCGGATTTCATCACCGTTCCCTGGATTTACTGGACGTACGCGGAGCCCGGCAGTGGCAGCGAAGCCGATCTCGCCGGCACGGCGGTTGCGCGCGGCCGTCTCGTCGGCAACAGTGTGCAGGATGTGGCGGTGATCTACCGGCAGGTTCCCAAGGTCAGCGGCGCGGGGCATTTCGGGTCGCGCCTTGCCTTCCGCGGAGACAAAACCCTTTTCGTGACCCTTGGCGAGCGTCAGCAGGGAACCCCGGCACAGGATCTCACGAAGACGCTGGGCAAGGTCATCCGTATCAACCGCGACGGCACCGTGCCCCTAGACAACCCCGGCATTGCCGGAGCGCTGCCCGAGATCTGGAGCTACGGACATCGAAATCCGCAGGGCGCCGCCATCAGACCTGGCACCAACGAACTGTGGCTCAACGAGCACGGACCGCAGGGAGGAGACGAACTCAACCAGATCATGGCGGGTGGCAATTATGGCTGGCCACTCGTGAGCTATGGCTGCAACTACGGCGATCCTGTCGGCGACGCCTGCCGGATTGGCGGCGGCATCCACGCACCGACGTATATCGAACCGGTGAGCTACTGGGTGCCCGTGTCGATCGCCCCCGCAGGATTGATGTTTTACTCAGGCAGCGGTTTTCCGCAATGGCAGGGGCACGCCTTCATGGGCGCGCTGGCCGGCAAGGCGCTCTGGCGCATCGAGCTCAACGGGAATGTGGAAGTTTCGCGCGAACGCCTGTTCGCCGGACTGGGCGAACGTATCCGGGATGTGGAGCAGGGACCGGATGGCTGGATCTATCTGCTCACGGACAGTGGGAAATTGATGCGAATTGACGAGGGGGAAGAATTCCCGTGGGAACTGTTCGTGCCAGCAATAAGCGGCTCGCGTCAATAAGAAGGGGTGGTGCAGGTCGGCGAGGGGGGGATTCCTGCGCTGATCTCTTGGATGAGACAACAAAAAAAGCACCTTGCTCGAAAGGAAAGTCATACAGCAGGGTGGCCAGCATCATCTGCGGATCGTACGGCGGCGCGCCCTCATCGCCATAGGAGGCATACAATTGCCCCAGGTTGAACTGCTCCACACATTCCCACAGAAACCCGGGCAAGGTGATTGTCTTCCACCCACTGATCGATGGATATCGGCAGCAGATGGAGTTGGCTACGGTTGGCTGTATGAAATCGGCGGCGCATACGGCTTTCCTGTTGCTGACCCAGACCTTTTCAAGTGCAATATTTAATGTTAATTCAATAACATATTTAAATTTTATTGCGCCGGTTCTGCGACAGACTCAATTGAATAGCTCTCCATTTGGCAATAAAAAAGATTAACAGTATCGTTTTTGTCTGCTATTGAAGAGGGCTGCAAACATTCATCAGTATAACCTTGGCGCGTATAATTAGGACCGACACCACCGCTGGTGGCAGGGGCCTGGCTCTTGGCAGCCCTGTTCGGCACGATCCATCTGCCGATTTACGACTGGAACCGGGTGCAATGCCTGCTCATCATAGACCTGGTGCACCAGATGCTGTCGCTGACCAACACAGACAACAACGCCTCGTTGATACAGCAAGTGACGAAGTGCGAAACCTCGTGCTTGTGACGGATACAAGAGCAACCAACAGTAGAGGGTGAGGTATGAAGAACACAATGTATGCTGTTTTCAAGATTTGGCTCCTTGTTACCAGCCTCTTGGCGGGCTGTGCCCTGCAGGCTACGGCGGTGGGGCAGGTAGCCGCGCCGCAATGGCTGCGGTATCCGGCGATCTCCCCCGACGGACGCTCCATCGCCTTTGCCGCTGGTGGTCAGTTGTGGCTGGTTGACGCCAAGGGCGGCGAGGCCATCCCGCTGACAAGCAGTGACTTCTACTCCACCCGGCCGGTGTGGTCGCCAGATGGCAAGACGTTGGCCTTTGCTTGCAAGCGCAACGGCAATTTCGATGTTTTTGTCACCACCCTTGCGGGCGACACCCCGCGTCGCCTTACCTACCATTCCTCCGACGATGTGCCTTATGCCTTCTCGGCCGACGGCAGCACTATCTATTTTGGTTCTTCCCGCCTTGGCAGCGGTGAGACCGAGTTGGTCGGCACCTATCACGGCAGCCAACAATTGTACACCGTCCCGGTTGCCGGTGGCACGGTGCAACTTCTGCTGCCCACGCCGGCCCATGATGTGGCGGTGAGCCCGGACGGAAAAACCCTGGTCTACGACAACTGCCCTGTCTATGAAAACGAATGGCGGAAAGGGGCGGTTTCTGATGGCACCCGGGATCTCTGGCTCTATGATCTGGCCACGGGCAAGCATCGGCAACTGACCCGCAACCGGGGAGAAGACCGGGACGGCTTTTTTGGCTCCGACGGCAAGAGCGTCTATTACGCGAGCGAACAGAACGGCTCCAGTTTCAACGTCTGGCAGACCGGGCTTGAGTCGGGAGCCGTGCCCCGGCAGGTCACCCAGTATCAGGGCCGTCCGGTGCGTTTTGTCAGCCTTGCCCAGGACGGCACCCTGGTCTATGCCCAGGACGGTGCGATCTGGCGGCTGGCAGCAGGCGGCGGCGAGGCCCAACGGCTTGAGATTCGCATGCGGCAATCGCCGCTGGTTTCCGGCGCCTTCGCCACCAGCGCCAACGCCTATGTCTCCGAGATCGTGACCCGGCCCGACGGTGCGGAGGTGGCCTTCGTTGCCCGTGGCGAAATCTTTGTCGCCTCGACCGGCAGCGGCCTCACCCGGCGCATCACCAGCACCCCGGCCTTTGAACAGCATCTCCGCTACAGCCCGGACGGCCGCCGCCTGCTGTTTGGCAGCGAGCGCGACGGCGTCTCCGAGATCTTCGAGGTGGCCTTGCCCGAGGGCCGCGCCGGCTTCACCGCTCCTGGCGGACTGGAGGAGAAGAAGCTCATCGCCAGCGAGGTTGACCTGCTGTTCCCTGCCTATTCCCCGGACGGCAATCGCATTGCCTATATCGATAATCGTAGCAGCCTCAAGGTCTGGGACCGCACCACCAACACCACCGCCATCCCGCTGCCGCCGGGCCAGGTATACAGCTATGCCGATGGCGACCTCGGCTATGAATGGTCGCCCGACGGCCGCTTCCTACTGGTCACCACGGGCTCGATTGTCGGCGATATGGACATCGCCCTCTGCGACGCCAGCGGTAAAAAACCGCCGATGAACCTGTCGCAGAGCGGCTATGCCAACGGCCGCCCCACCTTCCTCCCGGACAGCCAATCCCTGCTCTGGACCAGCGACCGTCAGGGGATGCGCTCCCCGGATGGTAAGGGGGCGCAGGAGGACATCTTCATCGCCCATCTCACCCAGGAGGCCTTAGATGCCTTCAAACTGGCCCGCTCCGGCGCTGCCGTTCCCGCAAAGACGGAGGCCGGCGAGACCAAGACAAAAACCACCGACTGGCAGCCGCAGACCGAGGGCATCCTGCACCGCATCACCCGGCTGACCCCGGTGTCGCTGGGCGGCGTGCTCTACATGAAGGCCTTTCCCGACGGCCGCGAGCTGCTGGTGCTGACCACCAACGCCATGGGGCAACTGCTGGGCTACCGGGTCGGGCTAATGAGCGAGTCGTTCAAGCAGATCTTCGCCAAACCACTGACCGCAGTGTCCGTATCCATGGATGATCGCGGCGAGGCCCTCTACGCCCTCAGTCCGGCGGGAATCGAACGTATATCCCTGGCGGACGGCAGTTCGCGCATGATCCCCTATGAGGCGAAACTGGACTATGATCCGCGCGGCGAAATGGCCTGGGTGTTCCAGCATTACTGGCGGCTGACCAAGCTCAAATTCTACGAGCCGACCATGCACGGCCGGGATTGGCAGGATCTACGCGAAAGCTATGGCAAATTCCTGCCCGGACTCCAGCAATGGGAGGATTTCTGTGACCTCATGGGCGAGATGGCCGGTGAACTCAACGCCTCGCACATGGGCTGCTATTGGCAGCATCAACCGCCCCTGGCCGATAACACCGCCTCGCTAGGCATCTACGAGGATAACGGCTACAAAGGTCCGGGGGTGCGGGTGAAGGAGATCCTTATCGGCGGTCCCTGCGACCTGGCCACCAAGCTCATCAAGCCGGGTTCGATCATCGCCGCCATGGACGGCGTTCCCATCCAGCACATCGAACATCTCCACGCCCTGTTAAACCGTAAAAGCGGCACTCCCATCGAGTTGAGTGTGATGACTGATGCGGGCGCGGTCTCCCGGGTCGTCGTCACTCCGGTCGATATCGAGGCAGCCAAGGCCCTGGCGGATGATCATTGGGTGGCGCAGCGCCGCAAGATGACCACGGAAATGTCGAAGGGACGACTAGGCTATCTTTACATTTCCGAGATGAACACCGACAACTACCAGCGAGCCGTGGATTATATTTTCGGCGAGGGCCGCGACAGGGAAGCCCTGGTGATTGATATCCGCTACAACCGCGGCGGCAATATCCATGACCAGTTGGTCACCCTGTTCACTGGCGATGTCACTGCCGACTTTATCTCGCGGGACGGGTTCCACGCCAGCCGCATCCCGTCGGACCGCTGGGGCAAGCCGAGCATCCTCATAGGAAATGCCTCCAGTTACTCCGACGGCAGCATCTTCCCCCATCTCTATCAGCGGCTGAAGATCGGACCCGTGGTCGGCGCCCGTGTGCCCGGCACCGGCACCGCCGTATGGTGGAAGGAACTGCTCAACGGCAACATCAAGTACGGCATGCCGCAGCTCGGGGCCAAGGACCGCCAGACGGGATGGTTTGAGAACAGTGAAACCGTGCCGGACATCCTGATCTACAACAGCCCGGAGGACATCGCCGCCGGTCGCGACCCGCAATTGGAGACAGCCGTGCAGCGCATGCTCAAGGATTTGGCCGCAGGAAAAAAGGAGAAGTAAGTCGCTTTGTTCGGATCTGTCCGCCTGCCGACATACGGCTGGAATTTTGTCCAATGCCTCACCATCATTGGCACAGCGCGACTGGTTCTGTCGTTGGAAATCCTTCACCCATGAGTGCGCAATGGAGAGGCCGCTCGTCTCAAGGTGGGAAGATTGTATGTGAGAAGGCTCCTTCGTTGCCGACCCAATTCATGAACTCTACCTGAACAGGACGCTGGTTCGGCCGGAGACGGGGAACCATCTTGAAGAAGATTTCTGCATTGGGTGAGGAAGTGTTGATGAACAGGCTGCTGATTGTTCTTTGGGTCGTTTTGTTAGTTCAGGTTCAACCAGGCTGTGTCGGTGCCGCCGGGCCAGATAGGGAAGGCTTCTGTTCACAGGAGTGGTATCTCTTCATCGAAGAGAGAGGAGTAACGGGCGTTGGCCTGGGCCACGGACCGGATATTGGCTCCGATGCATGGCGATCGGCGGTTGAATTCAAACTCGGTATCCGGGGCAAAGCGAAAGTGCCGCAACGAAACAGTGACACCTGGTGCCGCTATATTGATCAAAAAGTGCAGAGCAGCCGGATGGGGAAAAAGGAGGATGGCCATATCTACCACTCAGCAAAAGCCCGCGCGCCCTTGATCTGTTCCACGACGTAATAATCGCCTCCGCTGCGATCCCGGGCGCCTTCCCACCAGTAATGATCGATGTGGGGGCTGGACGACCAAAGATACGAGGAAATGCATGTGGATGGTGGCGCGATGGCGCAGGTCTTTGTCTATCCGCCGAACTTCGATCTTGCTAAAATTGCCCGAGAGCACGACGACGAACGCCGACGTTCAGTGTCCATAGTCGTGAACACTCGCATCGACCCCGAGTGGGCGCAGACGGAACGCCGTGCCATCACCATCGCGGAGCGAGCCATGACTTCGCTGATCCATACCCAGGGCGTTGGTGACCTGTATCGCTTCAATCTCACCGCAATGCACGACGGCATGGACTTCAACCTCGCCTCCATCCCGCCTGAATTCACGCAACAGTGTTGTGTGCGTCAAGTTCTGCAACTTGGATTTGCGCATGTGGTGGCCACGAAGTGAAACCGGCGGCCACCAATGAGGAGCAAGCTGCCGGTTTTCCTCTGTGTCCGGCCACGAATCAGAAACATAATGCAGTCTGAACGAACTGCGCATTGACCAGGCCTTTGCCCTGGCATACGCCTGGATTGGCTTCTGGCTGGAGATGAAAGACGAGACTATTTAAGACCCCTGCTGGCCTGCAACATTGAACGGGCTATTTGCATTGAACTGTGAACGGCGGGGGGGGGCTCATTGGTCGGCATCGTCGCGCCATCCCCCTGGCTGTTTTGCCAGTCCCAGCCTAACCCATGCATAACCCAAAACGAAAAAAGCACCTAGTCCGGACGGACTAAGTGCTTGTTTTTGCTGGTGGGCCGTCGCGGATTCGAACCGCGGACCAATTGATTAAGAGTCAACTGCTCTACCAGCTGAGCTAACGGCCCAAAATGTGCGCGGGCAATACGCGATTCGGCGCACCGCAAGCGATCCGCCAAATGCGAGCGCACCTATTAGCACACCCTGGCGGAGGCGTCAAGAGGAAGCTCGGAGAAAACTCAATGTTGGATGGGGCCCCGGCGGTTCGTTTCGCGTCCGCCACCGGCCAAGCGGAACTGAGATTTTACTTGACTTTGCGACCGGTCAGCATACTTTCAAGCGAAACGTTACATCATCGCACCCAGGAGAAACAATTTTTTTATGGAAACCGTGGAACCGTCGGCGGCCCCGCCGGCACCTTCCGAAGATGAGCCGCATAGTAAATCCCTGTTTGACAAACTGAAATCCAAGCTTGGCTTTCGTGGCGCCCCGGACACCACCGAAGAACTGGAACATGAGATCCAGGAATTGCTGGAGGAGGGCGAGGAACAGGGCCTGATCTCCGTTCACGAAGAACGGCTGATCAACTCCATTTTTGATTTCCGCGAGACCGAGGCGTCGGAAATCATGACCCCCTCGGCGGAGATGGTCTGCGCCGAAGCCAAGGCCTCGGTGCCTGAACTGATCCGGCTGATCAACGAGGAGGGGTACACTCGCATCCCCATCTACCAGGACAACCCGGACCACATCATCGGCATTCTCCATGCCAAGGATCTGCTGCGCATCTGCGCCTGCAGCCCGTCCACCGATCTCGATCTCAAGGAATTCCTCAACCCGGTCACCTTCATCCCCGAGTCCAAGCCGATCACCGAACTGCTTCGCGAGTTCCAGTTGAAAAAGATCCACATGGCCGTGGTGGTCGACGAGTTTGGCGGTGTGCGCGGCCTGGTCACCCTGGAAGACGTGATCGAGGAGATCGTCGGCGAGATCGACGATGAGCACGACGATGCGGAGAGCGAATTGCGGGTGGTCGACGAGCGCACCGTGATCGTTGATGCCAAGATCGACGTGGAAGACGTGGAGGCGCATTTCCAGTGCACCATGCCCGAGGGGCCCTTTGAATCGGTGGGCGGATTCATCATTCACCGCCTGGGCAAGGTGCCGCCGACCGGGGTGGTTGTCCAGGAAGGGCCGTTGTCATTCAAGGTGCTGAATGCGGATCAGCGCCGCATCAAATCCGTCCGGATCTACCGGAGTGAAGCGTCTTCTGCCCAGGGCTGAAGACGGCTGGGCGCTGCCCTGCGGCGTTCTCACCGCCTGTCTTCTTGCCCTGGCCATGCCCGGCCGGATCGGCTGGTGGCCTCTGCTGTTCATCGCCCTGACGCCACTGCTACTGGCCGCCCTCTACGCCCCGCCTGGCCGCAGCGCCCTGATGGGGTTTGTCGGCGGCCTGATCTACCATCTGGCATTGCTCTACTGGATTCTGATCGTCCTGGGCCGCTACGGCGGCCTGCCCCTGTGGTTGTCACTGCCCGGCCTGCTGCTGCTCGCGGCCTACATGGCCTGCTACTGGGCCGTTTTCTGCTTCCTGCTCAGTCTTCTGGCCGGGCGGTCCTGGCACCGGGAACGCTCGGTGACCGCGCTGGTCTGGACTGCGCCGTTCCTTTGGGTGGGGCTGGACTACCTGCGCAGCGTGCTCATGACCGGGTTCCCCTGGATGGATCTCGCCTACGGCCTCTTCAGCCAGCCCAAACTGATCCAGGCCGCGGATCTGGGCGGCCATCATCTGATTACCTTCAGCCTGGTCCTCTGCAACAGCCTCCTGGTCGGCGTCATCGACCGCCAGCGTCGCGGCGTCCGCTGGGGTTTGCGCCAGGAGCGGCGCCTGCTGCTGGCGGCCTTTGCCGTGC
>JBGSPP010000083.1:0-3554 GCA_041738515.1 Desulfobulbus sp.
CCCCGGAACCTGGGGCTCAGCGGTCGGGGTGCTGCTCTGGCTGGCGGTCAGCCGCCTGGCCATGCCCGCCTACCTGGCCGTGCTCGGGGCGCTCTTCGTCATCGGCGTGTTCAGCGCCGGGGACGCGGAAAAAATCGTTGACCGGGGCGATCCAGGCCTGGTGGTTATCGACGAGATCGTCGGCCAGCTGATCACGCTCGCCGTCGCTCCCCACCATCCGGTCGCCGTACTTGCCGGATTCGTCCTCTTTCGCCTGTTCGACATCCTCAAACCCTTTCCGGTGGGCTGGATCGACCGCCACCTCCATGGCGGCCTGGGCATCATGCTGGACGACGTGGCTGCCGGTCTCTACGCCATGCTGGTCCTGCAGCTCGGGCTCTGGCTGTTTGCCCGCCTTTAGCGTCCCCCGACAATCCGCAAGGAGATCCCGTGGCCGGCATTGTTGATTTCCATACCCACGCCTTTCCCGACCAGATCGCGGCCTCGGCCATCGCCTCGCTCGAGCATGAGGGCGGCATCAAGGCCTGGCTCGACGGCACCGTGGCCGACCTGCTCCGCTCCATGGACCGGAGCGGGATCGAGACTTCGGTGCTCTGCTCCATCGCCACCCGGCCCTCGCACTTCCAGCCCATCCTCGACTGGTCCCGCGCCATCCGATCGGAACGGATCATCCCCCTGCCCTCCCTGCACCCGGACGACCCGCAGCTGCTGGAACACCTGCGCATCATCCACGCCGAGGGGTTTCTCGGCATCAAGATGCACGCCTACTATCAGAACTGCGCCATCGACGACCCGCGACTCCACGATCTCTATGCCATGCTGGCGGAACTGGGGATGCTGCTGGTAATCCATGCCGGCTACGACATCGCCTACCCGCGCATCCGGGTGGCAGACCCTCAGCGGATCCTCGATGTCTGTCGGCAATATCCGGATCTCAAACTGATCGCCACCCATCTGGGCGGCATGGATGAATGGGAGGAGGTGGAGACACTGCTGGTGGGAAGGCCGATAGCTATGGAACTCAGCTTTGCCCTCAACGAACTGGCGCCGGCCAGAATGCGCAGGATGCTGCTGGCCCACCCGGCCGATTACCTGCTGTTCGGCACCGACTCCCCCTGGACCGACCAGGCCGACTCGCTTGATCTGCTGCGACGGCTCGACCTGCCGGAGGCGCTGGTCGAACGGATCACCGTGACCAACGCCCGCCGCCTCTTGGGGTTGTAATCCCCCTTCAGCCCAGGGCCTGGCGGATGCGCTCCATGGCCCGCACCACGTTGGCCTCCGAATTGAAGGCGGAGAGCCGGATATACCCCTGCCCGCAGCGACCGAAGCCCGCCCCTGGGGTGCACACCACCCCGGCCTTGTTCAGCAGTAGATCAAAGAACTCCCAGGAATCGCGCTCGCCCTCTATCCAGACGTAGGGAGCATTGTCGCCGCCGACATACCGGAAGCCCAGCCCAGCCATGGCCTTGCCGATGAGCTTGGCGTTGTGGAGGTAGCCGTCGATGAGGGCGGTGCACTGGGCCTTGCCCTCGGGCGAGTAGACCGCCTCGGCCGCCCGCTGCACCGGGTAGGAGACACCGTTGAACTTGGTGCAGTGGCGACGGTTCCAGAGCGGATGCAGGGCCTGCCGGTTGCCGGCGGCGTCAAAGGCCATGCACTCCTTGGGCACCACGGTGTAGGCGCAGCGGGTCCCGGTGAAGCCGGCGCTCTTGGAGAAGCTGCGAAACTCGACGGCCACCTCTCGGGCGCCTTCGATCTCAAAGATGGAATGCGGCAGGCTGGGATCGCGGATAAAGGCCTCGTAGGCGGCGTCGAAGAGTATCAGCGCCTTGGTTTCGCGGGCGAAGTCGACCCACACCTTGAGCTGCTCCCGGGTGATGGTCGAGCCGGTGGGGTTGTTGGGGAAGCAGAGGTAGATCAGGTCCACCGGCGCCGCGGGCAGGTCGGGGACATAGTTGTTGGCCCTGGTCGACTCGAGGTAGACGATGCCCTCGTAGCGGCCGTCCTTGAACTGACCGGTGCGGCCGGCCATGACGTTGGTGTCGAGGTAAACCGGGTAAACCGGGTCGGGAATGGCGATGCGGGCGTCGGTGGCGAACAGTTCCTGGATGTTGCCGGTGTCGCACTTGGCGCCGTCGCTGACAAAGACTTCGTCGGCATGGACCTCGGCGCCCCGGGCCTGGAAATCATGGGCGGCAATGGCCTGGCGAAGGAAGTCGTAGCCCTGTTCCGGGCCGTAGCCGCGGAAGCCGCTTGTCGTGGCCATCTCGTCCACCGCCGCGTGAAAGGCGGCGATGCAGGCCGGGGGCAGGGGGTTGGTGACGTCGCCGATGCCCAGCTTGATCACCTCGCGCTCCGGGTTGGCGGCCTGGAAGGCGGTGACCCGCTTGGCGATATCGGAAAAGAGATAGGAAGCCTGCAGCTTCAGATAGTGCTCGTTCACCCGCAACATACGAATATCCTCGTCAATAAGAGCCGCTCGCCTCCGGGCGGCGTTACATGTTCACCTTGACCCGGTCGCCGAAATCGTAGCCCTCGCTGGTCAGGTCGTAGTCCATCCGCCCGGCGGTCAGATTGAGGCCGGGTCCACGCAGGTCCACCCTGCCCGGACTGACCACCATCTTGGTGGCGTCGTAATAGTGCAGCAGTTCGGAGAACAGCTGCTGTTCCTTGGTGGGTTTGGTGATCACCACCTTGCCGATCAGGGTCAGGTGGCGATCATCGAGGTGGTACCGCCCTTTCTGGCTGGTGATGTTGATCGGCTCCTTCTCCTTGCCGATGTACATGGCGCTGACGGCCTCCATCTCGATCTCGTTGTCTTTTTCGCCGGTGTAGGCACGGTCGGCGTCGATCTGCCATTCCTCCTTGCCGTCGCTGGTCAGGGTGATGGCCACCGAATCCATGACGAAATTCTGCACCGGGGTGGACTCCTCCGGCATGGCCAGCTTGGGGTTGTAGCCGCCGCGCGGGGTGAGAAAGGCGGCCACCGGCGGTTTCCACAGGGGGCTGGTGACAAAGAGCAGCAGCGGCAGCAGCCAGAGCAGATTACGGAGGTTCGCTTTCATCGGTCAAACTGGGACAGCATTCGGTTAAGATTTCCCTGAGCCTGGAGGATTAGATCGCAGACTTCGCGGACCGCGCCGCCGCCGCCCAACTGCTCGCAGGTATAATGGACCCGCTGCAGCACCTCAGCCACGGCATTGGCCGGGGCCGCGGCCAGACCCGCGCGGTTGAGGATCGGCAGATCCATCCAGTCGTCGCCCATGCAGGCGATCTGCGGCGGTCGCAGCCCGGTCTGGCGGAGGATCTCCTCAAAGGCGGCCAGCTTGTCCTTCTGCCCCTGATAGACATGGGCCAGCTTGAGATCCTGGACTCGTCGGGCCACGGCTGCGGAGTCGCGGGCGGTGATGATGCCCACCGGCACGCCGCTCTCCTGCAAGAGCCGGATACCCAGGCCGTCCTGGGTGTGGAAGCGCTTGAGTTCGATGCCGAGATCGCCATACAAGATGCCGCCGTCGGTGAGCACGCCGTCGACGTCGAGCAGGAGCAGA
>JBGSPP010000099.1:0-3313 GCA_041738515.1 Desulfobulbus sp.
GCACGACTCGCAGCTCTGGGAACGGCTTATCCAGGAGGCGCTCAAACAGGAAGAACAGGGACTGCCCGCGACCTGGCCCCAGTTCATCGGCTACGACGCCGATCCCAAGGTGGTGGCAGCGGCGCGCAAAAACGTCATCGCCGCCGGCCTGCGCGAGGTCGTTGTCATCAAGCAGCGGCAGCTGGCCCGCCTGGAGAGCCCGGGGCCGCGCGGCTGCCTGCTCACCAACCCGCCCTATGGCGAACGTTTGTCGGAAAAAGAGGTGGTCAAATACCTCTACCGCTGCCTGGGCCGCGTCTTCCGCACCCGCTTTCCGGGCTGGAGCCTGGGCTTCTTCTCCGCCAACCCGGATCTGGCCGAGATGGTCGGCATCCAGTGGCAGGAGAAGCATCGCCTGTTCAACGGCCCCATCAAATGCCAAGTGCTGGTGGGCGGCGAAAGCCGCTTCGAAGAGCGCCAGCCCCATGTCTGGCGACCGGTAGCGCCGGAGCCGGGCACCCCGGGGATGGATCTGGCCAACCGGCTGCTCAAGAACAGCGCCGCCCTCCTGCCCTGGGCCGAGCAGCAGGGAGTCACCTGTTTTCGTCTCTATGACGGCGACATCCCAGAATACAACCTGGCGGTGGATTGCTATGAGGAGTGGGTGCATGTGCAGGAGTACGCGCCGCCTCCCACCGTGGACCCGGCCAAAGCCGAACAGCGGTTCGGCCTCGCCCTGCAGGTGATCCGCACGACGCTTGACGTTCCCCACAGCCGGATCTTCATCAAGACGCGGCAAAAGCAGAAGGGCGCGCAGCAGTACCAGAAGAAACCGGGCCCGGGCGCACTGCATGAAGTCCGCGAGGGCGGCGGCCGCTTTCTCGTCAACTTCACCGACTATCTGGACACCGGCCTGTTCCTTGACCACCGCGAAACCCGCGCCCGCATCGGCCAGCTGGTCCAGGGGCGGACCTTCCTCAACCTGTACGGCTACACCGGTTCGGCCACGGTCCATGCCGCCCTGGGCGGCGCCACTTCGACCACCACGGTGGACATCTCCGAGACCTATCTCACCCGCGCCCAGGCCAACCTGGCCCTGAACGGCTTCGGCGGGCCGCTGCACCAGACCGTCGAGGCCGACTGCCTGGACTGGCTGAAGCGATGCACCGAGCGGTTCGGCCTGATCTTCGTCGATCCGCCCACCTTTTCCAACGCCCGCCACCGCAAGCAGACCTTCGACGTTCAGCGCGATCACCCCCAGCTGCTCAACCTGGCCATGCATCATCTGGCCAAGAACGGGCTGCTCATCTTCTCCACCAATTTCCGCAAATTCAAGCTGGAGGAGTCGCTGGACCGCCAGTTCGAGGTGCGCGAGATCAGCGGCGAGACCATCCCCCAGGATTTTCAGCGCAATCAGCGCATCCACCGCTGCTGGGAGTTCCGCCACCGCCAGGCCGGGGATTCTGCCCCGGCGACAGTGCAACCATGACCGCCAATCCCGCCGAGGAGCTGGTTGCCATCGTTGATCGGGAGAACCGCCCCATTGGCGCTGTCAGCCGCCGGATCATGCGACAGCAGCAGTTGATCCACCGCGCCTGCTACATTCTGGTGTTCAACCGCCGGGGCGAACTGTTCATCCAGATGCGGACCCGGAGCAAGGACATCTACCCCGGCTGCTGGGACCTGGCCGCCGGCGGCGTGGTGCTTGCAGGGGAAAGCTACGAAGAGTCTGCCCGACGTGAACTGCAGGAGGAACTCGGCCTGGACAACGTGCCGCTGCGGTTTCATTTTGACCAATACTATGAAGATGGCGGCAACCGGGTCTGGGGCCGCGTCTTCTCCTGCACCCATGACGGTCCTTTCACCCTGCAGGCGGAAGAAATCGAGTACGGCCGCTTCATTGCCCCGGCCGAAATCGAGCAGTTGCACCAGACCGAGCCGTGCACGCCCGACGGCCTGGTTCTTTTGCGGCGGATGGGGGTGTAGGCGACTGTTCCCCAAGGTTTTCGGTTTCTGGTTTGCCCTCGCCCGCCTCAACAGGAGTGACGGATTTCACGGAAGAATCCATGTACGTACACATCGCCCGCCAGCCGATCTTCAACGCCAGCAAACGACTGTTTGCCTACGAACTGCTCTTCCGCCAGACGCTGGGCTTGGGGCTGGGGGAACTCAGCGGCGACCGGGCCACCACCAGCCTGCTCTCCACCACCTTTCTCACCGAAGGGATCGACAAAGTGGCGGGCAACAAGCCCTGCTTCATCAACTTCACCAAGGACCTGCTGGTCAGGCAGATCGCCAGTTCCTTCCCCAAGGACAAGATCATCATCGAAATCCTCGAGGATGTGCCGCCGACCCCGGAGGTGCTCGAGGCCTGCCGCAGCCTGGTCGAACTCGGCTACACCCTGGCGCTGGACGACTTTGTCTACGACAAGCGCTATCTCCCCCTGATCGAGTTCATCAGCATTATCAAGATGGACTACCGCCTCTCCACCACCGATGAGATTGAGCGGGTGCTGTACCGCCTGTCCCGCTTCAACCTGAAATTTCTTGCCGAGAAAATTGAGACCTACGAGGAATTCGAGCACGCCCGCAAGCTGGGGTTTCAGTATTTCCAGGGCTATTTCTTCGCCCGGCCGGAAGCGATACGGATGAAGGAGGTGTCCGCGTTCAAGGCCAATCAGTTCCGGCTGCTGGCCGAGATCAACCGCAAGGACTACTCCATCGACAATCTGGAACGGATCATCTCCGCCGACGTGGCCATCGCCTACAAGCTCCTGCGCTACATCAACTCGGCCTTTTTCTTCCTCTTGCAAAAGGTGGAATCGATCCGGCGGGCCATCACCTATCTCGGCGAACAGGAAATACGCCGCTTCGTCACCCTGGTCATTGTCTCCAACCTGGCTGCGGACAAGCCGCAGGAGTTGCTGCGGCTTTCCCTGGTCCGGGGACGGTTCTGTGAACTGCTGGCCGAGAACGGCATGCACGCCGCCTTCAGTTCGGAACTGTTTCTCCTGGGCTTGTTTTCAATGCTGGACGCCATCCTGGACGCACCCATGCAGGTCATGATCAACACCCTGCCCCTGGCCGACGAGGTCAAGAAGGCGATCATCCACCAGCAGGGACCGTTCGCTCCCTTACTCCAGGCGGTGATTGCCTATGAACAGGGCCAGGCTGAGGAGTGCCTGCATTACTGGCAGCAACTGGGGGTGGATGGGGAGAAGGTGTACGAGCTGTACCTGGCTGCGATTCAGTTCGCCGCGATCATCGACTGACCGGCGCCGGCGATGGCACGACGGTCGCGAAGTCCGCGGCCGGCAGCCGCACCTGGAGCAGG
>JBGSPP010000132.1:0-4570 GCA_041738515.1 Desulfobulbus sp.
GGGACGCCGCCACCTGTTCGCCCCGGCGGACCGGGGTGTTGGTCTGCAGGGTGGCGCACATCACCTCGCCGAGCAGGTTGAAGCGGTACAAGGCCTCGCGGTCAATCTTGAGCAGGCCATCGATCGCGGCCCGGATGCCGACCTTACCCTCGACGATCTCGGGTGACCATTCGACGCCCTCGCCGGCCAGGGCCCCGGCCATCAGCAGGGCCGCCTCGTTCTCGTGGATCTCCTCCGGCCCCAGCTCGAGCACGTAAATATGCTCCTTGCCCAGCCGCCGCAGGTGCTCCACATCCTCGGGCCGGATGACATGGCCCTTGCGGAAGGCCGCACCCTTGAACTTGTCCTTGACGATCTCGGTGACGTCATGGGGCAGGACCATGCCCACCGCCTCGGCCACCGGCACTGTTTTTTTCCCCTGCTTCACTGCGCGCGCGTACGCCTCCCCTGCCTTGCCTGCCTTGACCCGCCCCGGAGCAACCCTCCCGATGCGGACGAAATTCAAGTCACTATAACCATCCAGCCGCTTGCCGCAATCAGCGCACTGGCTGTATTTTGCCGCAAGGGTCTTTACCCCGCGCCGCCGCCGCTGTACAGTGTTTCATTCATTCCAGACAGCCCCGGAGCCGAGACCCGGCGGGACCAACGGTCAAGGACCGCGGGTCCCGCCGGAGAACACCACATCAGACATTTGGGAACCACTCGATGATACAAAAAGAACTGCTGGACATTCTGGCCTGCCCGCAATGCAAGGGGCCAGTGGAGTTGAACACGGCCGGGGACGGGATTGCCTGCCGGCACTGCCGCCTGCTCTTTCCCATCCGCGACGGCATCCCGGTGATGCTGATTGACGAGGCCAAGCCGCTGGCCAAACCGTAACAACGCAACCCACCGGCGGACGATCCGTCCGCCGGTGGGCCAGCTTCCAAACGCCTGTTACGGCGTGATCCCCAGTTCCTGCTCCTTGGCGTAAATCGCCAGCCTGGTTTTTACCACCGTGTCGGAGACCAAGCTGATCGAATCGATGCCCTGCTCGACCAGGAAGGTGGCGAAATCCGGGAAGTCCGAGGGCGCCTGGCCACAGATACCGATCTTTCGACCCCGCCGCTTAGCGGTGGCGATCACCATCTTGATCAGGGTTTTGACCGCCTCGTTGCGCTCGTCGTAGATGTGCGCCACCAGGTCGGAATCGCGGTCCAGACCGAGCGTCAGCTGGGTGAGGTCGTTGGAGCCGATGGAGAAGCCGTCGAAGACGTCGCAGAAGGCATCGGCCGAGATGACATTGGATGGGATTTCGCACATCACGTACAGCTCAAGCCCGTTCTCTCCCTGCACCAGACCGAACTCGCGCAGCACCTCGACCACTCTGCGCCCCTCTTCCGGGGTGCGGCAGAATGGCACCATCAGCTTGATGTTGGTCAGGCCCATGTCGTTTCTCGCCTTGAGCAGGGCCTTGCACTCCAGTTCGAAGGCCGGCTTGTAGCGCGGGTCATAGTAGCGCGAGGCGCCGCGCCAGCCGATCATGGGGTTGGACTCTTCCGGTTCGTACAGATGACCGCCAATCAGGTTAGCATATTCGTTGGACTTGAAATCCGACAGGCGGACGATCACGTCCTTGGGATAAAATCCGGCGGCGATCCGGCCCACGCCCTCGGCCAGCTTGTCGATGAAGTACTGGCGCTTGTCGTGCGGGTAGGCGGCGGTGCGGTAGTCGATATCGTCGATGATATCCTGGATCTCGTCGTCCTCCTCGGCCTGCTCGCGCAATTTTTCGTAGTTGAACAGGGCCAGCGGGTGGATGCCGATGTGGGAGTTGATGATAAACTCCTCCCGCGCCAGGCCGACGCCCTCGTTGGGCAGCTGTCCCTCGACAAACGCCTTTTCCGGCAGGCCGACATTCATCATGATCTTGGTCCGGGTGGCCGGGATGTTTTCCAGGTCGAGCGTTTCGACCACAAAATCGAGCAGGCCGTCGTAAATGTGGCCGGTTTCGCCCTCGGCGCAGGACACGGTCACATCCTGGCCGTCCCTGATCCGCTCGGTGCCGTTCTCCGTGCCGATGACGCAGGGAATGCCCAGCTCGCGGGAGATGATTGCCGCGTGGCAGGTGCGGCCGCCCCGGTTGGTGACAATGGCGCCAGCGGTCTTCATGATCGGCTCCCAGTCCGGATCGGTCATGTCGGTGACCAGCACCTCGCCCGGCTTGAAGTCATGGATCTGGCTGACCGTCCGCAACAGCCGGCACACGCCCCGGCCGATCTTGGCCCCCACCGCCTGGCCCTGGGCCAGCACCGTACCCTTCTCCTTGAGCACATAGGTTTCCATCATCCGCTTGCTGGCCTGGGAATGCACGGTTTCCGGCCTGGCCTGGACAATGAACAGCTTGCCGGTGCCCACGTCGGCGCCGTCGCCGTCCTTTGCCCACTCAATGTCCATGGGCCGGCCGTAATGGTCCTCGATGATGCAGGCCCAACGGGCCAGCTGCAGGATCTCGTCATCGCCGAGGATATAGGCGCCGCGCTCCTCGGCCGTGGTGTCAATATTCTGCACCGGCTCCAAAGCTCCGGGCTCGTTGTTGTAGATCATCTTGATTTCCTTGGTGCCCGCGCGCTTGCCCACGATCGGCCGCTTGCCCTCTTTCAGCGTCGGCTTGAAGATGTAGTACTCGTCGGGGTTGACCGCGCCCTGGACAACGTTTTCGCCCAGGCCCCAGGAACCGGTGAGGAAGACGGCGTCCTTGAAGCCCGACTCGGTGTCGATGGAGAACATGACGCCCGAGCAGGCGGAATCGGAGCGGACCATCTTCTGCACCACGATCGACAAATAGACGTCGAACTGGCCGAAGCCCTTGTCATGGCGGTAGGAGATGGCCCGGTCGGTGAACAGCGAGGCAAAGCAGCGCTTGCAGGCGTCGATCAGGGCCTCGGGACCGCGGATGTTAAGATAGGTGTCCTGCTGGCCGGCAAAGGAGGCGTCGGGCAGGTCCTCGGCGGTGGCCGACGAGCGCACCGCGACGTCGACGTTGGGACCGTACTCCTTTTCCATGGTGTTGTAGGCGCTGATGATCGCCTGGCGCAGGTCGGCCGGGAACTCGGCGTTGCGGATGATCTCGCGGGTCTTGGCGCCGCGCGCCTGAAGGTTGTGCAGGTCGTGGGTGTCGAGACCGGCCAGCGCGTCGAGGATGGCCGCCTCGACGCCAGCCGCCTTGAGCAGGTAGCGGTAGGCGTAAGCGGTAATGGCATAGCCGTTGGGCACGGCCACTCCCTTGGAGGTCAGCTTCTGGTGCATTTCACCCAGGGAGGCATTCTTGCCGCCGACCATCGGTACGTCTTCGATGCCGATTTCGTCAAACCAGAGAATGAGCGCCTGTTCATGTGTGGTTCCCATCTTCGACTCCCTTAAGCGATGAACGCAGCCGGCGGGCCGCACCCGATGCGGGGCAGGCCATTTGCGCTACTGGGTGAGTATCGTTGTGCCGAGAATAAAAAATAATTACCGCCCGGTCAATTGAAACGTCCTGGCAGGCAAACATCATCCGCGCCAGCGGCCGCAAGCCTTCGGGGACGATATTGCCATTTGCAGGCCAAGGGGCTATACTGGCGAGATCTTTCCACATGAAGGCAAGGCCTGACCAATCCTCGACCGGGAGCTGAACATGGGCATCGACAACGATATCGAACGGATTCTGAGCGCAAGCGTGGCGGCGCACGATCACGGCGCAAGCAACTACTTCGAAGCCATCGTTCGCCTGGTCGCCGGCCGCAACCAGGCTGCGGGCCCGCAGGCCAGGGAAGCCTGGCAGGCGGCCATCGACCGAGTGTACGACCGGGTGCGGGACGAGATCCTGACCAACGCCGGCCAGCCCCGCAAGGAGATCGCCTTCGGCACCTCGGGCTGGCGCGGGATGCTCGGCAAGGACATCTTCGTCCGTTCCGTTGCCGTGGTCACGGCGGCCATCCTCGGCCTTTACCGCGAGGCGGAAGGCAACGGCGAGCTACAGGCGGCGCTCGGCGTGCGCGATTTCGCAGAGATGCAGCAGCGCGGCTGCGTCGTTGGGTTCGACAACCGCTTCGGCGGGCCGATCCTGGCCCTGGCTGCGGTCAATCTGCTGGCTGCAAGCGGTGTCAAGGTGTTCTACGCCGGCGAATCGACCACCGGGGCGCTCTCGGCCTCGGTGCTGATCCGTCAGGCGGCCTTCTCCATCAATCTGACCCCCAGCCACAACCCGCTCGAATACGGCGGCTTCAAATACAACGCCGCCGACGCCGGCCCGGCCGCGCCGGTGCTCACCGACACCATCACCCGGCTGGCCCGGGAATATATCGGCATGGAGGCCATCCCCTTTGTCCCGGCCGGCCTGGACCTGCAACGGCCGCTGGCGGAACTGGCCGGCATCGTCGCCGAAGACGCCCTGGCCAGCTGGCAGCAACTGGTGCGCCAGGGCTACGGCCGACACGGCATTGACTACGACAGCCTGGTGGAAGACCTGGCCAACGACCCGCAGGTGGTGGTCTGCGTCGATGCGGTCCACGGGGCCTCCCGCCACAGTCTCGCCCGCCTGCTCGGCTTC
>JBGSPP010000165.1:0-8574 GCA_041738515.1 Desulfobulbus sp.
AAAACCCTGCTGGAGCGGCTGGAGCGACAGGAGCTGGTGCAGGTGGAACACCTGCTGGTCAGTAGCGGCGGGTCGGCCAGGACCCGGACCGTGCTCCAGCCGGGCGAACTGCTGGCGCAGGCCCTGGCCGAGCATCCCGGCGCGAGTGCTGAGGCGATTCTTGCGGCACTGCACACCGCCTGCGACCCGCCGCTGAAACGATCGGAGAGCAAAGTGCTGGACGCTGTCCTCGCCCAACATTTTGAATCAGGCGGCAGGCCCATGGCCCGGGCGCAACTGGCCGGCGTCTATCCGGGGCACGGTCCGCCCCTGCACCGACTGGTGGAACGCGGCCTGCTGAGGCTTGCGAGCGAGCGGGTCCATCGTGATCCCTTCGGTGAGACGCCCGTCTTTCATCCGCCGCCCCAACGATTGACCGACGAGCAGGACCAGGTGCTAGCCGTGCTCCTGCCGGCCATTGCCGCCCAGGTTTTTGCCCCCTTTGTTCTCTTTGGCGTCACCGGCTGCGGCAAGACCGAGGTCTATCTGCAGGCGGTCCGTCACTGCCTGGACGCGGGCCGAACCGCCCTGGTGCTGGTGCCGGAAATCGCGCTGGCCTCCCAGCTGGAGGCCCATTTTTATTCCCGTTTTGGCGAACGCCTGGCTGTGCTCCACAGCGGCCTCGGCGAGGGCGAACGGTTTGACCAGTGGCAGCGGGTGCGTCGGGGCGAGGCCACGGTGGTCCTGGGAGCACGGTCTGCAGTGTTCGCGCCGCTGGAGGAGCTTGGCTTGGTTATTGTCGACGAGGAGCACGAGCCGGCCTACAAGCAGGAGGACGGCCTGCGCTACAATGGCCGCGACCTGGCCGTGCTGCGGGCGCAGCAAGCCGGATGCCCGGTGCTGCTCGGCTCGGCCACGCCCTCGGTGGTCAGTTTTCACCACTGCCGGCAGGGCAAGTACACCCTTCTGACCATGAGTAAACGGGTCGAGCATCAACCCCTGCCCACGGTGGATATCGTTGATCTGGCCACAATCAGGCGGTCGCGTCCTGATCTGGTCTTTTCCGACCAGCTGATCACAGCCATGCGCGAGACCTTTGAGGCCCGCAACCAGACCCTGCTGTTTGTCAACCGGCGCGGATTTTCCTCGTTCATGCTCTGCCGCGACTGCGGCCACATTATTCAGTGCCGTCACTGCCAGGTCTCCCTGACCCTGCACCGGGCGCGCAAGACCCTGCTCTGCCACTACTGCGGCTACGCACGCCACGCCGACGCCCTCTGTCCGGCCTGCAATTCCACCCGGGTGACCGGGCTCGGCATCGGCTCGGAACGCATCGAGGAGGAGACGGCCCAGTTGTTTCCCGAAGCCCGCATTGCCCGGCTCGACAGCGACACCTCCGCCAACCGCAGGCAGTACCTGGCCATCCTCAAGGCGGTGCGCGCCCGCGAGATCGACATTCTCATCGGCACCCAGATGATCGCCAAGGGACTGCATTTTCCCCATATTACCCTGGTGGGCGTGGTCTGGGCCGATTCGGGCCTGGGCATGCCGGATTACAAGGCCTCGGAGCGCACCTTCTCCCTGCTCTCCCAGGTGACAGGCCGGGCAGGGCGGGGCGAGACGGCCGGCAGGGTGCTGGTGCAGACCTATCAACCGCATCACTACGCCATCCAACTGGCCAGACAGCACGACTACAAGGGATTTTTCGAGCGCGAGATCGAGGTGCGGCGGCCACTGGCCTATCCCCCCTGGTCCCGGCTGGTCAATATCCGCTTCAGCGGGCCCAGGGAAGATCGGGTGCAGACCGCGGCCCGGCAGGTGGCCGAGTTTCTTCATGAACGCGGTGGCCCGCGCGGGGTCGAGATTCTCGGACCCTCGCCGGCGCCGCTGGTGAAACTGAAGGATCAGACCCGCTGGCAGCTGCTGCTCAAAAGCCCGCACCACACAGTGCTGCACGAACTCTGCACGGCAGTGCTGGCCGAGGAGGGCAGGCTCTGCCCGAACACGGTGACCATGACCCTGGACATCGATCCGGAAAATATGATGTAAACGAAGGGGAAGAAACGAGAAGACGTGGCAAGAAACGCCGCCCCGGCGGCCAGGAGGGGAGGAAACCGCCGGGGAGGCTGGAAAACCAATCAGGGAGGGGAAAAACAGTCAGACTGGGATTACATCTGGGTACAGGGGCCTTTGCCCATGCCACGGCCCATACCCATGCCGTGTCCCATGCCCATACCCATCATGCCCATCGGGCAGGGCAGGCCGGCTTCCTGGGCCTTGACGCGAAGCTGTTCCCTCAGGGTGAACAACTCACCGGAAATCTGGCCGATCTTGGCTGTGTCAGGGGTGTCGGCGTTCATCAGTGCCCGCAATACCGCCTGCTTTTCTGTCATTTGTTTGCGCTGTTCCACCGTGTCAGCGAGGAATTTGTCGTGGAGCTTCTGGGTGGCCGGGTCCATCTGCTGGGCGCAGGGTCCCATGCCCATGCCCATGCCTTTGCCTGCCGGCACGCCGGGCTGACCGGGCTGGGCAATGGCGGCCTGGGAAATAGCCAGGGCCAAACCGCTGGTCAGGATTGCTGCCAAGGCAATTTTTTTGGTGCAGGTTGTCAGTTCCATGATGTTGTACTCCTATAGGTTGAGGGGGAGAGGGTGCCTGTTGTTGTCTTCAATCTAGCGAACGCCGTGCCAGATGTGATTTTTTTTATAACTTATTAATATAATACTTTTTTTCTTCAATGCCGGCAATTGCCCCTCCCTGGTGGGCGCAACAAAACTCGGAACTGTTCCCTTCCTACCCAGTCCCGGTTCCAACCATGGGTAAAAAGTATCCAGCCGCGGAACTGGTGCACCGGCGCCCGACGTCTGATCCGGGCGTGGCGGCGATTGCCGCCCGGGTACCGGCTGGAGTAATCCTTGCATGTAGTTGAGGCATGAGAGCCATGCTGTCCAAATATTCACGCCCTGCGTTCTTCTTCACCTCGCCCTGGTTGCTGGCTGCAGCCGCTGGCCTGCTGATCCTGATCGTGGTCACCTTCGCCTTTCACAACCTGCGCCTGGAGCGGCGGTTGATGACCGACGTTCTGGTGCAGAAGGCTGCCACCCTGATGCAGGTGCTCCACTCGGGCTCCAGGGCCTCCTACCTCAATGACCTGCGCCGCGATTACTGGAACAACGAGGCTTGGAGCGTCCATGTGCAGCGGGTTATCGATCATCTGGCCGAGGATTCGGACCTGCGTTTTCTTGCCCTGGTCGATGCCCAGGGCAAAGCAATCGCCCACAGCGACCACGCCAGAGTGGGGCAGCTTATCCCGGTGAACCTTCCCGAGACCGGCAAGGAGAACAAACCGGAAACGCCGCCCATGCGTTACCAGATTCTCGCCAGCAGCGAATACGGTCGCGTCTTTGAGGCGGTGCGCCCATTCGTTCCGGCCATCCCTGCCATGATGCCGATGTGGCCGCTGCATGAAGGGGGGCCGGGCCGCCACCGGATGTTCCCGCGCGATCAGGACGACCGGCGGTCGATGATGCGGCCCGTTCCCGAGATGGGCAAGGCCGGCGAACGGTACCATGTCATCGCCGGGCTGGACATGAAGGAATACGACCGTACCCTGGGCCGGCTGCAGATGCAGATCGTGATGCTGTCGCTGGCCATGCTGCTGGTCGGTCTGGGCGGCTGGCTGTCCCTGTCGGCGGTGCAGGGCTACCGCGTCTCGCAGAAAACCCTCGACGAGATGCAGGCCTACACTTCGCTGTTGATCGCCAAACTGCCGGTCGGGGTTATTGCCACCGATGCCCAGGGCCTGATCACCACCTGGAACGAGGCAGTGGCCGGGTTGACCGGTATCGTCAAGGGCGCGGCCATGGGGCGGGAGCCGCGGGAACTGCTGCCCGAAGCACTGGCCGCTTATTTTTCCGGAGCAGGAGGATCGTCAGGCAAGGGTCCGCGGCCTGACCGGGATACGGGTCTGCGGCTTGCACTTGCCAATCGCCGCTGCGAACTGCTCTGTCATCCTCTGGTGATTACCGACAGCCGGCAGCAGTATTTGGGAAGGGTCTTGCTGATTTCGGATGTGACCGAGATCCGGTCGCTGGAGCAGCGGATGCGGGAGAGCGAGCGGCTGGCCGCGATTGGCCGGATGGCCGGCGGCGTGGCCCATGAGGTGCGCAACCCGCTCAGTTCCATCAAGGGGCTGGCCCTGCTGCTGAAAAACAAATTCGCCGAAGGCAGCCGGGAGCGGGATACGGCCGATCTGCTCATCCAGGAAACCGAGCGGATGAACCGGACCATCACCGAGATGCTCAGCTTCACCCGCCCGGCCGCCCTGCGCCTTGCCCCGGTCGATATGGCCTCTCTGCTGCGGCGGTGTCTGGAACTGATCAAGACCGAGGCCGCGGATGGCGGGGTGGTCACCGAACTGGCGGTTCCGGCCGACCTGCCCACAGTTCAGGCCGATGCCGACCGGCTGCAGCAGGTGCTGATGAATGTGCTGCTCAATGGCCTCCAGGCCATGGACCATGGCGGCCGGATGACCGTGACAGCCGCTCCGGCCGAGACAGGTCAATCGGTCGAGATCCGCATCGCCGACACCGGCAAGGGTATCCCACCGGAGCTGTTGTCGCAGGTGTTTTTCCCCTACTTCACTACCAAACAGGGCGGCAGCGGCATTGGCCTGGCCATCTCCCAGAAAATCGTGGCCGACCACCAGGGGACGATCGAGGTGGAGAGCGAGCCCGGCCAGGGGACAACGGTCGTCATCCGCCTGCCCTTGCGCCAGCCGGAAGCGACGATGCCGGCGGAAAACGGTGCGGCCGGCGAGCCGGTTTGATGGAGGTGTTTCCCGGGTCTGGCCTCAACTGAAGTGCTTGTCGAGAAACTCGCACTCCAGGGGGGTGAGATCAAAGCGCAGTTCTGCTTCGCGCAGCACCGAGGCCCGCTTTTTTTCCGGGTGCTGCTGCAGGGCCTCGGCCATCCACTGCAGGGCCTTTTTCAGATTTGCCGACTGGCTGCGCAGCGGCGACTGGTCACTCATGGCGTGTTCGTGCCTCCTGTGCGGCGGTTGCCCGCCGGTTGCATGATGCCTATGGTGTACTCGAAAGAGGACGGCCCGGCAACCCGGAACCGCCTCACAGCAGGGCCTTTGCGAGCAAGAATGCCTTGACCGTGGAGCTTTGCAAGTGATAGCATACAAGCAAACAGGGTAGACGACAGGAACGCCATGGAAAGCCTTGCAGGACATTTTCTCATCTCCACGCCCCAGATGCCTGACCCCAGGTTTCAGCAGCAGGTGATCTATCTCTGCGCCCACAACGACGAGGGGGCCATGGGTCTGGTGATCAACAACCCCAACCCCGAGATCACCCTGCTCGACATCCTCCACGGCTCCAACCTGACCATTCCTGGTGGCCCGCTGCCGCCTGTCTACATGGGCGGGCCAGTGGAGGTGGACGCCGGTTTCATTCTCTTCAGTTCCGAATCCACGGAGCGCTACGCCGTCGAGGTGACACCGGGCATCTCCCTGTCGCGCGACTCCAGACTGCTGGAGGATATTTCTCATGGCCAGGGGCCCAGGAATTTCCTCTTTATGCTGGGCTATGCCGGCTGGGGAGCGGGTCAACTCGAGGGCGAACTCATCGACAACAGCTGGTTGACCGTTCCCGCCGACCTCGACGTCCTCTTCAATACCCCGGACGAGGAGAAGTGGCGTCGGGCGGCCATGAAATTCGGCATCGACATCTCCACCTTCGGCGACATCATCGGCTACGCCTGAACAGTCGAACGACCAAACACCACTGATCGCCGGCCCGGCAGCGGACCGGCTTTTTTCATGCCATGGATGAGAAAAAAGTCCCATCACCCCAAGTAAGCGATATTTTTCAGTGCACCCTCTGCGGCTTCTGCTGCCACGGCGAGACCACGGTTTCCCTTGACGCCCATGACCAGGAGCGGATGGCCGCGGCGCTTGGCCTGGGCCTGGAGGAAACCCGCCTTCGCTATTGGCGGGTCACGGGCCCGGTGGTGCAGATGCAGGTTCGCGATGGCCACTGCATCTTTTACGAAGCCGAGACCGGCTGCACCGTGCACGAGGGGCGGCCCTGGCGCTGCCGGCAATGGCCCCTGCACCCAAGCATGCTGGCCGACGAAAACAACTTTCAGACCATCACCGAATCCTGCCCGGGATTGAACAAAGAGCTTGGGTACGAGCAGTTCTGCCGGATTCTTCGGGCGCTGCTGGAACAGTCCGGGTCGGAAAAAACCGGCCGATGAGGCTCCTTGTGCCCCTGCTCGGCAAGACCCGCGAGCCTTACCTGGAGGCTGGCATCCGCGATTATGCCGGCCGGCTGGGCCGGTTCGCCGCAGTCGAACTGCCAGTGCTCAAGGAGCGGCACAGCCGCCGGGATGCGGATGAGGTGGTCAAGGGACACGACGCGGTGCTGCTGCTGGAACAGGCAGCTTCGGCCGGCCTGCGGGTGGCGCTGGACCCGGCAGGCCGCATGGTCAGTTCCGAGGAGTTGGCCGAATTGCTCGTACAGTGGGAAAACCGGGGCATCGCCTTGGTCTGTTTTCTCATCGGCGACCATCTGGGTCTGCATCACTCGGTGCTTGCCCAGGCCGATCTGGTCCTCAGCCTCTCGCGCCTGACCTTCACCCACGAGATGACCCGACTCATTCTGCTGGAACAACTCTACCGCGCCTGGACCATCAAGGCCGGCCACAACTACCACAAATAGTCCCTCCCTCCGGCCACCGAAGCCAAACCGCGATTGGTGCTTGCCTGGCGGACGATTCCTTCGTATTATAGATGCTTACCTCAATACCCCGCCAGCGGAGACTCCTGATACCTACCCTTCATCGTGGCCGAATCAAGAAGACCCAATGATACGTTGCCAGCAGGGATGCAAACGCCGGCTGCGCCCATCCGACTGGAGGGTTTGCGCCAGGGGGACCTGCCCGGGCTGACCTGTGCCCTGGCCGCCGTGCTTATGCCTGGGGATGTGGTCTTCCTCTGCGGCGAGCTCGGCGCGGGCAAGACGACCTTCACCCAGCACCTGGCCCGGGCGCTTGGTGTAGGCGAGGAGGAATACGTCTCCAGTCCCTCCTTTGCCCTGCTGCACGAATACCACGGCAGGTTCCCGGTGTATCACCTGGACCTGTACCGGCTCGGCTGCGAGGAAGAGGTTGAGGATGCCGGTTTGCTTGAGGCTCTTGACCGGCAGGGCGTGGCAATCATTGAGTGGCCGGACCGGCTGGGAACGCTTGCGCCCGCCGACCGGCTGGAAATCCAGCTCACGATCCTGCCGGACGACAGACGGGCTCTGACGCTGGCGCCGGTCGGCAGGGCGTGGCGCGAAAAAATCAAAACAATATCCTTTTAGTGTACCGGACCGTCAGCATAATACGCCTGACATATCAAGACAAAGACTTGTTCCCGATCCTCTGGGAGTATCAATACACACATCATTCATGAAGAAACGAATCATCACCCTCAAGTCCTGCCGCAAGCACTACACCCATGACCAGGACAAGGCCTGCTCGCCCGAGGAGACCGTGGCCCGGTTCCAGGAGCGGCTGCGGGCCGTTGACCTGGATATCCTCAAGGAGATCCGCCGGATCGACAACGGCCGCCTCGACATCCCCGTCTATTTCAGCGTCTGCGGCGAAGACGCCCGCCGGATCATCGGCAACAAGAAACAGATGGGCAAGGGCTCGACCCCGGAGCAGTCACGGGCCAGCGCCTGCATGGAACTGGGCGAGCGGTTCAGCTTTTTCAGCTTTCTCCGCGACCCTGACAATTTTCTCACCGGTGACTACACCGCCATGGAGGCCGCGGGCCACCCGGTGCTGCCCATCGAGACCCTCCTGCAGTCGGTGCATGACCGCCATCTGGATGCGGGCCTGCTACGGCAGTTGCTGGCCGGCCTGCCCCTGCGCTGGACCTGGGCCCTGCGGCTCTCCGACGACACCCCCTTGCTCGTTCCTTTTTCCTGGTTTTACGCCATCAACGAGTTTAACGGTCCCTCGGCCGGCAACACCTATGAGGAGGCGGTCCTGCAGGGGATCAGCGAGGTGGTCGAACGCCATGTCTGCGCCCTGATCACCCGCGACCGGCTGCCCGCCCCGGCCATCGATCTGGATGCAGTCACCGACCCGGTGGCCCGCGAACTGCTGGACAAGTTCAGCCGCAACGGCATCCAGGTGTACTGCAACGATTTTTCCCTGGACACCGGCATCCCCACCGTGGGCGCCCTGGCCTGGGACCCTGCCACCTTTCCCGAACAGAGCGAGATCGTCTACACCGCCGGCACCACTCCGGACGCCAACAAGGCCCTGATCCGCGCCCTGACCGAGGTGGCCCAGTTGGCCGGCGACTTCAACACCGGCTCCAATTACGTGGCCAGCGGCCTGCCCAAACCGCTCAGCCTCACCGAAGTCGAGCATGTGATCAAGCCCGGCCGCGCCACCGCCCTTGCCGAGATGGCGGACCTGCGCGACGACGACATCCACCAGGAGGTGCGCAACTGCGTCGCCGCCCTCAAGCGCCAGGGCCTGGAGGTGCTGGTGGTGGACACCGCCCACCCGCGGCTCGGCATCCCC
>JBGSPP010000169.1:0-5398 GCA_041738515.1 Desulfobulbus sp.
CAGGCCCCGGCCAAACGACCAGTTTTCCGCCATATTCTCGCTGATCACGATGAAGACCTCATCCGGCGAAAGCCCGGTGCTCTCGGCAATCAGCTGGGCCACCTTGGCATATAAGGCCTTTTTCATTGCCACGGTGCGGCCCTCCTTGCAGGTGATATGGATAAAGACCATGTCCCCGGTGTGCGGGATGCCGAGGTACTCCGGCGGAAATATCAGCTGGTGCGCCTCGACCTCGCGTACGGTCTGGAACTTGTCCAACTCCGGGACATTGAATTCCTCGACCAGCCCCCGGTGAACCGACGCCACCAGCGCGGCGATGTGCTCCGGGGTCTTGCCCCGGCGCAGGGTGATCTGAACAAAGGGCATGCGGCCTCCTGGGGGTGTCCATGGGATGAAGGGCTCGGGCGGACCTGGAAGGTACCGCGACTGCGACCGGGAATCAAGGGCAACGTTGGGCGAGGCTGGCCGGGCGGGAAGGATGCGGCCCGGGATCAGGCCTCCATGCGCTCGACCAGGGTCGCTGCCTGCAGACTCACCAGCTTCTTGCCCCCTGCCACCCGTTGGACACCGACTTCACTGAAGCCAAAGCCCTGATGAAAGGCGCGAGAGGCCTCGTTGGGCGGTTCGATGTCGAACTCGCAGACAATGCGCACCGCGCCGGTGCGGACAGCAAAGGTAAAGAGATCCGAGTACAGGAGTTGGCCCAGCCCCTGCCCCTGGCTCGACCCTGCGACCACGATCCGGTCGATGTACAGGAACCGGTCGAAACGGGCAGCAAACCAGCGATAGTTGGGACTGTCGTAGCCGCAGCCTTCGCGGAAGGCGAGCAGAAACGCGTTGATCGCGGCGCCATCCTCGATCACCCGGTGAAACGCGGCCTCGTCGTGCAACCCCTGCAGTCGCGGCAGCGTCAGCGGACTGAGAAAACGCTCGAATTCGGTATTGAGCGCAAGAATCTGGGGGAAATCCGTGGGAGTGGCGTTGCGGAGGTGCATGGCGGCAAGGAGGAACGGTTGAGCTGATCGTCATGTAAAAGCAGAGCGCAGCACCGTGTTTGGTTTCTTCAGAAAAAGGGGATGGATCTAATTTCTATTGTGAGTTGTGGTCTTCTGGACATGGGAAGGAAACGTTCTCTTCACTCAGTATTTCCGTCCTATTTTTTTGTGTACCGCATGCAACCGGCAAGCTCAAGCGCCAGTTCAGCCATGGAGGGATTATGGCAGAGGTGTCTTGAAGTATTGCGATTTCATACCGTTGGCCGCAGTTTTGCCACCCACCCGCTTGAGAACGGTCACGCCATCCGCACCCTTCAGGAACTGCTCGGCCACACCAACGTCTCAACCACCATGATCTATACCCATGAACTCGATCGTGGCGGCCAAGGCGGGCCCAGCCCACTCGACAGCCTGCCCGGATAGTTGACCCACCTTGCTTGCCCGATGGTGATTTCCCATGGAAAAACCGGGGCAGCCGCCGTATAGTTTGGCCACGCTGGACAGGATCGCGGTCGGATGGCCCAGGGTCAGCTACAGCTTGGCCATGCCCGCCGCGCGAAACTCTCGACACCCAGGAGCATCCCATGAACCGAGTCATCCCCTGCCCCGCTTGCGGCGCTAAAAATCGCATCCCGCCGGACAAGCAGCATCTCACTCCCAAATGCGGCCGCTGCGGCCTTTCGCTTGCCGGCGCTCCGGTCTCCGGCCTGGTCAATCCCCTCACCGACGCGGCCTTTCATCAACAGGTCGAGCAGTCATCCCTGCCGGTGCTGGTGGATTTCTACTCACCCACCTGCGGCCCCTGCCGATCCATCGCCCCGATTATCGACGCCCTGGCCGGACAGTACGCCGGCCGGTTGATGGCGTTCAAGCTCGACACCGCAAGCCAGCAGATGAGCGCCGCCCGCTTCGGCATCCGCGGGGTGCCGACCCTGCTCTTTTTTTCTGGCGGCCGCATGGTCGACCAACTGGTCGGCGCCGCACCCGCAGCCGAGATCGAACAGCGCATCAAGGCCCTACTCGCGACTCGGTGATGGGCGATTTATTTGAAAAAATCCTTCAGGTTCGCGCGGTCGCAGCCGACAAGCAAAGAAACGGTAAACTCTCCCCCCTTCCCCTTGCCGGAGTTTCGATGCGCACCAGCCTCTCCCTGCTGCTGACGGTCCTGCTGTTCTGCCTGGCCGCCGGTTGCACCCGCATTCCTCAGCCCCAGGGCTTTCCCTACAGCGATCAGCGCAAGATGCAGGCCGCCCATCACTGGAACGTGCTGGCCAACGATGTCGCCAACCGCATCAACACCGAACTGATCCGGCAGAATTACCTCAACTCGCCGGTGTACGTCCGCCACAGCTGCGGTAAGCCCAACGCCTGCGCTCCCGGCGAAACCTTCGCCTTTGACGAGGGCTTCAACGACCTGCTGACCACCCAGCTGGTCAACTTCGGCGTCAACACCCAGGTGACCCCGGACGGAGCGGTGCTCACCGTGGACTACAAGGTGCAGGTAGTCTTTCACAGCGACAACCGCGTCCAGTGGCCGCAACCCGGCATGCTCACAGCCCTGACCACCGGCATCATGGTGCTGCGCGACGCCCCCTCGGAGATCATCGCCATTGCCGCTGCCGCCGCCATCGACGTGTTGCGCTCGACCGCGGTGGCCAACGGCCACTACGAGGTCATCGTCACCACCTCGATCGTCGACCGCAACCGCTACGTGATGCGCACCTCGGACATCTACTACATCAATGACGCCGACTTCTGGCAGTACCAGCAGGGCGGGGCTGCCGCCGAGATCCCGCTCACCGGCCGGGACAGTGCACATCCGACCCCCGAACCTGGAAAAACCAAACCATGAACAAGATTCTGCCGCCAACGGTTCCCCTTGCCATACTTTGTACCCTGTTGCTGCTCCTGGCCCAGGGATGCAGCAACCTCAACGGCACCCGGCTCGAACCGGTGCTGGGCGGCGACGTCAACCTGGTGCGGCTGGGCGACAAGGTGGCCGAGTCGCTGATCGAACAGGCCCTGCCGCCCCTGCTGCCGCGCCAGCCGACCCAGCCGGTGCTGATCGCCACCCTGGTCAATAACGACGATCTCTCCGATGCCTCCAGCTTTGGCCGCAGCTTTCAGAACAACATCGCCGCCGGATTTGTCGATCGGGGCTACACGGTCAAGGAGGTCAAACTGCGGCGGGATTTGCTGGTGGAGCGGGAGAAGGGGGAATTCATGCTCACGCGTGACCTGCGCGAGATGGCCGGCAAACAAAACGCCCAGGCCATCGTGGTCGGCACCTACGCCATGGCCAACCGGGTGATGTACCTGTCGGTGCGGCTGGTCAACCCGGTGGATCAGGCCATCCGGGCCGCCTATGAGGACAGGCTGACGCTTGATGAAAACAGTCTGAAAATGCTCGGACTTGGCTACGACACCAGGAAATCCGACTGCGGCGAATCCGGCCAGATCTGCCCACCCCGCGAATCGATCCTCGACCGGGTTCTTTACTGATTGTGTAGCCCGCCACCGGCCCTCCCAGGGGCCGGTTCGTTGCCGCCGCGCCTAGGAGGTGTGGCCGGCGATGTCCTTTGCCCGGGTCCGTTTCTTGGTCAACCCGATGATCTGGATCGCCTGCACGGCAAGTTCCTCGATGCTTCGCCCCTCGACGTTGATCACCTTGATGTTGTGCCGCAGGAACAACTGCTTGGCCTGCTGCAGTTCGCGGGTGCAGTTTGCCAGGCTGGCGTAGGTGGAGCCAGCGTAGCGCTTTTCCCTGATATTGTGCAGATACAGCGGCGAGGAGGTCAGCCCCACCACCCGCTTGCGGTTGCGGACGATCTCCTTGGGTAGTTCGGGCTGATCGAGGTGATCCGAGGTCAGGGGGAAGTTGGCCGACTTCAACTCCATGTGGGTGGCCAGGTAGATGCTGACCGGCGTCTTGCCGGAACGGGACACGCCCACCAGGATGATTTCGGCGTCGTCGTATTCGCCGACCCGGGTACCGTCGTCGTGATCCAGCGAAAAATGGATGGCGTTGACCCGTTTGTCCATCTTGGAGATGGTGAAGTGGCGGGAGTAACCCGGTTCCCGCAAAGCCTTGACTCCAAGGGCATTTTCCAGCAGTTCCAGGGTGTTGAGGAAAATGTCGAAGAACTTGACCTGGGGGCAGTTGAACACGTCCCTGGTCTCCTGGTTCATGATGGTGCAGAACACCAGCGGCTCGTTGCCCTCCGACTGCTTGAGGATATGCTCCAGCGCCTTTTTGGCCTCCGCCGGGGTGTGGATGAAGGGGATCTTCTCCTCGCGAAAGCGGATCTCCTTGAATTGGGCCAACAGGGCCTTGCCCATGTCCTCGGCGAGGATGGCGGTGGAGCCGGATACGTAATAGACGTCTTTGCTGATGGCCATGAAGATCGATCCCTGATTGGATTGCGGTGCTATTTACGCTTGTGGCAGAACAGGCAGCGGTACTTGGGCGGGTGGGTTTCGGGCAGGGGCGACACCCCGGCCGGCCCATGACAGGATTCGCAGAACCGCTCCGCCTCCTTCTTGCCCATGGGCATGAACCGCTCGTGATCCTGGTCATGCGGCAAAGGCCGGGTCGTTTCCGGCGGAGCCTTGAGCAGGAACAGCAGGATGCCGCCGCAGGCAACGAGAAACAGGACATTATACAGGATGGTGCGTTGTCTGGTGGTCATGTGCCGGTGGGGAAGTGGTGGTCAGGTGGCCAGGACATTGGGAACCGTTCTACTCTGCCATCTCCAGGGCATGGAAATCAAGGATTTTCAAACGCAGCAAGAGGACCAGCGCTTCCATGAGCAGGCCGCGCAGCAGGGGATTTGCGCCGGCCAGGCGCAGCACCCGCCGGTGCAGACGGTGTTTTCCGACAAGCCCCTGCAGTTCCGCGTCCGAAGCGTTGGCATCGAGGATCATGCGGGCCACCGCCTGGCCCGAAACCAGGGCCGGGTAGATGCCCTCGCCGGTCAGGGCAGAGGCCAGACCAGCGGCGTCGCCGACCAGCCAGGTGTTGCCGAAGCGAAGGCCGCGAAAGTCGTAGTTGACCAGTCCGGCCTGGATAGTGTCCTGCGCAAGGAAAAAACCCTGCGCAGCCGCCCAGGCAAGCAGTCGCTCCTTCAGTGTGCGCGCCGGCAGGTTGGCCGCGTCCCCGTACGCGCCGATTGAGCACTGCCCTGCGTGGGGAAAGATCCAGGCGTAACCGGAACCGAATCGGCGGCCATCGAGGTGCCACTCCATGCGGGCATGGTCCACGGCCAGCATGCAGTTGAGGCCAAGGCCCATGGCACAGGGCAGGCCGAGCCAGCGGCGCACCAGCGAGTTGGAACCATCGGCGCCGACCAGATGGCCGAACTCGACCGTGATCCGCCCCTTGTCCGCCCCCTCCAGCACCGCCC
>JBGSPP010000324.1:0-1976 GCA_041738515.1 Desulfobulbus sp.
GGTTACGCCGGCTGCCTGCGCGGCATGCAGTGCGGTCGCAGCGCGCTGGCCGTGGGCGAGGCCACCACCTCGGCGGTGGTCACCTCGATAGTCCTGATCGTGGTCTCGGACTCGATCATCACCTTCCTTCTCTACCGATGAACGCGCCCGCAGCTGCCCCGGTTCCGGCGATCAGCGTCCGCGGCCTGACCATGGCCTACGGCAGTTTCGTGCTCCAGCGCGACCTTGATTTCGTTATTGAACGAGGCGACATCTTCATCATCATGGGCGGCAGCGGCTGCGGCAAATCGACCCTGCTGCGCCACATGATCGGCCTGATGCCGCCGGCGGACGGGTCGGTATGGTACGGCGAGGAAAATTTCTGGGCGCTGGACGAGGCGGACCGGGCGCGGATCATCCGCAAGGCCGGGGTCCTCTACCAGTCGGGCGCGCTGTGGAGCTCGATGACCCTGGCCGAGAACGTCGCCCTGCCGCTCTTGCACTACACTGACCTGGCAGAGGCAACTGTCCGCGAGCTGGTGTCCTTCAAGCTGTCGCTGGTTGGGCTGGCCGGGTTCGAGGAGTTCTATCCGGCCCAGCTTTCCGGGGGCATGCGCAAGCGGGCGGCCCTGGCCCGGGCCATGGCCATGGACCCGGAGTTTCTCTTTTTCGACGAGCCCTCGGCCGGGCTTGATCCGATCAGCGCCCGCAACCTGGACGAGCTTATCCTTCAGTTGCGGGAGAGTTTGGGGGCCACGGTGATCATTGTCACCCACGAGCTGGCCTCGATCTACGCCATCGCCACCAACTCGGTCTTCCTCGACAGCGAGGCCAGGACCATGCTGGCCACGGGCGACCCGAAACGGATACTGCGGGAGAGCGACAACCCGACCGTCGTTAATTTTCTCAGCCGGGGCACCGGCCAGCGCGAGGTGAGACAGGTGTGAGCAAGAAAGCCAATCCAACCGTGGTCGGTGCCTTTGTCCTTGTGGGCCTGGGCCTGCTGATTGCCTCCATCATTGTCCTGGGCAAGATCAAGTTTCGGGACGACACCTTCCGCTGCATCGCCTTTTTCACCGGCTCGCTCTGGGGACTGGACACTGGCGCGCCGGTCACCTTTCGGGGCGTGACCATCGGACGGGTCAGCCAGATCAGCATCCAGTACGAACAGCAGCCGCAGAAGGGCCAGCACCTCATCCCGGTCTACATCGACATCAAACAGCCGCCCGCCACCGTGGACCAAGGCAAGGGCAGGATGAAGCGGAGTAAACTCCAGCAGGTGATGGAGCAGCTGGTCGGCCAGGGGCTGCGCGCCCAGCTGAAGACCACCAGCCTGCTGACCGGCAAGCTCTATATCGACCTGGCCTTCCACCCCGGAGCCGAACTTCGGCTGCACAACCGGGACGAGAAGCTCATCGAACTGCCCACCCTGCCCTCGGGCCTGGAGCAGATCACCCAGAAGCTGGAGAGCCTGCCGCTGAGCGACATCATCAACAAGACCGCCGCCGCCCTGGACGGCATCAACAGCATCCTCCACTCCGAGCAGGCCGGCCAGGTGCTGCAGACCCTGAACACCACCCTGGCACGAATGGACACCCTCCTGGCCCACACTGACGCCGAGCTGCCGGCTCTGGTCGGCGAGCTGAAAAAGGCGATCGGCCAGTACACGACCCTGGCCGAGACGGCCAACCTTCTGCTGCGAACCGCGGACAAGGAACTGCCCAAGGCCAGCGGCGAACTGCACCAATTGCTCGCAAGCCTCAACACCACGGCCAACGGCCTGACCAGGACGCTTGCCAATCTGGAACAGTTGACCGCCAAGGACTCGGACCTCTCCTTCCAGCTGACGGGCTCGCTCAGGGAGGTCGAGCGCGCCGCCGCCTCCATCCGCGAGCTGACCGATTTCCTGCAACAGCACCCCAACGCCCTGATTTTCGGGCAGGGAGAAGACAAGCGATGAACCATGCACCCACCAACCTGACCGTCGCGGCGCTGCT
>JBGSPP010000326.1:0-1858 GCA_041738515.1 Desulfobulbus sp.
GCCGCCATGCTGGCGGCGGCCCTGGCCGATTGCCCCGACCGCGAACGCATCGAACTGTCGCTGATCGAGGGCGAGCTGCCCCCGCCCTCCTATACCATCAACACGGTGCACGCCCTCATGGCCCGCCACGGCCACCATCGCTATCACCTCGTGCTTGGCGCCGACATGCTGCTTGACCTGCCGCACTGGCACCGGGCCGCCGATCTGCTGGCCCTGGTCAACCTGATCGCGGTCAGCCGCGACGACCTGGACAATGCGGAGTTTCTCCGCACCCTGGCCCGCCTTGACCCGACGCTCACCCTGGACCCGGCCAGTGGCCATTGGATCGGTCGGGGCGGCAACACCGTCACCTATCTGCAGGACCTGCGCCTGCCGGTCTCCTCCTCGGCCATTCGCGGCGAACTGCGCTCCGGTCGCGTCCCGGCCATGCTGCCGCCGGCAGTCCTTGCCCACATCCAGCGGCACCATCTCTACGGGTGGGAGCTTGCATGAGATATATCGCTGATCTTCATGTTCATTCGCGCTTTTCTCGGGCAACCAGTCAGTCCAGCCATCTCCCGGGCCTGGCTGCCTGGGCTGCGGTCAAGGGCATCCAGGTGGTGGGCACCGGCGACTTCACCCACCCCGGCTGGTTCGCCCATCTGCTCGAACACCTGGAGCCGGCCGAGCCCGGTTTCTTCCGCCTGCGCCAGGGGCTGGAGGCTGCCACCGAGGCCCTGCCGCCGGGAATAACGCCCGCTGCCTCGCCAGGCGAGGTCCGCTTTGTCCTCACCGCCGAGATCAGCTCCATCTACAAGCGCGGCGGCCGGGTGCGCAAGGTGCACAACCTGCTCTACGTCCCGGACCTGGATGCGGTACGGCGGCTCAACGCCACCCTGGCCAGGCTCGGCAACATCGCTTCGGACGGCAGGCCCATCCTCGGTCTGGACAGCCGCGACCTGCTCGAAATCCTGCTTGAGCTGGCGCCCGAGGGCTTCCTCGTGCCGGCCCATATCTGGACGCCCTGGTTCTCGCTGTTTGGCTCCAAGTCAGGGTTCGACAGCATCGAGGAGTGCTTCGGCGACCTCAGCGACCACATCTTCGCCCTGGAGACCGGCCTCTCCTCGGATCCGGAGATGAACCGGCTGATCTCCGCGCTCGACCATTGCACCCTGATCTCCAACTCGGACTGCCACTCACCGGGAAAACTGGGCCGCGAGGCCAACCTCTTCACCACCGGGTTCGATTTCTTCGCCCTGCGCGAGGCTCTGCGCTGCCCCATGGATGCGGACGGGCGCCAGCGGTTCGCGGCCACGGTCGAATTCTACCCCGAGGAGGGCAAGTATCACTGCGACGGCCACCGCAAATGCGGTGTCTGTCTGGAGCCGGCGGCCTCCCGCGAACACGGCGGGCACTGCCCGGCCTGCGGCAAGCCCCTGACCATTGGCGTGCTCCACCGGGTGATGGAATTGGCCGATCGGCCCAAGGCCGTATTCCCTGCCGGATCGCCGGCGGTATACAGCCTCATCCCCCTGCAGGAGATGGTCGCGGAACTTCTCGACTGCGGTGCGGCCAGCAAGAAGGTCATCGCTGGATATGTTCGTTTGATCAACGTGTTCGGCTCTGAATTGCAACTATTGCTGGATACTCCGGTCAACGAGATCAGCAGCCAGGGTTTTGGCCTCCTGGCCGAGGCCATCGACCGGGTGCGTTCGGGCCGGGTGATTCGCCGGCCCGGCTATGACGGCAAATTCGGGGTGATCCGCGTCTTTTCCGAGGGCGAACGAGCCGCGCTCTGCGGCCAGGCCAGCCTGTTCGGCCAGGCCCAGGCACTTGCCTTTGGTCGGACGGCGGTGGCGCTTTCGAGCGCAGGCTCCCC
>JBGSPP010000329.1:0-6965 GCA_041738515.1 Desulfobulbus sp.
GCGAACTGGGCGATCCGCTCCACCCCGCCCGGATCGACGGAGAGCGCCAGGCTGCCGCTGTTGAGGGTCCAGATGCCCGCGCCGGTAAGGATGGCCAGTCCGCCTCGCGAGCCTTCGTCCCCATCCAGCCCCGGTCCGGCCGGAACAAAGCAGCTGCAGATCAGGCCCGAGGCCTCGGCCAGCATCCGGTGCGCGTCCTCGCCCCCCTTCCCGGACCGTCCCACCGACTGGCAGCAGAGCAGGTCGATACCGGCCCGCCGCACGCCCTCCATGGCCGCCCGCAGGTTCTTTGTCGTGCGTCCCCGCGCCGCGCCAGTATCCAGCGTCATCACTCTGATCATGGTTCCCGTGCTCCCGTAAGGTGTGCGTACCCGGCCCTCGCCGGCCGTCGCGATTTGGTTGTCCGGACTGTATGACACGTTTATTTCCGGGCGGTTAGGGCCGCATCATGCTTTGATGAAATCAGGCAGCCAGTTCCCGTTGCCGGCGGCGCGGGGTCGGCTGTGGTGCGTGCTCCTGGCCGATCAGTTCCAGCGTCGGCCGCCGGAACAGCTCGTCGATGGCTCCGCCCCGCCAGTCGGGATGGGGGGCGATCCCGAGGATCCTGGCCATGCTCGGGGCCAGGTCGAGCAGGCTGACAGGCCGCGTCACCTCAATCCCGCGGCCAATCCCAGGCCCTCTCAGAATCAGCGGCAGCATCGCCGCCTCCGCCTCGTTACCGGTCGGCACGGCCCCATTGCCGCCGGGCACGCCCAACACCATGACCACATACTCCTGCTCAAGCCCGACCATGGTCAGGTGCTCAAGAATCAACCCCAGAGACCGATCGGCCTGCTCCAGGCTCTCGATGCAGGGCTCGGAGCGCGGGCCGAAGTGGACGGCGGCGATCTCCACCCCCTGCAGCTGGAGGAAACAGCAGTCCGGCTGCTCCTGCTGCAGATGCCGGCCGGCCAGTTCGGCCAGTTGCCGGTCGAGGTTGCGGAGGCCCTGGGAGTTGAGCAGGACGCCGGTCTGCAGGCAGCCAGTGGGAAAGAGCGCGCGCAGCCGGTCGTCTGCGTAGATGGCGGAGACGCTCTGCTGGCGGTAGCGCAGCAGAGAAAAGAGCGAGACCGCCTGGGGCGAGACCCGGGCCTCGCCGCTGTTGGCGAGCACGCCATGCTCCTCGGGCGGCGTTGATGTGCAGAGCGAGACCAGCGTCGGCAGGACCAGGGGCGACGGCGGTGCCAGCCTGCGGACAGCAACCCCTTCGGCGGCAAGCCGGTCAAGGCAGTGGACATGGGCACAGGCTATCAGATCGGCCCGCAGGCCGCCGACAATCACCAGGAGTAGTTTGGCCATGGGATTCTCCCCAAAACAGGTTAGGCTCGTCGCGCCGGGCAGGGGCGGATCGAGGCGGATAACAGCATCGGACCATGTTCTATCCGGCTCGGATTATCCCGGGGTTAGCAGGCGATTACGATTCGGTCAGGACTGGCGCGGCCCCGGCCGTCATCGAATCGTAACCCGATCGTAACGCTGGATTAAAACGCACGGCCCATACTCTCACCAAAGGACGCCGTCCCACCCGCCGGGCGGGGTCGCGTCACTTCCGTCAACTGCCACCTCCCCTTCATGCGATACGCCATCTACCTTGCTCCTCCCCCCTCCTCCCCCCTCTGGTTGCGGGGGAGCATGTGGCTCGGTCGGGATGCCCACACCGGGCAGTCCTTGCCGCAGCCGCAATTTCGCGGCCTCGATCCGGAACGGGTCGCCGAGTTGACCCGCGTCGCCCGGCATTACGGCTTCCATGCCACCCTGACGCCGCCCTTCCGCCTGGCCGAACGGACCAGCGAGGCCGCCCTGTTGACCGCCCTGGAGGAGTTCGCCGGACAGCAGCAGCCCTTTGCCCTGCCGTCGCTGGAACTGACAGAGCTGGACGGTTTCTTCTGTCTCCGGCCAAACCGCCACTGCCCGCCGCTGCAAACCCTGGCCTCCCGCTGCATCCGCGCCTTCGACCGCTTCCGCGCGCCGCTCACGCCCAGCGAGATGGCCCGACGCAAGGCGGCCCAACTGAACGGCCAGGAGAAGAGGAATCTGGAGATCTGGGGCTATCCCTACGTGTTCGAGCAGTATCGCTGCCACTTCACCCTCACCGCCCGCCTGGCCGAAGGTCGGGGCAAGGAGGCCGTCCACGCCGCCCTGGCCGAATTTTTTGGGCCGCTGCCGGTCGAGCCGCCCCCGGTCGACAGCCTCTGTCTCTTCATCGAGCCGACCCAGGACGAACCCATGCGCTGCGTCCACCGGTTCCCCTTCTCCCCCACCCACCCCGGACACGAGAATGCCTCTGCCCATGACCTGCACCTCCCAGCCCAAGACCTTCATCCTGGATACCAACGTCATCCTGCATGACTCGGCCTGCATCAACAACTTCCAGGAGCACGACATCGTCATCCCCATCACCGTGCTCGAGGAACTCGACCAGTTCAAGAAGGGCGGCTTGTCGCTCAACTTCCACGCCCGCGAGTTCGTCCGCACCCTGGACATGCTGAGCGCAAGCAAGCTCTTCAACGGCGGGGTACGTATCGGCCCGGACAAGGGCAGGGTCGCAATCAAGCTCGAACAGGCCCTGCACGAAGATCTGCGCCAGCATTTCCCGGCCGCGTCCAAGCCCGACCACCAGATCCTCAACATCGGCTACCACCTGGCCCGAGAGAATCCAGACCGCCGCACCATCCTCGTGACCAAGGACGTCAACCTGCGCATGAAGGCCAAGGCCGTGGGACTGATGGCCGAGGACTATACCACCGACCACGTCAAGGACCTGGGCAAGCTCTACACCGGCAGCCGCTGCGTCGAGGGCGCCGAAACCGGGCTGATCGAGGACCTGCACCGCGAGGGTCAGGGGGTGGACCCGGCGCCGCTGGGCATCGTCCCCGAACCGGCGGCCAACGAGTACCTGATCGTGCGCAACGGCAAGAAATCGGTGCTGGCCTGCTACTCGGCCCGCAACCGGACCATCGCCAAGATCAACCGCCGCACCGTCTACGGCATTACCCCCCGCAACGCCGAGCAGAGCTTCGCCGTCCACGCCCTCTGCACTCCGGAGATTCCGCTGGTCTCGATCTCCGGCAAGGCCGGCACCGGCAAGACCCTGCTGGCGCTGGCCGCGGCCCTGGAGCAACGCGCCCAATACCGCCAGATCATGCTTGCCCGGCCCATCGTGCCGCTGTCCAACAAGGACATCGGCTACCTGCCCGGCGACATCCAGTCCAAGATCGGGCCGTACATGCAGCCGCTCTACGACAACCTGGCGGTGATCCGCAGCCAGTTCCCGGACCAGAGCGAGGCCAGCCAGCTGATCGGCCGCCTGCTCGACGAGCGCAAGCTGATCATCGAGCCGCTGGCCTACATCCGCGGCCGCAGCCTGGTGAAGATGTACATGATCGTGGACGAGGCCCAGAACCTGACCCCGCACGAGGTCAAGACCATCATCACCCGGGCCGGCGAACAGACCAAGGTGGTGTTCACCGGCGACATCCACCAGATCGACCACCCCTACCTGGACAGCCAGTCCAACGGCCTCAGCCACCTGATCGAAAAGATGCAGGGGCAGCCGCTGTATGCCCACATCAACCTGGAAAAGGGCGAGCGCTCCGAACTGGCCATGCTCGCAAGCGACCTGCTATGAACCCTCCGCACGCCTTCCCCGCCAGCCCGTGGCGGGCCATCGTCCCCCTCACCCTGGCGCTGCTGCTGCTCGCAGCCATCGGCAGCGCCTCCCAGGTCTTCCGCTACCGCGAGCAGACCGGCCGCGACGTCACCACCTACCTGTGGCGGGTGGAGCCCGCGACAAGCGGGTACACCGTCATCCACCAGCAGGGTGAGGAGACCTTCCGCAGCCGCTGCACCGAGGACGGCGCCACCGTGCACTGGCGCTACACCCGTCCGCCGGACACCGATGTGCTGGCCGAGCGGGCTGGCGACCGGATTCTGCTCAGCGGCCGGCTGGAGGGTGAGCTGATCGACCGCGACGTGGCCATCGACGAACGGCCCTGGTTCCAGCCACTGTCGTTCTCGCTGCAGCGGATGCTGACCCGGAATCTGGACCAGGCCGCCTTCTGGACAATCCGGCCGGATACCCTGGATGTACTGGCGATGCAGGCCGAGCGGGCGGGGAGCGAAACAATTGGGGAAGCCGGAGCCGCGCTCGTTGCCGAGCGGGTCACCATCCGCCTGGACGGCTTGCTGGCGGGGTTGTGGCGGGCCGAATACTGGTTCAGGCAGGGCGACCGGCTCTTTGTCCAATACCGGGGCGTTCACGGCTCTCCCGGGACGGCCGAGACCGTGGTCCGGCTGATGCAGTAAGGGGGGCCGTCGGTTACCGGTTGACGGCCAGATTGTCGAGGAACTGGCGGGTGCAGGCCTCCCAGGAGTAGCCGGCGGCAAAGTCTCGGCAGGTGACGGGAGAGACGGCCAGCGCCCGCAGGGCCGCGGCCCTGAGATCCGTGTCCAGGCTTCCGTTGACGCCCTCGCGCACCAGGTATTTCGGCCCGGTCACGGGAAAGGCGGCCACCGGCACGCCGCAGGCCATGGCCTCGAGCAGAACCACGCCGAAAGTGTCGGTCAGGCTGGGGAAGACCATGACGTCGGCCGCGGCCAGATGGGCGGCCAGGTCCTCACCCCGCTTGGCGCCGGTAAAGCGGACTTGCGGATACTGGCGGCGCAGGGTCGCCAGCGCCGGACCGTCGCCGATCACCCACTTCTCACCGGGCAGGTCGAGGTCGAGAAAGGCGGGCAGGTTCTTTTCCACCGCCACCCTGCCGACGGCGACAAAGAGCGGCCCGGATCCGGAGCGTGGTGTGCGGCGCGGGCGGAACAGGTCGATGTCCACCCCCCGCGACCAGGGCGCCAGGTGGGTGAAGTCGCGATCCGCGAGTTCGTCGAGAATGGTGGGCGCAGCCATGGTGCGGACAGCGGCGCGATGAAAACCGCGGATCAGGGAGTAGCTCATGGCCAGCGGCACCGGCGCTCGCATCCTGACATATTCGGGGAAGCGGGTGTGGTAGGAGGTGGTGAAGGCCAGGCCCGTGCTCCGGCAGGCGGAGCGGGTCATCCAGCCGATGGGGCCCTCGGTGGCGACATGCACCGCTGCCGCGCCGAAATCGCGCAGCATCCGGCTGATGGTCGAGGGCGTCACCATGGACAGCCGGATTTCCGGGTAGGTGGGACAGGGGAAGGAGGCAAACCTGTCCGGGGTGAGCATCAGCACCTCGTGCCCCCAGTGCTCCAGGGTGGCCGCGGTGCGGGTCAGGGTGGTGACAACGCCGTTAATTTGGGGATGCCAGGCATCGGTTGCGATACAGATCTTCATAGGCTCTGACCCGGACGGCCTCCTGCAGGGGTTGCTGGTTGCGCCACTCGATGATGCCCAGGCGGCCGGCATGATTTTCCGCCAGGGCGGTGCAGCTCTCGACCCAGTCGCCGGTGTTGGTGTAGAGCACCGAGCCGATCTCGCGGATGCCGGCGCGGTGAATGTGCCCGCAGATCAGACCATCGACCTTGCTGCCCGCGGCCTCGCTGGCCACCACCTCCTCGAAGCGGCCCATGTAATTGACCACGATCTTGATCTGGTGCTTGAGCCAGGAGGAGACCGAGCGGTACTCGCGGCCAACGGAGCGCCGGCCGAAGTTGAACCAGCGGTTGAGCATCAGCACTGCCTCGTAGAGAGTGCTGCCGATGGAGGCCAGCCAGGGGATGCGCTGGACCACGGGATCGAACTTGTCGCCGTGCAGCACCAGATAGCGGCGGCCGTCGGCGGTCTCATGGATGATGCTGTTTTCGATGCGGATATTGCGGATCAGGCCGCCGTTGAACCGGCGCAGCATGTGATCGTGATTACCGGGGAGGTAGAACACCCGGGTGCCGTTCGCGGCCTTGTCGAGGATGGCCTGGACGATGCGGTCGTTAATCTGCGGCCAGTGCCAGCCCTTGCGGGCCTGGACGAGGTCGAAGATGTCGCCCACCAGGTAGAGGAACTCGGATTCGGTCTGGAGCAGGAAATCAAGCAGCTTCTCGCTCTGCAGGTTCCGGGTGCCCAGGTGCAGGTCGGAAATCCAGATGGAGCGGAAATGAAGGCTCGGCATGGGGTCCCTCCTTGGGGAATTCGCCGTGGGGTGAACGGGACGAGCGCGGAACCGGCCATCCGGCCTGGCCCGCGGCGCCTCCGTTGTCTGTTACGACAGTACCCGGCCTCTGTTTTCCTTTGGTCAGCGTCCGGTTTTTTTCCGGTTGCGGGATTGTTTCAATCCCGTTGCCACGCCTTCGGCAGGGGTGACCGGAGCCTCAGATGCGATCCCGGTGGACAATGAAGGCGATGGTGGCGCCGGTGACCATGCTGCGGCCGAAGTGGAGGAAGAGCGCAAACCACAGCACCTGGCCGGCGAGGATCAGCCAGGGGTTGCCCAGCAGGGACAGGCCGGCGGCGATGGCTGGCTGGAACTGCGCCTGCGCAGGCAGGAGCAGGCCGAGGACGCAGCCGAGGACCACGGCGGCAAGGCCCATCTTCTGGTAGGCGCTGATGGCGGCAAATCCGCGAAAATCAGCCCGCAGCATCTCCGAGAGCACCCGCCAGCACTGGGAGACGAGCAGGCTTACAAGAAAGGCGGCACGGAAACGGCCGTGGAGGTACATCCAGGAGGAGCCCAGCGCGGCCGCAGTGTAGAGGATGCTGGTCAGCCCCTGCACCGGCAGCAGCTTGACCCCGGCCAGGCCGCCCTCGTAGACCGCCTTCTTGGTCGGCCCGCTGAAGACAAAGGCCACCGGACTCAAGAGGCGGGCAGTCAGGCGGCCGCAATGGTCAAGCGGCTTGCCGTAGCAGCAGCCGAAACTGATGCAGGCCAGCCGGCCCAGGCCCTCGCCGAGGATATAGCCGATGGCCAGCGCTGCCAGCACCGCCTCCATGGCAAGCGGCGGCCAGTCCAGCAGGC
>JBGSPP010000349.1:0-29858 GCA_041738515.1 Desulfobulbus sp.
GGAGGGCGAGTGGCAACAATGCTTCGGCTTCGCCAAATCGGCTGGAGATCTGGGCTGGACAGGGCCCTGCCTGACTGCCTCGATGGCCAGTAGCTCCGCCGGAAGGAACACCGCCTCAACCGATGCGGCCGAGGCCTTGGCCGCCGCCCTGGTCTCGGGAATCCCGGCCAGAAACGTGCTCATGCTGCTGGCCGACGAAGTGGACAAACGCAAGAAGCTGTACAAGCTGCTCAAGGACGATCAGGTGGTGGTCGACCTCAGCGTCGAGGCCGGAGCCGGCTCCAAGGCGCAGAAGGAGCAGAAGGCGGTGCTCGTCGATCTGGTTCGCCAGACCCTGGCAGAGCAGGGCAAGACCATGACCCCGGCCCTGGTCGATCTGCTGCTCGAACGGGTCGGCTTTCACCCGGTGGCGGTGGTCATGGAACTGCGCAAGGTGATGCTCTCCATCGGCCTGCGGCGGCAAATCGGTCGCGACGACCTCGACGCCCTGGTCGGTCGCACCCGCCAGGAGGCGCTGTTCGAGCTGACCGGGGCTATCGGCGGCCGGAATATCGAACAGGCGCTGGCTATCGCCGAGCGGCTGCAGGACAACGGCATCCACCCGCTGGCCGTGGTGGCCACCCTGCGCGGCCATGTCCGCGGCCTGCTGCTCTGCCGGGCATTGCAGGATCGCCCCGGCCTGGGCTTTCATGCCGCGATGACGCCCGCCGCCTTCCAGCAGCAGTGCTTGCCCACGCTCAAGCAACAGGAGCCTTGGTCCAAGGAATTCGCCGGCCACCCCTACGCCCTGTTCCAGCAGTACAAGACCGCGGCCGGCTGTTCCCTGCCGCTCCTCACCCACTGGATGCACCTCCTCTTGGAGGCGGAACTGCGCCTTAAGGGCTCGCCGATCGCCCCGGCCATCGTCCTGCAGCACCTGCTCTGCTCCATGCTTGTCCCGGAGGCTTTGAAAGGTGGGTCAGTGCGGCCGAACCGATCTTGCAAAATCGAAAGCGCGCATTACAATACCAATATGGAGTAACCGTGTAGCCCATGCCGCCGCTGTTGGCGGATCAGCCACGGAAACCCGTCCACTGTTGCACGTATGGCAAAACAAGACACCATCCTTCAGGAAAAGACCCGGTCAGCCGAAAAGGAAACGTTGCAGGAACCGCCCCGCTACAAGGTGCTTCTCCACAACGACGACTATACGACCATGGATTTCGTGGTTATGATTCTTCAGACCGTCTTCGATAAGAACACTGAAGAAGCGACGAGAATCATGCTCAATGTCCACCACCGGGGCATTGGCGTCGCTGGGGTGTATACCCGCGAGATCGGCGAAACCAAGGTGGCCGTGGTTCATCGGCTGGCCAAGCGGCATCAGTTTCCCCTGAAGTGCACGCTGGAAAAAGAGAACTGAAACAATCGGCCCGCGCTGCGGGCTTCGAGTTGCCGCCAGGCAACGGAAGATACGCGCCTCCCCATCGAGGATCTGGATTATGTTGAGTAAAGAGTTGGAACTCGCCCTTATCAAGGCGATCAAGGAAGCAAAGAACCACCGGCACGAGTACGTCACTGTCGAGCACATGCTTTACGGTCTGCTTCATGACGACCTGGCCCGCCACATCATCGATAAGTGCGGCGGCAACAACCAGAATATCAAGGAGCGGCTGGAGCGTTTCTTTGAGACCGGCATGCCGATCATGAAGGGCGGCGATGGTGAGCCCGCCCAGACAGTGGCCTTCAACCGGGTGCTGCAGCGGGCGGTCAGCCATGTCCAGAGTTGTGGCAAGAAGCAGGTGGACACCGGCGACGTGCTCGTCTCCATCTTCACTGAACAGGATTCGCACGCTGTCTATTTCCTTGGCAGCGAGGGCGTCGGCCGCCTTGAGGTGCTGGAATACATCTCCCACAGCCTGCCTGAACACATGCAAAGCGAGCCGCTCCGCCAAGCCCCTCCCGGCCAGCAGCAGCAAAAGAAGAAGCAGGACAAGCCGGCCGATGCGCTCGAAGAATTCACGGTCAATTTCGCCAAGCGGGCAGCGGAAGGCGGCATCGACCCGCTGATTGGCCGCGATCAGGAACTGTACCGGATGATGCAGGTGCTCTGCCGCCGCAAGAAGAACAACCCCCTGCTGGTCGGCGAACCCGGCGTCGGCAAGACGGCCATGGCCGAGGGCTTGGCCCTGCGTATCCACGAGGACGCCATCGCCCGCAAGGAGACCAAGCCGGACCCGAAGAAACTGGTGCCCGACCTGCTCCAGGATGCGGAGATCTACATGCTCGATCTCGGTACCCTGGTGGCCGGCACCAAGTATCGGGGCGACTTCGAAAAGCGACTCAAGGAAGTGGTGGCCGCCATCGAGAAAAAGGACAAGGCCATCCTGTTCATCGACGAGATGCACACGATCATTGGCGCCGGCGCCACCAGCGGTGGCTCCATGGACGCCTCCAACCTGCTCAAGCCCGCGCTCCAGGCCGGCACCATCCGCTGCATCGGCTCCACTACCTACGAGGAGTACAAGAACCACATCGAAAAGGACCGCGCCCTGTCGCGCCGCTTCCAGAAGATCGACATTGAGGAGCCCTCGGTGCCCGACACCTGCCGCATTCTGCGCGGGCTGCAGTCCAAGTACGAGGAACACCACCAGATCCGCTACGCCCGCTCAGCCATTGAGGCCACGGCCGAACTGGCCAGTCGCTACATCAACGACCGCTTCCTGCCGGACAAGGCCATCGACGTCATGGACGAGGTCGGCGCCTCCTTCCGGCTGATGGGCAAGACCGGCCGCACCGTGGGCGTGCGCGACGTCGAGCAGATCGTCTCCAAAATCGCCCGCGTCCCGGTCAACACCAAGGCCACCAACGACACCGCCGAGCTGCTGCATCTGGGTGACAGGCTCAAGCAATTTATTTACGGTCAGGACGAGGCCCTGGAGGCTCTGGTCAAGGCGGTCAAGCGCTCTCGCGCCGGCCTGGGCAACCCGCAGGCGCCCACCGGCTCCTTCCTCTTTGCCGGCCCCACCGGCGTGGGCAAGACTGAGGTCGCCCGCCAACTGGCCGCGGCCATGGCCGTAAACTTCGAGCGCTTCGACATGAGCGAGTACATGGAAAAGCATGCCGTAGCCCGACTGATCGGCGCGCCTCCCGGCTACATCGGCTTCGATCAGGGCGGCCTGCTGACCGACGCTATCCGCAAGCACCCCTACACCGTGCTCCTGCTCGACGAGATCGAAAAGGCCCATCCGGACGTCTTCTCGATCCTGCTGCAGGTCATGGACCACTCCACCCTGACGGACAACGCCGGCCGCCGCGCTGACTTCCGCAACGTCATCCTCATCATGACCACCAACGCCGGCGCCCGCGAGATGAGTGAACAGTCCATCGGCTTTTTGGGCGACTCCAGGGGCAAGGAGCAGAAGGCGATCAAAAACCTCTTTTCGCCGGAGTTCCGCAACCGCCTGGATGCGATCATCAGTTTCGCGCCCCTGTCCCTGGAGATTGTGGAACGCGTGGTCGACAAGATGGTCAGGGAGTTGCAAGATCAACTGGCTGAGAAGAAGGTCCAGATCGATCTCACCGACTCCGCTCGCGCCTGGCTGGCCAAGGAGGGCTATGAGCCCGCCTTCGGCGCTCGACCGCTGCGGCGGTTGATCATGAAGGAGATCGGCGACGTGCTCACCGAGGAGATCCTCTTTGGCGTCCTCAACAAGGGCGGCAAGGTCAAGGTGGGACGCAAAAACAACAAGACGACTTTCACCTACCAGTAATTCCTCCCCTTGCCGGGCAGCCCTCCCGTTGCCCGGCATTTTTTCCGCGCTCGCTGCCTGCCACGGCCTCTCCCACAAAGCCGGTTCAATTTTTTTTACCCGTCGGGCCTCCTGCATTGACTTTTTTTCCCTATCCAGCTAGATTTCATCTTAATAGGAGTATTTTTCATTGAAGCCCATGGCGGCCCCCGTTCTCTGGTTGCGGAGACTGCATGGTCAAGCACCTGTTTATTTCAACGCAGAGGGAGGAAGAACCATGGTTAAAAAAATTTCCCTGATCGCCTTGGCCAGCTTGCTTGTGTTGCCCGCTCTGGCCTCGGCTGGGGGCAGCAAGAACCCGGCTGCTCTTGAGCAAAAAATTGACGACCTGGCCCGCCAGTTGGACGAGTTGAAGGCGCAGTTGGCGCAGCAGAACGAGGCCATCACCGAATACGGTGGCAAGGTCGACGACATGGACAGCATGCTGGAGGAGAAATCCGAGGCTTGGGATCTGGCCGCCCGCTTCCAGTTCGACGGTGACTTCCGCGCCCGGGGCGACTACTACGAGGCCAGCAACCTGTTTGCCACCGGCACCCCGCTGCTGATGACCGGCATGGACCCGGCCACCGGCATGCCGACCTTTGGCGCCTCTTCCGCCGGCGACCAGGGCAATGACACTATCCTCACTAACCGGCTGCGCCTGAACATGCGGGTCAAGGCCACCGAGAATGTCGACTTCAAGGGCCGCCTCGCCATGTACAAGGCCTGGGGCATGCAGTCCACCCCCACCGGTCTGGCCGACGGCTACCCGATCTTTGATGGCAACACCACCCGCACCCCCAACGACAGCGCCCTGTATGTGGACCGTGCCTTTGTCAACTGGAACAACATCGGCGGCATGCCCATCTGGATGTCTGTCGGCCGTCGCCCGACCACCGACGGACCGCCTGCCGATCTCCGCATGGGCAACGACGACAGAATGGCCACGCCCGTGGCCTACATGGACTATCCGTTTGACGGCTTCACTCTGGGCTACGGCTACGATTGGGGCAACGATTTCATGGGCGCCGGCCGCATCCGCTTCTGTTATGGCCGCGGCTTCGAGGGCGGTTTGCAGTGGGAGAACGACACCCAATCTTTCCCCGTGGACGACACCGATTTCGCCGGATTCAGCTGGGACGTCATGAAGCAGGGATCCCGCTTCCTCAACATTCAGGCGTTCGGCGTCTACAACCTCTACAATTACCCTGCCTTTGCCAGCGACTTCGTCCGCTTTGGCGCTTCCATGCCGCAAGATCAGGGCGGCTACGGGCCTCAGACCGACCTTGGCCAGATGTACCACACGACCGGCGTCTTCACGGATAAGGTCGGCGACCTCAACTATTTCGCTGCCGGCGGCTGGAGCCACACCGATCCCAATGGCAACGGTATGTTCAACGACTATTACGGCATGGCCATGCGGCGGACCGGGTACAACACCGACGCCGAAGACGGCTACTCCTTCTATGCCGGCGTACGTTACGACATCGCCAACCTCGGCCTCAAGGTTGGCGCCGAGTACAACCACGGCTCCCAATACTGGGTCGCCTTCACGCCGGGCCACGACGATCTCTACATGTCGAAGCTGGCCACCCGCGGCAATGCCTACGAGATCTACCTGATCTACGACCTGCCCACCGGCGAGGCCCTCTCCAAGTACGCCAAGACTTTCATTCGTCTTGGCTGGCAGTACTACGACTACGACTACGCCGGCGGCTCCAACTTCAACTACAAACCCTACGATTTGGACGACGAAAAAGCAGCCCTGCAGGCACTGGGCATGAATCCGGTGGAAAGCGCCAATCAAGTCTACCTGACCTTCGAGGCCTATTTCTGATCCATCGTCTTCCCAATGACCCATGAAAAAGGGAAAGCCGCCCCGGCTTTCCCTTTTTCATTCTCCGAATCGGCCATGCATCTGCAACAAACACCCCTGCCCCGATACACCAGCGAACGGCTGCGCCGTCCCCACGGCATGTTTTTCACTTCAGGCGGCATCAGCACCGGCCCATTTACCAGCCTCAACCTCAGCTTCCACGTCGGCGACCCGGACGGACAGGTGCGCGCCAACCGGGAGGCCGTGGTCGCGGTCCTGGGCCTGCGAAGGCTGGCCTCGGCACACCAGGTCCACGATGATCGGGTCCTGGTGATCAATCAGGACAACGCCGAGGCCGACGAGCATACCGGATTTGACGCGCTGATCACCGACCAGCGGGGAATAGGCCTGCTGATACAGCATGCGGACTGCCAGGCAGTCCTGCTCGCCGCCCGCTCCACAGGGGTGGTGGCGGCAGTGCACTGTGGCTGGCGCGGGAGCATATGCGGCATCATTGGAAAAACCATCGCCCGCATGCGGGAAGCCTTTGCAGTTGATCCTGCCGATCTGGACGCGGTCATCAGTCCTTCGCTCGGTCCGTGTTGCGCCGAATTCATCGGCTACCGGCAGGAGTTGCCGGAATGGATGCATGCCTTCCAGGTACGGCCTCTGTATTTTGACTTCTGGGCAATCAGCCGCAGACAGCTACAAAACGCCGGCGTTCTCCCGGACCGAATCGAGGTTGCCGGTCTCTGCACCTGCTGCGATCCGCGCTTCTTTTCCTACCGTCGGGCGGTCAGGATCGCGGGCGGCGTCACCGGCCGCAACGGCTCGGTCATCGGCCTGCCTTGGTAACAACTCGTCGCGGGGAGCAGCGCTGGTTCGGGTCAGAGCGTGAAGTCGCAGATCAGGGGGGCGTGATCGGAGAAGGTGACGGTGGGAATCTGAAAACTGGTGACCCGCAGTTCCGGGCTGTGGAGAATGAAATCCAACTCGCGCTTGGGTGACCGGCTGGGGTGGGAGGGTTTTTTCTCTGGGTTGGCGCTGACCAGACCAGTGGCCCCGAGAAACAATTCCAGTTCACGCTTGCCCCACAGGACATTGAAGTCGCCGGCCAGAATAACCGGGCGATCCACTTGGCGGATCAGCTTGTACAACCGCTCCAGCTGGTACTGCCGGTTGCGGTAGGTCAGGGAAAGGTGGACCAGGAACACGGTCAGCCATTCGGTGCAGGCCTGAATGACCAGTCGCTTCACCCCCTCGTCGAAGTAGTGAAAGCGGTGGCTGATGATCGGCTCCCGGGAAAGGACCGCGTTGCCCTGGGTTTTAAGCAGCGGCAACCTGTGGGCCACCGAGGCCGACCCGTACTTGGTCTCGATTACATGGTGGAACCCCAGTTGCTCGGCGATGATCTCCGCCTGGCAGAGCTGGCCGGTGCGGAAGGAACCGTGGTCCACCTCCACCAGCCCCATAAGGTCAGGATTGACCGAGCGGATGAACTCAAGGATTTTGTCGAAGTTGCCGCCGGACCGGCGCAGGTAACCGGCATAGGGGAAGGGAAAATGGAAGTGGCTACCGTTACCGGTCGCGTACCGGATGTTGTAGAGCAGAAATCGCAACAAGTCCTCCGGTCAGCTCGTTGAGCGCCGCCGCAGACCGAAAACCCCCTGCTGCGTACTGCTGAAGGCCGGGGTGATGCTGCCCCGGCCACGACCACCACGGGACTCATGTCCATCGCCGCCGTCGGGCATGACGCTCACCACCTCGATCTTGCCCTCCTTCTTCGGCTCCTCGATGAATTCCTCCACCCGGGCTGCACCGCCGAGGCCGATCGATTCGAGATAGAGATCGTAAAAGCGGGAGCAGTCGCGGTAATAGCTTTTCTTTTTCAGCCATTTCGGGTCGCTGCCCAGGGTACGTGCTTGGTGGAAGGTCGGCAGGTTGACCAGCAGCATGGTCATAGCCTCCTTGGCCATGCGCTGGACATTGAAGGCCTCGCCAAAGTAGAGGTCGATGTCCTCCCGGATCCGGCGCGACAGGGTATGAAACCCAGGGCCCCTGACGCTGGTCGCCGGCAGGTCAAACCGCTGACAGGCCCAGGGCAGCAGCAGGGCAGCAAAGAGCATCTGTTCGGGGATCTTCACCGGCTCGTCCTCGTCGCTCCGCTCATAGAGGCGGTCAATTGTGGCCATGACGTTCAGCAACTGCCGTTGCACCGCCTCTGCCTGGTCGCTCCGCAAGTATTGTTCATAGATTGGAAAGAGGGTCATCCACAGCGGTGTGGTCAGGCAAAGAGCCACCCAGGGACTGCTGGCCCCTGAGTGCAGGTCTTTGAGTACCTCGTCGCGGATGCGCGATGGCGGACAGAGACGAAGTTTGTCGTGATGGCGAAGGATGGCCTCTGAGGTCTCGGGATCGATGGCAAAACCGGTCCGGGCGGCATGGCGCACGGCCCGCATCATCCGTACCGGGTCGCGGGTGAACCGGCGGTCCGGGTCGCCGACCATGCGAATAATCCCCTGCTCGATATCCCTGACGCCGCCGGTGTAGTCGATGACGGTGTGGTTTTCGATCTCGTAAAAGAGGGAATTGATGGTCAGGTCGCGGCGGAAGGCGTCTTCCTCAAGGGTGCCGAAAGTGTTGTTGGCGGCAAGGACTTCGTCATTGCCATCGATATCAAACTCGCTGCTTGACCGCAGGGTCGAAACCTCGATGATCTTGTTGCCCCGGTAAAACACCTGTACCAGCCGAAAGCGCCGGCCGATGGTCCGGCTGTTGCGGAATAGCTGCCGCAACTGGCCGGGCCGGGCATCGGTGGAGATGTCGAAGTCTTTGGGTGTTCGGCCCAGATAGAGATCCCGCACCCCACCGCCAACCAGGTAGCCCTTGAAGCCGGCGTCGCGCAGGCGATACAGTACCTTGAGCGCCTCACGGTCAAGCTGGTGTTCGCGGATGGGGTGGGCGGATTCAGGAAGGATGATGGCCGTGCGGGTAGGTTGATCTGCGCGGCCATCAGGGGAGAATTCGGCACTCATACGGTCGGGTCCAACGGCAGGCAGGCTGGCGGTGAGCCGGTCATTCCGCAACCGAGACCGGCCTTGGCATTTTTTCCTTGTACACCGACTCCGCGGCCTTGACAAACCTATCGAAGATCTCGCGCACGGACAGAATCTCTTTCATCTTGTAGGTGTTGGCGCCGGAAAAGACCAGCCCGTTCTCCACATCGCCCTCACAGGACGCATTCAGGCGATCGTTGATGCAGTACTTGTAGCTGCATTTCTTCAGGCACTTGAACTGGCACTTGATGGCGGAGATGTCCTCACCCTTGAGCATCTTGTCGACAAAGGGTGTCCGCACCGCCCGGCCAGGCATACCAACCGGCGACGTGACCAGGACGATATCCTCCTGGCTGGCCTTGAGATAGGCCTCCTTGAACTTCTCCGAAACCGAGCACTCCTTACTAAGGACAAAACGGGAGGCGATCTGGATGCCGTCGGCACCGTACTCGTCCATCATCTCGGCCATCTCGTAGCCGTTGGTGATGCCGCCGGCCGCGATCAGCGGAATTTTGGAGATCACCTTGCGGATGGAGGGAAAAAGTTCGCGTAGCGGCGTCTCGGTGCCCAGGTGACCTCCGGCCTCGGTGGCCTCGACGATCACCGCGGCCGCACCAAGTTTTTCCGCCAGCTTGGCCAGACCGGGAGTGGACACGATGCTCACGATCGGGATGTTGAACTTCGCCCCGATCTTGAATATGTCGCGGGAGAAGCCGGCGCCGGTTATGATCATGTCCGCGCCGGCCTCGATGGAGCCGATCACCAGCTCGTAGAAGTCCTTCATGGCGTACATGATGTTGACGGCGATGACGCCCTTGGTGGCGTTCTTTGCCTTGCGGATATCCTCCTGCAGTTCCGGCACGGGGATGCCTGAACCGCCGATGGTGCCGATGCCGCCGCATTCCGCGACCGGTATGGCCAAGGCCGAGGTCGATACCCGAATCGACATGCCGCCCTGGATGATCGGTATTTTCGCAACCAGCGAGCCTATCTTCAATTCTGGCAGTTTCATGCAACTCTCTTGAAATAACGGGAAGAAAAAGGACGGTGAAGGTCCGCTTCACTCTCCTGACAAAAAAACACATGGGCAATGCAAAACAATGCCGCGCCTACGCCAGTTTGTCAAGCGACGAGGCCTGTTCGATGCGACAGGGTTTCTCGTTGCCACCCTTGGCAGGATAATACCACAACAAAGCGACACCGGCTTGACTTTTTCCCTGGAATTCGATTAGATTTCTAATTTTTTCCCTACCATCATCCGGCCAGGGCGACGCCCGCCGTCGCCCGTTGCCAAACTCCCGGAGTTTTCCTTGAAAATACAGGCTATAAACGGTTTTAAAGACATCCTCCCGGACAGCGTGGCCCGGTGGCAGTTCGCCGAACACTGCGCTCGCAGCATCTTCGAACGGTTCGGCCTGCAGGAGATCCGGATGCCGATCCTGGAGAAGACCGAGCTGTTCGTCCGCTCCATCGGCGAGGCCACCGACGTAGTCGAGAAGGAGATGTACACCTTCGTCGACAAGGGTATTACCATGCGGCCCGAGGCCACCGCCTCAATCATGCGGGCTTTCATCGAGCATGGCCTGCACGTGCAGCAACCGGTGCAGCGCCTCTACACCATCGGCCCCATGTTTCGGCACGAACGACCGCAGAAGGGGCGGCTGCGTCAGTTCCATCAGCTGGACGCCGAAATCATCGGTGCCGCCGAACCCCAGATTGATGCCGAACTGATCGCCATGGGCCACCTGCTGTTCGAGGAACTCGGCCTCTCGGTCAGCCTGGAACTCAATTCGCTCGGCTGCCCGGTCTGCCGCCCGCCGTTCAAGGCCGAACTGGTCGCCTATCTCGAACAACTGACGAACGGCCTGTGCGACGACTGCAAGCGCAGGACCCACACCAATCCGCTTCGGGTCCTGGACTGCAAGAAACCCACCTGTCGAGCCTTGGTCAAGGAGGCCCCCTCACTGCTCGACACCCTCTGTCCCGAATGCGACCAGCATTTCCTCGCCGTCCGGCAGGCGCTCGAACTCCTCGAAGTCCCCTTCCGGCTTAACCGGTTCATGGTCCGGGGACTCGATTACTACACTCGCACCACCTTCGAGTTCCTGACCACCGAGTTGGGCGCCCAGGCGGCCGTCGGCGCGGGCGGCCGCTACGACGGCCTGATCGAACAGTTGGGCGGCCCTCCTCTGACCGGTATCGGCTTTGCCATGGGTCTGGAGCGGATCGTGCTCCTGCTGGAACAGCAGGGCGACGACAGACGGCCCAGGGCCACCGCCGATCTGTTTATCGCCGCCCTCGGCCCGGACCTGCTCACCCCTTGCAGCCGGCTGGCTCATCTGCTTCGCCGCGGCGGCTTCAGGGTGGCTATCGATTACAGCGGCCGTAGCCTGAAGGCGCAGCTCAAGCAGGCCAACCGGGTCAACGCCCGCTTCGCCCTGATCGTCGGGGCCGACGAATGGGCCTGCCAGGAGGGCACACTGCGCAACATGGCGACCCAGGAACAGCACCCGGTGTCGCTCGCCGGCCCTCCGGAGGAGCAGTGCCGAAGGCTGATCGAACGCCTGAACGGCTGAATGCACTCCGAACCGCGCCGACTGTGACCGTACCCGGCCAACGACCTCACGACCTTTTTCCCAGGCCCGTCGAATGGCGACCTGCCTACTTTCTGGAGAACAGACATGGAATCAATGGGAGCGCTCCGGCGCACACACAACTGCAACGATCTCGGCCCGGACTTCCTTGACCGGGAAACCACCCTCATGGGTTGGGTGCTGCGCCGCCGCGACCATGGCGGCGTCATCTTCATCGACTTGCGCGACCGCTGGGGCATCACCCAGGTGGTCTTCAACCCGGAGATCAACACTGAGGTGCACGCCAAAGCGCACCAGTTGCGCAGCGAGTGGGTGATTGCCGTGCGCGGCCGGGTGACTGCCCGCCCCGCCGACATGGAGAATCCCAAGCTCAAGACGGGCGCCATCGAAATCCTGGTTGACGAACTGCGCATCCTCAACACTAGCGAGACACCGCCCTTCCCCCTGGATGAGGACGTCGAGGTCTCCGACACCCTCCGGCTGCAATATCGCTACCTTGACCTACGCCGACCGGAAATCGCCGGCAATCTCATCCTTCGCCACCAGGCCCTGCAGGCCGTGCGTTCCTATCTCAACACGAACAATTTCCTTGAGATTGAGACGCCAATGCTTACCCGCTCCACCCCCGAGGGCGCGCGGGATTACCTGGTGCCCAGCCGGGTCAATGCCGGCAAATTCTACGCCCTGCCCCAGTCTCCACAGTTATTCAAGCAGATCCTGATGGTTGCCGGCATGGACCGCTACTACCAGATCGTCAAGTGCTTCCGCGACGAGGACCTCCGCGCCGACCGGCAGCCCGAGTTCACCCAGATCGATATGGAGCTGAGCTTCATCACCGAGGGCGAGATCATCGAAATCGTCGAGGGCATGATCAAAACCGTGTTCAAATCTGTACGCGACATTGATCTACGACCGCCCTTCCCGCAGATGACCTACGACGAGTCCCTGCGCCGCTACGGCACCGACCGGCCCGACACCCGTTTCGGTCTGGAACTGGTGGACCTGACTGAAACCCTGCGGGGCTGCGGCTTCAAGGTATTCCAGACCGCCATCGAGCAGGGCGGGGTGGTCAAGGCTATTAACGCCAAGGGCTGCGGCACTTTCTCGCGCAAGGATCTGGACGACCTCACCGAGTTCGCCAGCCGCTTCGGGGCCCGCGGCATGGCCTGGATCAAGATCAAGGAAAACGAATGGCAGTCGCCGATCACCAAGTTTTTCAGCCAGGAGGAGATCGCCGCCATGGCCTCGGTGCTCGATGCCCAGCCCGGCGATCTGATCCTTTTTGGCGCCGACCGGACCAAGGTCGTGCACCAGGTACTCTCGGAACTGCGGCTTGAACTGGCGAGACGGCTCGGCCTGATGGACGGAGGCGGCTTTGAGTTCCTTTGGGTGACGGATTTTCCTCTGCTCGAGTACGACGAAGAGGAAAAACGCTACACGGCGGTGCACCACCCCTTTACAGCGCCCAACGAAGAGCAGCTGGCCTTGCTTGAGACCAACCCAGGCGCGGTCAAGAGCCGGGCCTACGATCTGGTGCTCAACGGCAACGAGATCGGCGGCGGCTCCATTCGCATTCACACCCCGGCCATGCAGCAGACCGTGTTTGCGGCGCTCGGCATCGATGCCGAGGAGGCGCGCGAGAAGTTCGGCTTCCTGCTGCGCGCTCTGGAACTGGGAGCACCGCCCCACGGCGGCATCGCCTTTGGCGTCGATCGGCTGATGATGCTGATCACCGGCTCTTCATCCATCCGCGACGTCATCGCCTTCCCCAAGACCCAGAAGGCCACCTGCCCGCTCACCGACGCCCCTTCCATGGTGCCCCGCAAGCAGTTGACCGAACTGCACCTGCGGCCGGACTGGAAGGAAAAATAATCGCCTCCGGACGGCCTGAAACCGGCCTCCCTGCCCCTCTGGTCGAAGTGACAAATCTGGGGCTCGGACACTTGATCGCTTCCGTGGGGTTGTATGTTCCGGCCGTGCAACGGAACGGGAAACCGTCCCGTTCGCATCCGAACACGTTGATTTTTTCATTTATTGATTTATAGTGGCCTCATTCAAATTTTTCGGCTACTCATTATTCAAAGGAGGGTACAATGGCTCAAGAAAAGAAAGATGTCTGTCCGACCTGCATGGGAAAGAAGGTAATTGAAGGTGTGTGTGAGACCAGCAGCGAATGGCAGGGCAAGAACGAAGACGGTCAGGTCTGCACCCCGGATCAGAAGTGCCCGACCTGCAAAGGCAAGGGGTACGTCGAAGACTGATCGCCAGCAGCTGGCAGCCGGATAGCACACCGGCAGCCTATCCGCATACAAAAACCGGAATGTCCCGGTTGCCCTTTATAAGCGGGGGCGACTTGGGCATTCCGGTTTTTTTGTTTCGTCATTCGGCGGGCGGCAGGTCACGGGACTGGCGGCTGCCCCAGTGACATCGCCTGTTCGGATGTTTACAGGGCCTTGTTCGCCTCCATGTGCAGAACCAGATCAAGCATGCGGTTGGAGTAGCCCCACTCGTTGTCGTACCAACTCATGACCTTGATCGAACTGCCCATTACCCGGGTGCAAAGGCCATCAACGATGGAGGAATGGGGATCGCCCTGGAAGTCGATCGACACCAGCGGTTCCTCGGTATAAGCCAGATAGCGGTTGGCGGCCGCAGCCAGGGCCTTGTTTACCTCAGGTACAGTGGTTTCCCGCTCCACCTCGATGACCACATCCACCAGAGACACATCCGGGGTGGGCACACGGACGGCGAGCCCGTCGAACTTATTTTTCAATTCAGGAATAACCAGGGCGACGGCAGCGGCGGCGCCGGTTTTGGTCGGCACCATGGACAGGCCCGCTGCTCGGGCCCGGCGCAGGTCGGAGTGGGGGAAATCGAGCAGTCGCTGGTCACCGGTATAGGCGTGTATGGTGGTCATCAATCCCCGTTTAATGCCGAAATTATTCAGGATCACCTGGGCAACCGGTGCCAGGCAGTTGGTGGTGCAGGAGGCGTTGGAGACAACATGATGCTGGGTCGGGTCATATTCATCCTCGTTGACGCCCATGACGATGGTCTTGACCTCACCCTTGGCGGGGGCGGAGATGATTACCTTTTTCGCACCGGCGTCGATGTGGGCCTTGGCTGTCTCCATGTCGGTGAACAAGCCTGTGCATTCGAGCACGTATTCGGCGCCCAGGCTGCCCCAGGGGATCTCGTTGGGCTTGCGGTGGCTGGTGATCGGGATGGTGTGGCCATCGACCACGATGGCGTTCTCGGCTGCGGAAATCTGCTGGCCGGCAACGCCCATGATCGAGTCATACTTCACCAGATGAGCGATGGTTTTAACGTCAGTCAGGTCGTTGATGCCGACAATTTCGATGACTGCAAAGGCAGGATCCTTGCTCAGGGCGCGAAATATGTTCCGGCCGATCCGACCAAATCCGTTGATGCCTACTTTGATTGTCATGATATGTCACTCCTTAATAAAGTTGAGGTGTTTTAGTGTGTTATCCTTCACATTCCCCGGGAGTAGCCCGGAGAACGGCCTCGATATGCGCGATTCTGACGATGGCTTCATCACAGTCGGGCGTAAGAGCCAAAGCCCGCCGATACATGGCCAGCGCCTGCCTGCGCCAGTGGCCGTCCAGGTAGCTCGCCCCGGCCAGGCAGAAGCCGTCCGCGGCGCGCCTGCCGAGCACTTCCGCGAACAGTTCTTCCAGCGATTCGCCCCAGAGATCGACTACCTCCTGCTCGCGCTCGGCCAACAAGCGTATTACCAGGGGATTGACCGCCAAATCGGGGATCATCAGACGCAGGATGTAATTGACCTGACCAAACAGAAAGCCTATCCGCTCCAACTGGCCAGCAACGGTGGCTGCAGTGCGCTCGACCAGGGTGTCAAGGTCCGCCATGCGTGAGAGTGGGGGCTTGTCATCGCAGCCAAGGCCCGGCCTGGCAACTCCGCCCAGAGCCGCGGCGGACGGGCCATAGGTGCCGAGCAGATACAGGTTTTCTTTAAGCTTCATGGCCTCGTGGAACAGGGACCCGATCAGCCAGTCGACCAGGACGCCGTGGCCATGAAGTTCCTGCAGTTGCTGCGGCCAGATCCGGTGACAGAGGTCTTTCAGCTGCCAGAGGGGGCCGGTATCCCGTTCCGTGCCCACCATTTCAGCAAGACGCCGGTGCATTCGCCCCCAGGTCTCGCCCACCTCGCGGTTCTTCCAACTGGCGCCGCTGGCCGATTGTTGCAGGCAACATTCGAGACAGGAGGAATACAGTTCCTGAAACCCTACGGCAAGGGTCATAAAATCGTCCAGAGCCTGACGGACAAAATGGTTCCGGCGGGAATCGAACCAGCCGCGTCCGCCTGCCTGTGCGCCTGCGCCCAACATCCCTTGCTTAACGACCGCGGCCGGCCATTCGCAGGGCCTGCTGATAGAGGAGGATGTAATCGTCCAGCACCTTTTCCCAGGTGTGCACCTGTTTGATCCGCTCGACCGCCGCCTTCTGCATGGCTCTGATCCGCTCGGGTTGCTCATGGTAAATCGACAGGGCGTGCCGCATGGTCTGCGCGAGCGTCGCCGGCACGTCGTCACCGTAGGAAAAGCCGGTCTCTCCGTCCACCACCTTGATCAGGCCGCCGACCCGATGCACGATCGGCAGGTTACCAAGCAACTGGGCAATGTAGTCAGTCAGGCCGCAAGGCTCGTATCTTGAAGGAATAACAAAGAAATCACCGGCAGCATAGACTTTGTTTGCCAGAACCGGATCGTAGCCTTTGAGGAAGCAGACCCGCCCCCAGGCGCCTTGTGAAACCGCCAGCACCTCCAGTTGGTTTTCAAGCTCCGGCGCGCCCGAGCCAAAGACAAGCACCTGCTGCGACAGGTTTTCGGGCAGGAGTTCGATAATGGCACGAATAAGAATATCCACCCCTTTCTGCGAAGTAAGCCTGCCGATGAAGGTGAATAGACCCGCATCTGGCCCCATGGCAAGGGCCCCGTACTGTTTGATCCGCTCCCAAGGGCCACCGGCGACAATCTGAGCCAGCAGCGCCTCCTTGCAGGTCCGCTTGCCTTCCAGCATTCCTTCACCGATATCGTAGGCGGCCGCCAGACCAAGCTGTTCAGGCCGGGTGGGATCAAAGGCCGCGGGGTCGATGCCGTTGGTGATGCCCAAAAGCCGCACCTGACGATCGAGCAGGGCATGTCCGAGCCAGCCGGTGCGGGCGTCATCGGGCGTCTCCTGCAGTTCCCGTCCATAATTCTCGCTGACCGTGTTGAGCACCGCATACCCGGAAGCGGCAAGAAAGGGATCAAAACTCAAGCCCAGCCGGCTCGACTCAATCACCCGCTGCGGCAGGCCGGTGATGGCGCGGGCAAAGGTGAGGTCGTCTACCTCCTGGTGGTAGCCGAGGCCGGCATTGTGTACGGTGACCACGGCCCCGGTGCGGTGAAAATATGACCGCCAGCCGCTGTTTTCCCGCATCATCGCCGGCAGGATGGCGGCATGGCCGTCGTGGCAGTGGATGATGTCGGGTCGCTCCTCCAGAAGAATCATCAGTTCAAGGGCCGCCTTCTGCAGGAGGACGTTCATGGCAAAATAGTCGAAATGACCGCCACCGGTCCGCTGCCAGGCCACCTCCAGTTCGTCCTCGTCGGTGTAGGTGTAGACGCTGCGTTTGGTGGAGTAGCGGTCAGCCTCGATCAACAGCACCCGCACCCGGTTGATGTCTGCCTGCCAGACCGCGACCAATTCCCGCCGCTCCTCGAGGGCATAATGCATGTCCACTTCGAACACCTGCTCGAATCGGCGCCCACCAATGCGGCCGCTGTGGTCGCCGGGGCCGGCCTGGGTAAAGCCCAACTGGGCCGCGTCCATAAACCCGTAGCGGGGCAGGACGACCCGCACCTGGCAATCGCCCCGTGCCGCCAGCGTCTCGGCCAGTTGCCGACAGACATCCTTGACTCCACCCGCGCCGGCCAGGCCGTCGTACTCCCGGGTCACCAACCAAACGGACCGGACTTCGCCGACGTTGCCGTCAACCATTGCCGTTTCCCCGCCGCTGCCGAGTCATCTTGGCAGCATCCTCTCCGTTCTGTTCCGCTCTCCGCTGTGCTTCCATCTTCCCAATCTCGTTCGTTAATCGCTCCGCCAAAACATCGGGCGCAACGCCCGCTGTCTCCAGCCGCAGGTCCGAACCCGCGGCATACAGGGGGAGACGCCGGCGCAGCACTTGCTCCAGTTCATCGTCAACTGCGGCTCCGGTCAACGATGGCCGCTGTGCCGCGGTCTGAGGGTCGCAACCGAGCCGTTGGCGGATAGTGGCGATATCGGCGTCGAGCCAGACCACCACACAACGGTCGCGAAGTTCCTGCCACTCGCGCTGATGTTCAATCGCCCCGCCGCCGGTCGCCATTACCGTACAACTCATGGCGGGCACCTCGGCAAGCAGTTGGCGCTCCGCCTGGCGGAAACGATCCCAGCCATGCCGGGCGACGCACTCGGCAATGGTGCTGCCCAACCGCTCGGAGAGCAACTGGTCCGCATCGACGAACCCATACCCCAGCTTTGCTGCCAGCAACCTCCCGACAGAGGTCTTGCCCGTGGCCCGGAATCCAGTCAGGACGATGTTTCTTGTGATGTACCCCATACTCTCAGCATAAGAGATACCGTAACCGCTCTTCAAGCAGAAAGCTGTTACCCCTTTTTTTTTCTTTTCTTTTCAACAGGCTGTTCTTACTGTAGAGGACAAACGACAGCATCGCTGATCTTCAGGATAACACGATGGAATACAAGGATTATTATCAGATTCTGGGCGTTGCTCGCGACGCAACCCAGGAGCAGATCAAACAGGCCTATCGCAGGCTCGCGAGAAAGTACCATCCAGATGTCAGCAAGGAGAAGAATGCTGAGGTCCAATTCAAAGAGGCCGGCGAAGCTTACGAAGTGCTGAAGGATCCTGAAAAACGGGCCGCCTACGATCAGTTCGGGGCCAACTGGCGCAATGGCGATCATTTTGAGCCGCCGCCCAACTGGGACGCTGGCTTTGAATTTAGTGGCGCCGGCTACACCGGTGCCGACGCGACCAACTTCAGCGACTTTTTCGAATCGCTGTTCGGCCGCGATCATGCCGGTGGAACCTATCGCCAACAGACCTTCCGCATGAAGGGCGAGGATCACCACGCCAAGATCGTCATCAGCCTCGCTGACGCGTATCACGGAGCCCGCCAGACCATCACCCTCACGCGTCCGACAGTGGATTCCAACGGCCGGGTTGGCGCCAGTCCCCACCGGCTGCACGTGGTCATCCCCAAGGGGATCATCGAAGGGCAGCGAATACGACTGGAGGGTCAGGGCCTGCCCGGATACGGCGGCAGCGCGCCGGGGGATCTTTTCCTCGAAATCGCCTTCCAGCCGGACCGGCTGTTCCACGCCGAGAAACGGGACATCCATCTCACCTTGCCGATCACCCCCTGGGAGGCCGCGCTGGGCGCCACGCTCGCCGTGCCGACGCTCGGCGGCAGTGTACAGCTGAAAATACCGCCCGGATCCCAAGGCGGCAAGAAACTGCGCCTCAAGGGCAAGGGGCTTTGCGCCGGCGCCAACCGCGGCGACCAGATCGTCACCTTGCAGATTATCCAGCCCGAGGCCCACACCGAAGAGGAGCGAAAACTGTACGAGGCCATGGCCAGACTGATGCCGTTCAACCCTCGCGCAGCCATGGGGATCTGACATGCCTGAACAAACTGCCTACATCCAGGGCGTGGTCCTGAACGAGGAAACCTTCTGTACCCTTGCGGACCTCTGTCGGGTCTGCGGCGTCACCGCCGAACTGATCCACGACATGATCGACGAGGGCATCCTCCTTCCGCAGGGCCAGTCGCCCCGAGAATGGCGATTCACCTGCGTTGCCATCAGGCGGGTGCAAACCGTAGTCCGACTGCAGCGAGACCTGCGGGTCAATCTTCCGGGATGCGGCCTGGTGCTCGACCTGCTCGAGGAGCTGGAAGAGCTGCGCCGGCTGTCCCGCCGCCGCTGAGCGCCCTTCCTCCCGCCGTAAGCCCGCCCTGACCCGTGCAGCAACTTCTCCCCCTCATCCAGCAGTTGCACCCGCTTTCGCTCGGCGTCGGCCTGGCCGCAGGATTCGTGCTCGCCGCCGTGCTTTTTTTGTTTACCCACCTCTTCGCCCAGAGACGTCACCTGGTCCTCTCCCTGCGCCTTGCGCAGGCGGAGAAGGATTGCCAGGAATGTACCGAGGAAATGCGCCAGCTCCAGCAGGAACGCAACCAGCTGGCCCGGGAGAACCGGGAAATCGACATCGAAAACGCCTCGCTGCAGACGGCCTGCACGGTCATGCAACGACAGGTGGCGGAACGGGAGGAACTGCTGCGCGAGACCAGGCGGCAGATTGAAAAGGATTTCCAGCTGCTGGCGGGGCGGATTCTTGGGGAGCAGGGGGAGATGATCAGCCAGCGCCACCAGTCGGGCCTGACCGCCCTGCTCCAGCCGTTTCACGACCAGCTGCAGGAATTCAGACGCAAGGTCGACGATGTCTATGACCGGGAGTCGCGGGACCGGGTGTCCATGCTCAAGGAGATTCAGCACCTGCGTCAGCTCAACCAGCAGGTCGGCGCCGAGGCCGCTAATCTGACCGAGGCCCTGCGCGGCAAGAACAAGTCCCAGGGACAGTGGGGCGAGATGGTCCTGACCCGGCTGCTTGAGGCCTCAGGCCTGCGCAACGGCAGTGAATTCTCCGTCCAGGTGCATCTGCGCGGCGAGGACGGGACCGCCTATCAGCCCGATGTGCTCCTCCACCTGCCGGAAAACCGCTCGATAATCATCGACGCCAAAATGTCGCTCAAGGCCTTCCTGGAAACGCACCAGACCATCGATGCTGGGCGGCTGCAACTGGCCATCCGCCAGCATCTGGACTCGATCCGGAAGCATGTGGCTCAGCTGGCGGCCAAACAGTACCACCAGTTGGCCGGCCTTGGGTCGATCGACTTCGTCCTCCTTTTCATTCCCATCGAAGGCGCCTTTCAACTGGCCGTGGAACAGGACCCCGAACTGCTGGTCAGCGCCATGAACCGCAAGGTCATCCTCACCAGCCCTTCAACCCTGCTGGCCATCCTGCGCACGATCAACCATCTCTGGCGCATGGATGAACAGAACCGCAACAGTTTAACCATTGCCAAACAGGCAGGGAATCTTTATGATAAAATGGTTGGTTTTGTCGAGGCGTTTGAAGAGATTGGGCTCCGTCTCAACCAAACCCAGCAGGCCTGGCATACTGCCAAAAACCGGCTGGCCTCTGGCCAGGGCAACCTGATCGCCCGGGCCGAGGCATTACGTCAACTGGGGGTACAGTCGAGCAAGGAGTTGCCCGAGGCCCTCAGGCAATCCGCATCTGTGCAGGGAGATTCACCATGAAGTACCTCAGCGTTCTGGCCCTTCTCTTTGTTCTGCTGCTCACCTCCTGTGCCAACAAGGCCCAGACCGGCGCTGCCGGAGGCGCTGCCGCGGGCGCCCTCATAGGCCAGGCCATCGGCCACAACACCGGCGGCACCCTGATCGGCGCCGCGGTGGGGACGATGCTCGGCTACATCGTTGGCAACGAAATGGACAAGTATGACCGGCAGCAACTGAATCACATGTATGAACGCGGCGTATCCAATCAGCGTTCAAGCTGGGTCAACCCGGACACCGGCAATCAGTATACCGTAACGCCGCAACCCGCCTATCAGGAACCGTCCTCGCGGAAGGTCTGCCGCCGCGCCGAGATCGAGGCTATGATTGACGGACGTCCTGAGAGAACCTACAGCACCGCTTGCCGCAACGAATACGGCCAGTGGGAACTGCAGAACTGACCCTCAAGAGAGAAGGCGATGCCCCGGGGCGAATGTTCGGTCCGCACCACAGCACGGGCAGTTATGATCGACCTCACCGACCGCCTGCAGTTGGCAGTGACGGGCTCTGGCGTCGAGGATGGAATGCTGGTGGTTTACAATCCCCACACCACCGCGGCCCTCACCATCAACGAGGGCGCTGATCCGGATGTACGGTACGACCTGCTCGGCGCCTTGCAGCGGATCGTGCCGGCAGACTATCCCTTTCGCCATGCCGAAGGTAATTCGCCGGCCCATTTAATGTGTGCGCTGACAGGGTCCTCCGTTACCATCCTCGTCGAACGAGGGCAGTTGCGGCTTGGGACTTGGCAACGCATTTTTTTCTGTGAGTTCGACGGACCGCGTGACCGCAAGGTCTGGTGGACCATCCTTGCAGGCTGAACGCCCCACCACCTCGGAGCCGCCATGTTTTTCGGCATGAACCGCGCCATGGACGAGCAGTCGCTCGTCACCTTCCTGCGGCAGTTCAGTAGCGACAGCATGACCGCGGCGCTGGTGCCGCGCATGTCCGAGGAAGAGATCCATCAGGTGATTGACCTGCTCACCGTGATCATGCGCAACCACCTGTCAGGCGAGGAGTATCACCGCCTGTTCCTCGGTGAAGACCATCACCATTGAATCACAACCCGGATCTATCCTGTCGTCATCCCATGCCTGCACTGCTCAATCTGCGCGATTACCTTGACCTGCTGCGACGCCAAGACCAGGTGCTGACCATCGACGAACCGGTCGATCCGCACCTGGAAATCGCCGAGATCCACCGCAGAGTCATCGCTCGGGGCGGCCCGGCGCTGCTGTTCACCAAAGTCAAGGGCTCCGCCTTCCCTGTGGTCACCAACCTGTTTGGAACCAACCAACGGCTGGAGTTTGCCTTCGGCCGGCGGCCGCTTGAATTTGTCCGCGACCTGGTCGATCTGGTGGAAAACGCCATGCCGCCGACGCTTTCCGCCCTGTGGCAGCGACGATCTCTTCTCGCCCGGGGTCTGCACGTCGGCCTGAAAACGATCCAGGGCGGGCCGATCCTCGACTGTTGCCAGCATCCCGCCCGCCTGACCACCCTACCCCTACTCACGTCCTGGCACTCGGACGGCGGTCCCTTCGTTACCCTGCCCCTGGTTTACACCGAGCATCCGGACGGATTGGGCCACAACTTGGGCATGTACCGCATCCAGCGCTACGATGACGCCACCACCGGCATCCACTGGCAGATCCATAAGGGAGGCGGTTTTCATTACCATGCCGCCGAGGCAAAAAACCAGTCCCTTCCCCTGACCTTGTACATCGGCGGGCCGCCAGCCTTGATGCTGGCCGCCATCGCGCCGCTACCGGAGAATATACCGGAACTGCTGCTGGCCTCCCTGCTGCAGGGCAAGAAGCTGCACATGGTTGATGACCCCAGAGGCGGCCACCGGCTGGTGGCCGAGGCAGAATTTGCGATCAAGGGTGTGGTGCCACCGCACCTCCGCCGGCCGGAGGGCCCCTTTGGCGACCATTACGGCTACAATTCGCTCCAGCACGACTATCCGGTCTTTCAGGCCACACACCTCTATCACCGCAAGGACGCCATCTACCCGGCCACGGTGGTGGGGCGGCCAAAACAGGAAGACTATTTCATTGGTGATTTTCTACAGGAACTGCTTTCGCCCCTCTTCCCGCTGGTGATGAAGGGGGTGGTGCAGTTGAAGACCTTCGGCGAAACCGGCTTCCACTGTCTGGCAGCGGCACGGGTCACTGACCGCTACCCGCGCGAAGCTTTTGTCGCCGGCCTGCGCATCCTCGGCGAGGGGCAGCTCTCACTCACCAAGTTCCTGCTGGTCACTGACGGCAGTATCGATGTGGCCGATTTTCCCCGCCTCTGGCAACACATCCTCGAACGCATCAACTGGAGCCGGGACTTGTTCGTGTTCGCCAACGTCTCCCAGGACACCCTCGACTACACCGGGCCCTCGGTTAACAAGGGCTCCAAGGCCATGATGCTGGGCCTGGGCCGGGAACAACGTCGCAAACTCCCGCGCGAATTTCACAGCGACCTGCCCGATTCCTGTTCCAGACCGACTGCTTTTCTGCCCGGAACCCTGGTGGTCGAGGGTGCAGCCTACAAATCCGATCCGGATTTGGCCAGCCGACTGGCCCAGCACCCAGGTGTGGCTGAGTGGCCGGTTCTCATCCTGGTGGACTCTATCGCCGAGGCCACGGTCTCCCTGCAGGAATTTCTCTGGACGGTCTTCACCCGCTTTGAACCCGCCGCCGACATCCATGGGCGCAGCGAATCAGTCCACCGCTTCCATGTCGGTCTGGAAACTCCGGTGGTTTTCGACTGTCGGATGAAGCCCTGGTACACCGAGGTGTTGGAGGTGGATCCCCAAACCCGCGCGCTGGTGGACGGCAAGATCGACGCCATCATTCCCGCCCGTTTCCGGTAGAGTTCACGTCGCGCGGCCCCCCCGACTGCCTGATTCTCCACGGCGTACATACCCTATGGAAGAGCGGCTGCACAAAATACTGGCCCAGGCAGGCATTGCCTCGCGGCGAAGCGCTGAGCAACTGATACGCGACGGACGGGTGCGCGTGAACGGTGAGGTGGTGCTCGCAATGGGCTTGAAGGTCGATCCCAAGCGGGATACGATTGCCTTTGACGGCAGACCGATCGAACTTGCGCAGCCCACCATCTACGTGCTGCTCAACAAGCCGATCGGCTATGTCACAACCATGGCCGATCCCCAAGGACGGCCCACGGTCGCCGATTTGGTCGCCGATCTGCCCCATCGCCTGTTTCCCGTCGGAAGGCTCGATTTGGAAACCGAAGGCGCCTTGCTGATGACCAACGACGGCGAGTTGGGTAACTTTATCCTCCATCCCCGCTATAACGTCAACAAGACCTACGAGGCGCTGGTGACCGGCTCACCCGCCCCGGAACGACTCCGGTTGCTGGAGCGGGGGCTGGAAATCGATGGTGTTCGCACCAGCCCGGCCGCCATCCGAGTGCTGGAACGGCGCGGAGAACAGACGCTGGTCGAACTTGTCATCCACGAGGGCAAGAAACGCCAGGTGCGTAAAATGTTTCAGGCTATCAACCACCGAGTGGTTCATCTCCGCAGAACAGCCTATGGCAGCCTGCGGCTGGGGGCCCTTCCTTCCGGCAAATACAGGTTTCTGTCGCCAAATGATCTAAAAAAAATATTTTCTGGAAAAATTCCCTTTACAATCAAAAACATACCTGCTTAAATTTTAACAGTTGCTCGTAACCGGTTTTGCAGGCAGATTTTCACTCCAAGCGTAGCGAATTCAGGGCAGCCGCCTGAAATCGATCTGAACTTTCCGCAATGGACCTTGCAGGGAGAGGGGCGTATGAACAAATCCGAACTGATCGAAGCCTTGGCCGAAGCAATGAACATTCCCATACGCGAGGCGGCCTCGATAACCAATACCATCATCGAAACCATGAGCGACGCCCTTGCCAAGGGGGAATCCATCGAGATCCGTGGGTTTGGCAGTTTTGTCGTCAAGGAGTATCAATCCTATACCGGCCGCAACCCGAAGACCGGGGAGAAAATCAAGGTCAGACCGAAAAAACTGCCCTTCTTCAAAGTCGGCAAAGATCTACGGGAACAGGTCAACAAGGGGACGGACTCCTAGTCGACGTCCTGTTCCTTTCGTTCAATCGCCCTCGGGTCCGCCCGCAGCATCTCCGACCAAGTCATAGGTGTGCGCTTCGGTGATGCGCACCTCGACGATATCGCCCGGATTCATTCGACCGGACGTGACATACACGCAGCCGTCGATCTCTGGGGCCTGAAATCGCGTTCTTCCTTCCAGTAAAAGATCACTTTCGCGGCTGAGTCCCTCGATCAGCACCGGCTCCACCCTGCCGACAAACCGGCCCAGGATGTGTTTGCTGATTGCAGCCTGGGTCGTCATCACCCGTCCATACCTCTCCTCCTTCTCTGCCTCAGCCACCTTGCCTAATAACCCCGCCGCGCGACTGCCCTCCTCATCCTGATACTGGAACACACCCACATGGTCAAGTTGCCAACTCTGCAGGGCTTCAATCAGGCCATCAACATCCTCCCTGGTTTCGCCGGGGAACCCGACCATCAAGGTGGTACGGATGGCGCAGTCGGGCACAAACAGACGGATCCGCGCGATCATGGCATCGAGAGTGGCGCGATCGTAGTGGCGGTTCATCTGCCGCAACACCTGGTCGCTGACGTGTTGGAAGGGGATGTCTAGATAGGGCAGGATGCGAGGCTGAGCCGCCATGAGTTCGAGCAGGGCGTCGGAGATGCCGGAGGGATAAAGGTAGAGAAGCCGGAACCAGGGGATTTCAGTCTGCTCGAGCAGGGTTGAGAGCAGGCGCACAAGGTCGTCCTGCCGCCCCCGATCGTTGCCGTAGGCGGTCAAATCCTGGGCTATCAGCGACAGTTCTCGCACACCATCCCGGGCAAGGGCCCGAGCCTCAATGACCAGATCCTCCACCGACCGGCTACGGAGTGTACCCCGGATGGAGGGAATCATGCAGTAGGCGCAGCGGTTGTCGCACCCCTCGGTGATCTTCAGATAGGAGCGGAACCAGGGCGTGGACACCCGCCGTGCCAGGCTGCTGTCCACCAACAGAGTGGCGGGCCCCGGCGCGGTGACGATCTTTCCAGTGCCGGTCAGGTCACTGAGCAGCAGGTCGATGCGCGGAAAATCGTCCAAACCGACGAAAAGATCTACCTCCGGTAATTCGTCGACCAGATCCTTGCCGTACCGCTGCACCATGCAACCGGTGACTACCAGCCGCTTGCCAGGATCATTATCTTTGTACGCGGCCATTTCGAGGATCTCGTCGATCGCCTCCTCCACCGCCGGGCGGATGAAACCGCAGGTGTTGACCAATAGCAGGGAGGCCTCCTCGGGTTGCTCTACTACCGTATAACCGTCGCGTTCGAGTGCGGCGAGCATGACCTCGGAATCGATCAGGTTCTTCGGACAGCCAAGGCTTGTAATATACAGTGTTTTCATGGGAGTTGATCCATGGAGGGGGACAGCAGGGTTGCGATTTGCGCAAGCAGGGTGCGGGATTGGCGCCGGAAAGCTGGCTGACCGTACCCCGAACGCCAGGCGGGGCCGAAGAGTTCGTCGGACACCAGCATGACAGCAGCAAGCGAAATCCCGCGAAAGGCCGCGACGGTTCGGAGCGCGGCATACTCCATATCCACTGCCAGGATACCATGAGCGCCATGGATAGCTACCTTTTCCCTGGTTTCGCGATAGACTGCGTCGGTGGTCCAGATTACCCCCTGGCGCGGTGCATACTCCAGGCCGACGAGTCTGTCCAAAAGGTCCCGATGGAGGGAGTCGGCGATGGGCAGGGGCACGGGCTGATAGTGCGCGCTGGTGCCCTCCTCGCTGAGAGCATCGGTTGGCATGAACAGGTCGCCAATGTGCAAATTCTGTACGAGCGAGCCGCACCATCCATAGAGGACAATCCGCCGGGCGCCCAAGGCAATCAATTTCTCCAGGCAGAGGACAGCCATGGGTGCCCCCACCGCCGGTCCGGCGAGGAAGAGCCGGTCATTGCAGTACAATTCGGCGTTGAACAACCCGTGTCGCTGCAGGGCGAACTCTTTCGCCAATGAGCCAAAAGAGGAACGGTCGGATGGGTTGACGGCGAGGATGCCATGGGCGGGCAGGCTCGGCTCACCGCTGTGGCGGCCAGGATTAATCAGGCAGATGGACATGCGCGTACCAATAAAAAAGGGGGTCGCGGCACAGCCGCAACCCCCAACAAACACCTTCCAGTTCTGAATTACAGACCGAGAGCTGCCTTAAACGGATTGGCATAGAGCAGGATGAAGGCGATTACCAGACCATAGATGGCGATGGACTCGCAGAGAGCCATACCAAGGATCATGGTGGTGGTGATTGCGCCTTTGGCTTCGGGATTGCGAGCCACACCGTCACAGGCGCCGCGCAGACCATTGCCCATGCCGATGCCGGCACCGAAACCAGCCAGACCGATGCTGAGGGCCGCGCCGATGCAGATCAGGCCGAGAGTAAGTTTGTCCATTGTAGTGTCCTCCGTGTGTAGATTATATGAAGTTGGCCTTCTTCTCCGTTGAACGGAACCGTAAAACCGTGAAATGCGATCAGTGGGCATGCTCCATGGAGCCAGCACAATACAACAGGGAAAGCAGAACAAAAACCACCGCCTGGATCACCGAAACCAAAACGCCGAGGCACAAGATCGGCAACGGGGCGAAAAACGCGCCGGCCAGCATGAAGAGCACGCCCAGCAGGACTTCCTTGGCGAGGATGTTACCAAAAAGACGCATGGAGAGCGAAATCATGCGGGCAAAGTTGCTGATCAGCTCCAGCAGAAACATGAAGGGCGCCAGTGCCTTGCTCGGCCCCATGAAGTGCTTGTAATACTTCAGCCCATGGTATTTGAAGCCGAGCACGTGATGCGTCACCCAGACGATCAGGGTCATGGCCAAGGTGATGTTGAGGCTCGAGGTCGGCGACATGAAGCCGGGGATCAGGCCGATCATGTTGGCGAGGATGATATAGAAAAAGAAGGTGGCCATCATCGGGAACAGCATCTTGGCCCCTTTCTCACCGAGATTCTCGGTGAAGAAATCCATCAGACCGCCAATGGTCACTTCCCAGAAATTCTGGCCGCTACCTGGCACCATCTCCAGTTTGCCCATGGTCAGGCGTGGCACGACGACGAGAAAAATCATGACCATCCAGGTGTAGGTCATGTACGGGGCGCACAGTTTCTCCAGCAGGGTGTGGCCGATCGGGGTGTGGGGAACCGGCAGACCCAGGCCCTGCAGAATCAGAGAAATAAACAGTATCGGATGTTCCATGACTTCCACTCTCCTCAGACTTTATTCGACGACCAGAACTTTCCCCTGCTCAAGCCGACCATGACAACGCCGCACATTACCGTGGCAAGCCCCAAGGTCAGGCCGATCACATGAATCTGCACCCTGGAGGCCAGTACAAACAAAACCAGGCCAAGCACACACAGCCTGGCAAAAAAATTAGCGAAAAAACGAAGCGTCTCCGCGCGGATCACCGTGTTCTGCAAATCCCCGGCCGCACCGATGCGCCGCGTCAACCGCCGGACATCGGTTGTCAGCAACAGAAAGCTGCCATTGACCAAGACACTGCCTAAAAGAACCGACCGGGAAAACATCATCCCGTACACGTACCCGCCGACAGCAACCAGCACAAGGGTCAGTGCCAAGCTGAACACCAGGACGCCGCGAACCGGAGAGCCCTCGGAACCAGCGGAGGGCGGGGTTGCTCCCGGGACGCTGTCACTCATCCTTGATCTTCCTGGTCAGGTCCCAAAGGCCCTTGAAGCCGGCCACAATGCCAAGCGCCAGAAAAGCGAAGGTGAACCATGGCGCGGTTTTGCCGGCAAAGACCTTGTTGTCGAGAAACCACCCCATACCGAAACCAACCAGAATGGAAAAGACGAAGGTCATGCCCACATGACTGTAGACCGCCAACTGCCTGAACATCTCCCTTCGTTCGTCGGACATCCTCTCCTGCTCCCAGATTGGTCCGGACAGTTGGTGCTACAGGTAGCATGCGAGCCCGGCAGGCGCAATATTTTTTTATCTATTCCATCAATTTTTTGAATGACGATTCAGTCACGCTCAGCGCTTTTTCCAGGTGTGCGCGATCATGGGCAGCGGAGATAAAGGCCGCCTCGAACTGGGAAGGCGCGAGCCAGACGCCTCCGGCCAGCATCTGGCGAAAATGGCGGCCATAGCGTTCGGTATCGGCGCGCATGGCGGAGTGATATTCAGTGACCGGATCGGCGGTGAAAAAACAGGTCATCATCGAGCCAATGCGGTTGAGCACGGTCGGGATCGATACCCGGGCCGCGACCTGCTCCAACTCGGCGCCGAACCAGGCGCTGTTCTCCTCCAGTTGCTGATAGAAACCAGGCCGACCGAGCACCCGCAGCGTGGCCAGGCCCGCGGCCATGGCGAGCGGATTGCCGGAGAGGGTACCGGCCTGATAGACCGGCCCGTCCGGAGCGATCATGTCCATGATCTCCCGTTTGCCTCCATAGGCGCCGACCGGTAGGCCGCCGCCGATGATCTTGCCCAGGCAGGTCAGATCCGGGAGAATGCCGAAGCGTTCCTGGGCTCCGCCGAGGGCCAGGCGGAAACCGGTGATGACCTCGTCGAAGATCAGCACGATGCCAAGTTCGCTGGTCAACTGCCGCAGGCGCTGCAGGAAGTCCATGCTCGGAACGACCACTCCCATGTTGCCGGCCACGGGTTCGACGATGACACAGGCGATATCCAGGGTTTGATCGCAGAGCGTACGCTCCAGGCTTTCAACATCGTTGTAGGGAATGGACAGGGTGTTCTTGACGATCTCCTCCGGCACTCCCGGACTACCCGGAATCCCCAGCGTCAGCAGGCCGGAACCGGCCTTGACCAGGAAGGAATCGGCATGGCCGTGGTAACAGCCGTCGAACTTGACCACCATCCTGCGGCCGGTATAGCCGCGGGCCAAGCGCACGGCGCTCATGGTTGCCTCGGTGCCGGAGTTGACGAACCGCACCTTCTCGATCGAGGGCACGGCCTCGCACACCACGGCCGCCAGTTCCACCTCAAGCGGCGAGGGGGCGCCGAAGCTGGTGCCGTCTCCGGCCGTCCGCCGGATGGCATCGACCACCTCGGGATGGGAGTGGCCGATGATCATCGGTCCCCAGGAACCGA
>JBGSPP010000355.1:0-18721 GCA_041738515.1 Desulfobulbus sp.
GCACGCCGCCAGCGTTCGTTCTGAGCCAGGATCAAACTCTCCAGTTATTTTCCTAGCCAATCACAAATCAGACTGACTTAAAATCCAAAACCAATTACTACAATCGGCCCGCTTCATTACTGTTCAGTTTTCAAAGATCAAAGCTGCCAGGCAGCTTCCTGCACCCGGCAGGGATCGACAGTTAAATCCATTTTGGCTTGACTGTCAACCGTTTTTTGTTCCCTGCGAAGCACCAAGTCTCAATGTTTCCCGCAAGCAACGAGGCGGCAAAATACAAGAATCGGGTTTTTAAGTCAACGGTTTTTTTCGCTGTGAACCTTCCAATTCGATTATTTTAATTAACCCGTTGCAATATCAAGTTTTTATGTTTGCATTCCGCTCTTGTTTTGACATAGGATGCCATAATCAAAATGGTAGAACGTAATCACTCCTCTGTCAGGTGATCCGGTTGAAAAGCAAGGAGACCAATGAACCATCTGTTGAGAAATATTCCAAATGTGCATGAATGTCTCGCCGCGCTCATCTCATCCGGTCAACTCGGCCATGTTCCGCCACATCGTCTCAAGCATTGCATCCGTTTGTTTCTTTCGCAGTTGCGATCACTCATACTCTCTGGACATTTTCCCGAAGGAAAAAGCCTGAACAGAATGGCCTGTCTCCCCGATCTTATTGCCTTTGTCCTCAAATATCATCAACCCCGACTGACCAGGGTTATTAATGCCACCGGAGTTATTATCCACACCAATTTGGGCCGTTCTGTGCTCCCCTGCGCAGCTATCGACTCCATTGGGTTAGTCGGAGGGAGATATTCCAACCTCGAGTTGAGTCTGGCGACCGGTCAACGGGGATCGCGTTACGACCATGTTGATGATCTCCTCCATGAACTGACCGGAGCAGAGGCCTCACTTGTGGTCAACAACAATGCCGCTGCGGTGCTGCTCTGTCTTGAAACGCTGGCCAGGGACCGCGAGGTGATCGTTTCTCGCGGTCAACTGGTCGAGATCGGCGGCTCATTTCGAATTCCTGATATTATGAGTAGGAGCGGTGCCAGAATGGTGGAAGTGGGCACAACAAACCGTACCCACCTCCGTGACTATGTGGACGCCATTTCGGAAACGACAGCCTTGCTGCTCAAGGTCCATTGCAGCAACTTCCGAATCATTGGCTTCACCAGCGAGGTCTCTGGCATTGATCTTGTCCAACTCGGTTTAGAAAGGGCTCTCCCTGTGATGGAAGACCTTGGCTCTGGCTGTCTGGTTGATCTGAGCCGGTTTGGGTTGGTCAAGGAACCCACTGTGCAGGAGGTCGTCCGTAGCGGCGTGGACATTGTCACCTTCAGTGGCGACAAACTGCTGGGCGGACCGCAGGCCGGGATTATTGTCGGCAAGAGGCAATATGTTGACAGAATCCGAAGTAATCCTTTAAACAGAGCGCTTCGTATCGACAAATTCACCTTAGCGGGTCTGGAATCGGTTCTCCGTCTGTATCTCGATGAATCCACGGCCTTGCGAGAGATTCCGACGCTGGCCATGATCACCGAACCGGTGGCGCAGGTCGAAGAGCGCGCCCGCGACCTTGCGAAAAGAATGTCATGCCTGATGGGGGGGGCGTGTCCTTTGGAGATCGTCCCGGTCAGTTCCCGGGTTGGAGGTGGCGCCATGCCAGAGCAACCTGTTGCCAGTTGGGCGGTCGCCCTCAAGCCCCGCGACATCAATGTGGCGCACATGGAAGAGCGATTGCGGCATGCCCAGCCTTCCGTCATCGGCAGGATTGAGAATGACCGGTTGCTTCTGGACATGCGCACGGTTGCCGTGGATGAACTTGACCTGTTGGCTGCAAGTCTGCAACAGGCTCTGGCTGCAACTGAGTAAACTATTCATGATGGGAATGTTGCCGCATGCTCTGCCTTGATGATTTTCAAGTTCTTAGTACACCGCTGTCGCAAGAGGTGCTGCATCATCTGCCCGTCCCTGCGTCAGTAAATTTTTACGTTTTCAGCCACGATGGGCTCTCGCCGATTGCCCAGGACCGCCGAGGCGAAAAAGGGCTGGAAGCCTTGGCGTCGCCCGTCTCAATCGAACCCCGGTTGCAGGGCAACCGGCTGATTGTGCCCTTGCGGCTTCCATCCGCCGAGGTGGTTGCCGTGGAAATCAGCGAGGTTGACCCACCCCTCCTGCGGAGAATGGCTCCGTCTTGGCTGCGTGAGTTGCAGGAAATCCTGCTCAAGCGCTTTGCGACCCTGCGGCTGGTCTACATCGACCCCGAAAGTCAAATGTACAACCGACGGGCCGCAACTGTGTTCCTGCAGGAAGCCGCCGAGGGCAACCGGGGCTGTTTTTATCTTCTCCAAGTCTTGTTTCAACGAAGAACTGCTACCGCGACGTTCCTCAAGAACAAGGAAATCGCCGATCTCCTTCCCGCCCTGACCCAAGGACTCTGTTTCTCGTTCGGTTACGGCGTGTTCGGCGTTTTTCGTCGGGAGCAAAACCGCGAACAGGCCCTGAAAACCTGCCATTACCTACAGCGTCAGTTGAAGCGCGAGGGCATGCACAAAGTGCAGATCGGGTTTTCCCTGGCATTGCTGAGCGCGGCGGAGCAGGAGGAGCGATTTGACAGACTGTGGCAGGCCCTGGCCATGGCGGAGAAACGAGGGCCATTTGGCCTCTGCGACATTGATTCCGCCATGATCGAGGGCTGTCATCCCTTTCCGCGGGTGACAACCGATCTCTACCGGAGCATCCGGACGTTCTCCCGAAGCCGCAACGGGTTCTCCCTGGCCGTGCTCCTGTTTCATCACGAGGCTTGCGAGCCGGTGTTCGAAACGCCTTGGCTTGACGCCATTCTTGAAGGGCGGGCAGGGCGACTGGGCCAGGAAGGTCGGCATCTGTTACTCCATGTATACGGGGCGGAGGAGCAGGATGTCCGCCAGACCATCGGGGCTATCGACAAAGCCTGCACCCAGCGATTGGGCGCCGGGGTGGTTTCCATTGGGATCGCGTCCTGGCCGTTTCTTGATTGCAGCAAACGGGATGTGGTCGACAATTGTTTGAAAGCGCTCCTCCACGGTTCTTTTCTCGGACCGGGGAGTGTGGTGTTTTTTGATCATTTGAGCCTCAACGTCAGCGGCGATGCGTTTTTCGAAGAAGGGGATTATCGCTCGGCAATCAGAGAGTACCGTCGCGGCTTGCAACTGCGACCTGGCGACGTGAACCTGCTCAACAGCCTGGGCGTGGCGCTGGTCGAATGCAATCAGGAGCGCAAGGCCGCCGCCTGTTTTCGTGAGGTGCTGACCAGCGAACCTGGGAATTCCATGGCCTTGACCAATCTGGGCAACGTTCTCCACACGCTTGGCGAGAAGACGGCCGCCTTGGATTGTTATGAGCGGGCTCTGCGGGAATGTGCAGAAACTGACGCGGGCAAACAGGAGCTTTTTTTATCGACCAGCAAGCTGTATACTGATCTTGGATTGCACGACAAGGCCGCTTCGCTCCTGGAACGATGGCGGGCCGTTGTGGGGAATGGGCGGGATTTCAGGCTGTTTCGGCTCCTTGGTCAGAATTGCATGGAGATCGGCCGGGCGGAAGAGGCTATGCAGGCCTGTCAGCGGGCATTGCAGCTTTTTCCCCAGGACAGCATTTCGTTGAGCATCCTGGGGTTGCTGTATGTCGAGCACGGCCAGGGGATCGACGTCGGTTTAAGTCTGTGCCGCAAAGCCCTGGAACTGGACACGCTCAATCCTGACCATTGGCTGCGGCTCAGTCGGGCGCTGCTCCATGCGGGTGATCCGGCCGGGGCCCTGTCAGCGATCAGGCGTTGTCTGGGCTTGCGGTACGGCCACATCGAAGGGGTGCTGCAACTCGGCAGGGTCTATCAGTCCCTGGGAAAAGCCAGGCGGGCTGAAAAGTGCTTCCGCCGGGTTCTAAACAGGAACGACTGCACCGACCGCCAGGCCGAACGGGCCAGGGCCTGTGTGGCGGCACTGTCCACAGCCCAGGCGGCATGACCGGGCCAGGCAACCACGCACACGGCAATCGAAAAACTGGATCGACGACCGCTCTTTCGGCACAGGGAAACAAAGCAGGCGGGGCGAAGATGCCTCCACTCATCACGCTCGGCCCTCCAGGGGTCGAGCAACGAATAACAGTCTCCGTGGATTATCTGGAATTGGAGGGAACGTACACACATGGCCCAGATTGATGCTTTTTTTAAATTGATGAACGATGAGGGCGCATCCGACCTGCACATGATGGCCGGGCAGCAACCGGTTCTACGCATACGCGGTGACATGGAGCGGGTCAAGTTCAAGGTGTTGGACAATGAGGTGCTGAAAAGCATGCTCTATGAGATCTGTCCGGAGGACAAAATCAAGATCTTCGAAGAGACCGGAGACATGGACTTTGCCTATGAAATTCCCGGGCTGGCCAGGTACCGCTGTAACTTTTTCCAGCAGAAATACGGCATCGGCGCGGTGTTCCGCGAAATTCCCAGCGAAATTCTGACCTGCGAACAGCTGGGGCTGCCCAAAGTCGTCTCCCGGCTGAGTTCTCTGCCCAAGGGACTGGTGCTGATCACCGGCCCCACTGGCTCGGGCAAATCGACCACTCTGGCTGCGGTCCTCGACGAGTGCAACCGGACCAGGAAGGATCACGTCATCACCATTGAGGACCCCATCGAATTTGTCCACAAGAGCCAGAGCTGCATCATCAACCATCGCGAGGTGGGTACCCATACCCGGAGCTTTTCCGCGGCGCTGAGGGGTGCCCTGCGCGAGGATCCGGACATCATCCTGGTCGGCGAAATGCGCGACCTGGAAACCGTCTCGCTGGCCATGGAGGCGTCCATGACCGGTCACCTGGTCTTCGGTACGCTGCACACCTTGAACGCCATGAAGACGGTGGACCGCGTGGTCGAGATCTTTCCCCACGAACAGCAGGGGCAGGTCCGTTCCACCCTGGCCGACGCCCTCAAGGCGGTGGTCTCGCAGACACTGCTCAAACGGGTTGACGTCAAGGGGCGGGTCGCGGCGCTGGAGATCCTGATCTGCAACCCGGCGGTGCGAAACCTTATCCGCGAAGGCAAGACCTATCAGATTCCTTCGGTCATGCAGACCGGAAAGAAATTCGGCATGCAGACTCTGGACGACGCCTTGAATGACCTAGTGGAGAAGAAGAAGATCAGTGGCGAGGACGCCTACACCAACAGCATTGAAAAGGCACGGTTCCTCAAATATCTACGGAAACAGCCTTCCGATTTTACCGAGGTGTGAGGGAGCGTCTTACGAGACCCCGTATTGTTGTATACAGGTAAAGAGAATTTTTTTTTGCGCCTGGTTCAGATGGACGAACCGGGCGCTTTGTTTATAGACCGTGGTTTTAATGCCGTTGATGTCCAGCATCCGCTCGCGGGTGGCGACAATTTCCGTTGCCAGCTGCTCCAGAGAGGAACCGTCGTTGCAGTTGTAGAGATCAAGCATGAGACAATACCCGCTCGGAGGAGGGGCGCTGTATTGCAAGTCAAAGCAGATGCCGCCTTGGCTGATATTGCTGATTCTCGCGAACTGGTTGGTGCGCCCCGATATGCGGATCAGAAAATTAGGGGGGAGTTGTTTGCGGTCAGCGTGTCTTCTTTCCACGCCAAGCGAGATGCCAAGGCAATAGAGCAGCGGTTGGAAACAGTGTTCGCAGAGCAGTGGTTGAGCCGCAGACAACCAAGCCGGTGAATTCGATGACGGTCTGGCCGCGAGTTGCTTGTTGCCACAGACAGGGCATTTCCTTCCGAACATCATCATGACCGCCTTTCCTTCCCGCAGAAGACCAAATTGAACTCGTCTAGCTCCTTATATACCGCGGGCAGTGGTGTTGTTCAACAATCACCTGAGGCTCAGTTCGGAGCCCTCCCTGCCGGTCAGAGAATATTCTTCCTCCGTGAACGTTTTCAGATGCAGGGTGTGGCCGTCGGTGACGACGGTCGCTGCGCCCTGGTCGGCGGTTACAAAAACCGGTATTTTTTTTGTCCGCCAGGTCTCCAGGTGCCCGGCCGCGGGCTGTGTTCCCCGACGCGCCCGGCTGGCCGAGACGAGGATGATCGATGGCGAGACGGCCTGCAGCAATTCCGGGCCGGTCGAGGTGATGCTGCCGTGATGCGGTGCAAGCAGCACATCGCTGCCAAGTTCGAGCTGATTTTGCACCAGTCGCCGTTCGCTCTGGATGCCGATGTCGGCCGGGAAGAGTACCCTGCGGCTGCCGTACCGCAGTCGCAGCACCAGGCTGCGGTCGTTGGTTGACCATCCCGGGCCGTCTTCAAGAAGTCCTCGCATGCCAACACACTCCAGCAGATAGCCGTTTCCCCGTCGGAGTTTGTCACCCGCCGCTGCCACCAGCACGGGAGTTCCTGCATTTTTTATCATTTCCAGCAACTTGCCGTACTCGGGTTCTTCCCCGCGGTCGTCGTTAATAATAACCCGTCGGGGTCGGAAGCGTTGAAAGACAAAGGGCAGGCCATTGTAATGGTCCTTGTGGGGGTGGGTGATGATCAGGTCGTCAATCCGCCAGAGTCGCTGTCGCCAGAGATATGGGGCGATGATGGCCTGGCCGGCATTGAACCGGTTCGAGGCATACCCACCACCATCGATGAGCATGGTCCCGCCATCCGGCAACTGCACGAAGATGCATGCGCCCTGGCCCACATCGAGCATGCTGACGGTCATCCTCCCATTTTGGGGTCGATACCAGAGCGATGCGACGAAGGAGGCAAGCAACACCAGCGACAGGCAGGTGATGGCCGTCCACTGTCGAACGGTTTTGCCCTCGCGCAGCAGGAGAAAGAGTGTGGCGAAGTACAGGGCGATCTCGAAAAGAGTAGGGGTTATGGTCCAGACCGAGGCCAGTGGGAAGCCAGCCATGGCGTCCGCGATCCAGACCGTCAGCCGGATTCCAGCGCTGCCGAGGGTGAAGGCCAGCGTCGCCAGATCAGGGAATATCCATATGAAGGGGGTGGCCAGGAGGCCAATGGGCAGGGCCCAGAGGCAAAGCAGGGGCTCAATCACCAAGTTCATCACCGGTCCGATCAGAGAAACCCGGTTGAAATGAAAGAGAAGAAAGGGCAGGGTGCCGACCGTGGCCGCAAGAGAAACATAGAGCAGCGACTGCACCGGCCTGAGCAGCGCCTTGATGCGGCTGTCACCTGGATCGGCAAGGAACACCGGCAGGAGGGGATAGATCAGGTTGATGGCCAGGACCGCGGCAAAGGAGAGTTGAAACGAGGCGGTAAACAGAGCCAGCGGAGAGACGGCGAGGATGAGCAGGGCAGCCGCGGCAATGAGGTGGGCAAACGAACGCTCGCGCCGCAGCACCACGGCCAGGAGCACCAGCAGGGCAGTGAGCAGTGACCTGACGGCCGGCACATGCATGCCGGCGATGCAGGTGTAGAAGAGCAACAGCGGTACGGTCAGCGCCAGGGCCAGGGTGGGCACGTGGGTATGGAGCAGCAGCCACTGGCTGCGTTTGAAGAGCATCGTAAGGAGGGCGACGCTGAAAAGACCAAGCAGGCTGAAGTGAAGCCCGGAAACTGAAAGCACATGAAAGCAGCCGTTTTCCTTGAACGCTTCGAGCAGTTTGGGGGAGATCTCGCCCAGGGTGCCGATCAACAGGGCCTGGTACAGGCCAGCTATGTCGGCATCGAAGCGTTCGCTGAGGAATTCGGCAATCCGCAGCCGCAATCGCTCGGGTAAATAACGAAAACGTAACCAGGAGGAGGGCGAAGCCTCCCGCACCACGAGCATCTCCCCGGCCGAACCCACCCACCCCGAACAGTAGAGTCCCTTGGCAGCCATCTGCAGTCGAAAGTCAAAAGCGCCCGTAGTCTGGTAGTTGCGGATCCGGTCCAGGGTGGCGATGGCCATGATGACGCGGCCGGGTGCAAATTCGGCGCCGATCCGTCCCTGAACCGAGAGCTGCACCTGGCCCCGCACAGGCTGCGGCTCGGGCGACTGGCTGCCGTCATGGATGAGCAGTGACTCCGTGGCTAATTCGAAGCGGGTCCGTTCACCATCGAATTCCGGGAGGGCGAGCATGCGGCCGGTCACCGTGGCCTTCGTCTTTTCGCTGATGATGGCGGCGAGGTCAGACGGGTCAGTGGGTGGCTGCAGGGCCGCAAGGGTATGCACCAGCCCGATGAGCAGGAAGAAGGGCAAGACGGCCACCGGCCGCGAGTGGGGATGCAGAAACAGGGTCAGCAGGGCAAAGGCCGCCAGCAGCGGCAGCATCCCCATCGGGGTCAGCCACCCGGATACGGCGGTGGGGATGCACGAAGCCGCTGCTCCACCGGCAAGATACCAGGCCGCGGCCCAGATCAGCAGATGTTCGTTGAGCCGGCGCGACAACCACTCCATGGCGGACTTAGCCTCTGGTCAGCCTGGGCTTGAGGAGCACGGCGATGGCTTCCAGGTGAGCTAGGACCACGCCCCGGTTACCGCGAACGCATTCGCCGGCAGCCTCGGCCATCGAGGCCCGCAGGGCCGGGTTGGTCAGGATTTCAAGCAGTGCCTGGAAAAGCGCTTCAGGTCCCCCGACCTGACGGGCCCCGCCGCTGTGGACCAAGAGAGCGGCAATTTCCGAAAAATCCTCCATGTGCGAGCCATACAGCACCGGCACGCTGACGGCTGCCGGTTCCAGGGGGTTGTGCCCTCCCAGGGGAACCAGGCTGCCGCCGATAAACACCACCTCGGCCATGGCGTAACACCCTGCCAGTTCGCCGATGGTATCGAGCAGCAGGACCGGACCCGACGAGGCCTTGCCCTCGGTCCGCCGCCTGCACACCAGTCCGGCGGCGTCGGCAGTGACCAGGATTTCGCCGCTCCGCTCGATGTTTCGAGGGGCAACCAGGAGTTGCAGGTCAGGGATTGTTTCGCGCAGGCGCAGATACAGCGGGAAGAGCGCCTCCTCCTCGCCGCGATGGGTGGAACCGCAAATCCAGAGCGGCGCGGCGGCGGCAAAACCATAGGTCGTTTTTTGCGTTGCCTTGGCATCGGCATCGGCCAGGCCAGGCGTGTACTGGCCGGTGTCGAATTTGAGATTGCCCAGAGTGTTCACCCGGGAGGGCTCAACGCCCAGCCGGATCATTTTGTCCGCATCCGCCCCGGTCTGCATGGCCAGGAGGGAAAAGGTGCGGAACATGGGCGCAAAGAACCACCGGTGTCGATGATAGCGGTCAAAGGAGGCCCCGGAGATGCGGCCGTTGACCAGCATCGTCGGCACACCGTGCCGGGCAAGCCCAAACAGCCAGTTGGGCCACAAGTCGGTTTCCACCAGGACGAAGCAGTCGGGTCGGATGGCTCGGAGGAACCACCAGATCACCGGGGCCAGGTCGATGGGGCCGGGGATGAGGGCGTCGACATGGGGGGCGATCAGCTGTTCGGCCACCCGGTGACCGGAACTGGTGGTCACGGATAAGACGATGCGCGCCTCCTTCCAGGACTGGCGGATGCCGGCGACCAGAGGCAGGGCCGAGGTGGCCTCGCCGACCGACAGAGCGTGCAGCCAGATCACCGGCGCCCCGGGCGGCACGGTCGGCAGCGCGGCCATCAGCCGGGCCAGGCCGAACCCCAGGCGACCAGCAAGCCTGTGCCTGTACTTGCCGCGTAAGGCAACCAACGGCAGCAGCGGCAGGAACAGCAGGAGCGCCAGAACTGAGGCGAGTTGGCAGAGACGATACATCGGCGGGATGATCCTCAAACAGGGGGGACTCAGGGGTGATCTTCCCTGTTGATACCAAGTATCAGGGCCGATGTCGAAGGAGAATCGTCAGGTCTGTTGAGAAGCGTGGGTGGCGGCAGGATATTCCGCATGCGTCGTTGTTGAGTTTTTCTGTCTGCCGAAATCAGCCTGGCGGCATTCGAGGAAGATCCGGTCGGTGCATTGGGCACAAATGCTTCGGTCAAGGCGATTGACGATAGCGGTAATTGCCTCCTCTTTGGACTCAAAGATGTTGTCGGTCCCAATGTCGAGAAGATAGCGAAACAATCTGAAATAGCTGCATATCCCTTCCTTGAGGCCAAGTAAATACAGTTGGCCGCCCTCGCGCTTGCATTCCTTGGCCAGGCGAAGCAGGAATTCCGCACCTTCCATGTCGATAAAGTTCATGCCCCGGGCGACAATCAGCAGGTGTTTCTGCTCGGGTGAGGCTGTCTGGAGACGCTGCAAAGCTTCCCGGACATGGTTGACCGCACCGAAATAGAGGGAGCCGTCAATGCGTATGATCTTCAGCTGCGGACATTCCGGCAGGGCGGGGTCAGTGACGAACGACCTTCGGTCATTGCGCGGGTCAGGCACCCGGGTGAGAATGTTCGGGTGAGAGGTCCGGTTGAGGTAAATAATCAGCGACAGCATGATGCCCAGGAGAATGGCGAATTCCAGGGCCAGCACCAGCGTGCCGACAAAGGTGACCGTCATGATCACCGCTTCGGTGAAGCTGGTTTGGTAGATTTTTGTAATACGGGGCAGGTCGAAGAGGCTCCAGGCCACCAGAAACAGAATGCTGGCCATGACAGCGTTGGGCAGATAGGCCGTCAAAGGGGCAACCAGCAGTCCCAAGACAATCAACATCCCGCCGCCGAGAATGGCGGCCATGGGCGTCTTGGCGCCGGCCTGATAGTTGAGTCCGCTGCGGTTGAAGGAACCTGTGGCCACGTATCCGGAAAAGAAGCAGCCGATGATGTTGGACAAGCCCTGACCGATGAATTCCTGGTTGCCGTCCAGATTCTGACCAGTGCGATCGGCAAGCGATCTGGCGATCGACACCGCCTCGGTCAGAGCGAACAGGGTGGTCGCCAGGGCCGCGGGGGCAAGCATGCGGAGATTCTCCAGTGTGAATCGGGGTGCGGAAAGCGGCGGCAGGGTTGCGGGCAAGGCGCCCACGGTTGCGATCTGGGTCGCTTCCGGTCCCAGAACTTTTTGCAGGATAAGTGCTGCCAGGCTGCCGATCAGCATGGAGGCAATCATGAAGGGGAATCTGGGGCACAGGCGCTTGCAGGCGACACCTGCGACAACAGTCAGGCAGCCGACACCCAGGACATACAGATTGGTGTCGCCGAGGTTGGTTGCGATGGCGTGGACTGTTTCGTGAAAATGGCTGGTCCGCTGCAGTTGCAGGCCCAAAAGGTGTTTCATCTGGCTGGATGCGATGAGCAGGGCCGCGCCCGCAGTAAATCCGACCACCACGCTGTGGGAAATAAAATTGACCAGGGCGCCCAATCGGGCTATGCCCATCACCAGTTGCACCAATCCAACCATCATGGTCAGGGTCAGAGCCAGCTGGACGTATTCCGGGCTGCCCGGCAGCGCATGGACGGAGAGCGCGGAATACAGGACAACCGAGGCCGCCGTGGTCGGGCCGGAGACCAGCAGCCAGGACGAACCGAACAGGGCGGCGATAATGGCCGGAATCATGCCGGTATAGAGTCCATACTCCGGAGGCATGCCGGCAATGGTGGCAAAGGCCACGCCCTGGGGCAGGGCGACGATGGCGCCGGTGAGTCCGGCGAGGGCATCGTGGGTGATCGTCTCCCTGGTTACCCTGGGCCACCATTTGAGAAAGGGAAAGGCGAATGCCCGCCACCCTTGCCGTGCAGGAATGGCACACCCTGTCGAGTTCGTTTGCATGTCGGCCTCTCGTTTCAATCGTACCGATCTTCGCCCGTATTCGAGGTCCCAATCTACCCGATATTGTAAAACGGGTTGACATGATCCTTGTTGTCGCTTGTTTTTTCCGCAAACCGGATCTCGTCTACCCCGTCCACGTCCATGATCAGTGCCTCAATTTTTTCCCTGATCGATTTGTCCCTGCGCAGGACCTCGCCGATGTTGCCCAAGGTGACGATCCCATCGTGCACCTCGACTTCGAGCATGAAGGAAAAGTTGACCAGCATGGCGTGGATCTTGGCGCAGAGCAGCTTTTCGTCGAGGATTTTCTGCGCCGCTGTCGTGGTCTGAAACAAAGGCATGTTCACCGCCTTCGATATGAGGTCCACGGCGTCGTCCACAGTCAGGCGATCGATCAGAATGACCATGTCATACAGGCTGCTGTCCCAGGTGTCCGTCCCGTACAGCTTCAATCCCCATCTCCGCCGCTCCTCGTCATCCTTGCGCAAGACGTCGTGGGCGGCAGTTTGGGATATTTCGTCCCGCCGCATGATTTCCTGGACCCGGTCTTCCAGGTTGGCCAGGATTCGAATCTTGAGTACGTGGGGGATGTTGCGGAGAAAATACTGGCCGGCCAAACCGTGGTAGACGACGTTGTCCTTCTGCACGTGCTTCAGCAAGGCGTACTGGTAGTAGCTGATATAGCGTTCCTTGCCGTGCCGGAATCGCTCCAGGATGGACGGTGAATCATGGATGGCCCGCACCAGGCTCATCTCCGGAATGTTGAACTCTTCGGACGCCTCCAGGAGGATTTCCCTGGAAACACACTCGTACTGCAACTGTTTGGCGAGCTTTTCCGCCACTTCCTTGCCCCTGCTATAGGACCCTCTGGAGATGGTGATAATGGGCATGACGTCCCCCTGTGATGGAATTGGTAGGGTAGAAATTAAAAAACTGAGTAGTCGGTCAGCTTTCCTGAGCGCTTGCTCGGTTTTGTTATACCGCTCTTCATGAAAAGGAGCAACCGGCTGGGGGCAAAAAATGCGCCCCAAGCGGCTGATCAACAGGGAACAGTGTTCGCGGTACGAGATTGCCCAGATTATCCGCCTGTTGTTCGATAAAATTTATGAAACAGCGAACATTATGGCTGAAAAACGAATAATAATCCCCTTCGTTCTGTTTATTTTTTTATTTTCTGAATTATATTCTTGATCGACGCTGTTGGTCGCGGTACGATCCGCAGCCGTTTGTCTGCTGTCCCCCTTTGGAGAATCCCTGGCGCGGGAGTGTTGCCAATGCTCGACGAAATCAGTCTGAAAATCCTGAAAATCTTGCAGGAGAAAGCCCGCATACCCAACGTCGAGGTGGCCCGCCAGGTTGCCATGGCACCATCGGCGGTGCTGGAGCGGATCCGCAAGCTGGAGCGGCAGGGGGTGATCGACGGTTACGAGGTACGGCTCAACCCGGCCCAGTTCGACCGGCGGCAGATCGCCTTCATCGAGATTCGCACCCGTTCGGTGGGCGACCGGCCTGACACCGGTCACGAACTGGCCGCCATCCCGGAGGTGCAGGAGGTGCACTACGTCGATGGCGACGACTGCTACCTGGTCAAGCTGCGGGTGGCCGACACCGCTGAACTGGCCGCCGTTATTCGCGAAAAAATCGCGCCCATCCCGGATGTTGTCTCCACCAATACCACCACCGTACTCTTGACCTACAAGGAAACCGCCCGTATTCCCATCCGCGGCTGAACCATCACGAGGAACAACGCCATGCCCATGTCCCCAGGCTTCAAGGAGCGGCTCTGCCCCCATCTGCCGACCATTGCCGAGCATTTCGGCACGCCCTTCCATGTCTATGACGAGGCCGGCATCCGCGAGACCGGCCGCCGGATCAAGGAGGCCTTCGCCGGCATACCGGTCTTCCATGAGTATTACGCGGTCAAAGCCCTGCCCAACCCGAGCGTGCTGGGGTTGATGCGAGAGATGGGCTTCGGTTTCGACTGCAGTTCTATCACGGAGTTGATCCTGGCCCGCGGCCTTGGCGCCCGCGGCGATGACATCATGTTCACCTCCAACAACACCAGCCCGGAGGACTTCCAGGCCGCCGAGGCCGAGGGCGGCTGTATTCTCAATCTCGACGATCTCAGCTTGGTTGACAAGGTCCCGCACATGCCGGAGCTGATCTGCTTCCGCTATAACCCGGGCTCGCGCCGCAGCGGCAACGACATCATCGGCCGGCCGGAAGAGGCCAAGTACGGGGTCAGCCATGACCAGATCGTCGAGGCCTACCGGCGGGCCATGGCACGCGGGGCAACGCGGTTTGGTCTGCACACCATGCTGGCCTCCAATGAGCTGAACTACACCTACATGGTACGCACCGCGGCCATGCTGCTGGACCTGGCCGCAACCATCGGCCGGGAGTTGGGTATTCGCTTCGAGTTTCTCAACATCGGCGGCGGACTCGGCATCCCCTACCGGCCCGAGGACGCCCCGCTGGACATCGAGGCCATGGGCCGGGAGATCACCGCCCTGTTCAAGGCGTTCGAGGCCGCCGAAGGCTACTGTCCCAGCCTGATGATGGAGAGCGGCCGCTACATGACCGGCCCGCACGGGGTGCTGGTGACCCGGGCCATCAACCGCAAGGACATCTACCGCACCTATATCGGCGTCGATGCCTGCATGTCGGCCCTGATGCGTCCCGCGCTCTACGGCGCCTATCATCATATAGAGGTGCTGGGCAAGGATGGGGGCGAAACCGAGGTCGTGGACGTGGTCGGCTCGCTCTGTGAGAACAACGACAAGTTCGCCATCCAGCGGACCCTGCCCAGGGTTGTGGATGGCGACCTGCTCCTGATCCACGATTCCGGGGCCCATGGCCAGGCCATGGGTTTTAACTACAACGGCAAGATGCGGCCCCAGGAACTGCTGCTCGGCGCTGATGGCCGGGTGCGGCTGATCCGCCGCGAGGAAACGCCAGAAGACTACTTCGCCACCCTGCGCTTTACCGAAAAGATGCTGCAACTCTAGTGTCGTGACCCGGGCCGGGGAAAAAATAAGGGATGCACCGGGGCCTCGGCGCATCCCTTTTTTGTTCATACTCGAAGCGGGCACAACGGCCGGACGGCCGCCCGCAATCAGTTGCCCGGTACCACCGGAACCTTGCCCTGCACAGCCTGGGGCAGGACGATGGTGGAGATCGAGTTCTTGGGCGAGCCCTCGATGATCCGGTCGCTGTAGGTCAGGTAGACCAGGGTCGAGCGCTTCTTGTCGAAGAAGCGGACCACCTGCACCTTTTTAAAGAGCAGCGAGGCCGATTTTTTAAAGACCTGCTCGCCGTCGTCCTTGCCCGAGGCCACGCTCTCCGGCAGGGTGATCGGCCCGGTCTGGCGGCAGGAAATGGAGGCGTCCGAGGTGTCCTCGGCCACGCCGATCGCGCCCTTGACCCCGCCGGTCCTGGCCCGGCTGACGTAGCAGGTGGCGCCGCTGATGTCGGGGTCGTCAAAGGCCTCGATCACGATTTTGTCGTTGGCGCCGACAAATTTGAAGGTGGTGCTGACTTGGCCGATCTCTTCGGCCAAGGCCGGAACGGCGGCGAACAGCAGCAGGCCGCAGCACAGGGTTGTCAGTCGTTTCACTCGCATGGTCTACTCCTTTTTTATTTTGGCGCTGGAACGGTTGAGGGCGCTCAGCAGCGACTTGATCGAGGCTACGATGATGTCCGTGTCCACCCCGGCCCCCCACCAGCTTTCGTTGTCCTGGTCGAGAATCTCGATATAACTCACCGCCTTGGACGAACTGCCCCGGGTCAGGGCGTGCTCATGGTAGGAATGGAGCATGAACCGCAGCCCCAGGCCGTCGCGCAGGGCGGAGCAGAATGCGTCCAGCGGGCCGTTGCCCCCGGCCCGGATGGTTGCCTCCCGGCCCTTGGCCTCGACCACTGCTTCGATTTCAGCCGTGGACGACTCCTCGTCGCGGTCAAAATGACGCTTGACCACATTGAACGATTTCAGCCAGAAACCGTTGCGGTTGAGAAGGTACTCCTTCTCAAAGGTGTGAAAGACCATGTCCGCGGTCAGCTCGTCGCCATGGGCGTCGGTCACCTCCTGGATCACCCGGCCAAACCCGGGCTGCATCTCCTTGGGCAGCTTGAAGCCGAACTCGTGGTCCATGATGTAGGCCACGCCGCCCTTGCCCGACTGGCTGTTGATGCGGATGATCGACTCGTAGGTCCGGCCCACATCCTGCGGGTCGATGGGCAGGTAGGGCACCTCCCAGAGGCCGCTTTCGGTCAGATCCAGGGCGGTCATGCCCTTGTTGATCGCATCCTGGTGCGAGCCGGAGAAAGCGGTGTAGACCAGTTCGCCGGCATAGGGGTGGCGGGGGTGCACCTTCATCTTGGTGCAGCGTTCATAGACGTTGATCACCCGGTTGATGCGCGACAGATCCAGGCCCGGATCGACCCCTTGGGTGAACATGTTGAGCGCCAGGGTGATGATGTCCACGTTGCCGGTTCGCTCGCCGTTGCCGAACAGGGTGCCCTCAACCCGATCCGCTCCGGCCATCAGGGCCATCTCGGTAGCCGCTACCGCTTCGCCGCGGTCGTTATGGGCGTGCAGGCTGACGATGGCGCAGTCGCGGTTTTTCAGGTTTCGGCAGAACCATTCGATCTGGTCGGCGTAAATGTTGGGGGTGGACATCTCCACCGTGGCCGGCAGGTTGAGGATCACCGGGTTGTCCGGGGTGGGTTCCCAGACCTCCATGATGGCCTCGCAAATCTCCAGGGCGAAATCGAGCTCCGTGCCGGTGAAGCTCTCCGGCGAGTACTCGTAGCGGATCTTCGTAGCCGTGCGGGCCGCCTGCTCGCGGATCAACCGGGCCCCGGCCACGCCCAGATCGATGATCTCCCGGCGGCCCTTCTTGAAGACCACGTCGCGCTGCAGGGTCGAGGTGGAATTGTAGAGATGGACCACGGCCTCGCGAGCCCCTTGCAGCGAGGCAAAGGATTTTCGGATCAGCTGGTCACGCGCCTGGGTCAGCACCTGGGGGACAACGCCGTCGGGAATGTGGCGGCCGTCGATCAGCAGGCGGAGGAAGTCGTACTCGATCTGCGAGGCCGAGGGAAAGCCGACCTCGATCTCCTTGAACCCGACCTGCACCAGGAGTTGGAACATCTCCAGTTTCTCTTCCAGGTTCATCGGCTGGGTGAGCGCCTGGTTGCCGTCGCGCAGATCGACGCTGCACCAGACCGGCGCGCGGCTGATGACCCGGTCCGGCCAGGTGCGATCCTTGAGCCCGACCGGTGGATAGGGGCGGTATTTTTTCAATTTTTCCTGATCCATGCTCTCTCCTTGGATGCGTCAAAAAAAAAGCCACGGTCTGTGAACCGTGGCTTCGGGGGATGCAGTGGGCGCGACGTCCGTCAGGACAGACCTTTCTTCCCTGCCACAGTCAGCCTGTGCAGTCGATTGAGCCAGAGAAGTAGAGCCAGGTTCTGTTCCATATACCGATCCATCGTGAAATTACTGCCATAGTGACGTCGCCGTCGCCATTTGTCAAGCAGGAAATGGCCCGCCCTCGCCGCGCGCCGTCGGGCGTCTCTTACATCTCGCCCCTGATGAATTTTTCGGCCAGATCAACGTCCCGCTTGGAGCCGATGATCAACGGCACCCGCTGGTGCAGGTTTCTCGGCTCGATGTCGAGGATGCGGCGGCAGTCGTCGGTGATTGCCCGGCCGCCGGCCTGCTCGACCACCATGGCCAGGGGCGCGGCCTCGTACAGCAGCCGCAGCTTGCCTTCGGATTTCTCGCCGCTCTTCTTGTCGCGGGTGTAGAGAAAGACGCCGCCCTTGATCAGGTTGCGGTGAAAATCGGCCACCAGCGAGCCGATGTAGCGCAGGCTGTAGGGACCCTTGCCGCCGTCGGCCTTCTTGAGGTAATCGATATAGTTGCGGGTGGCGTCGAACCACTGGTTGGCGTAGGCCTCGTTGACGCTGTAGTAGAGCGAGTGCTCGGGGATGCGAATGTCCGGGTGGGAGAGGAAAAACTCGCCCACGCTCGGGTCAAGGGTGAATCCGTGCACGCCGGAGCCGGTGGTGTAGACCATCACCGTGGAGGAGCCGTAGATGATGTAGCCGGCCGCCACCTGCTTGCTGCCCGGCTGAAGCAGATCCTCCACCGTGCCCTGGCCGGACTGGCTGATGCGGCGGTGGATGGAGAAGATGGTGCCGATGCTGACGTTGACGTCGATGTTGGTGGAACCGTCCAGCGGGTCAAAGGCGATGGTATAGTTGCCCTCGTAGCCGTCCAGCACCGGGATGACGTCATCGTCCTCCTCCGAGGCCATGACACAGACATGGCCGCACTGCTCCATGCGCCGCTTGATGGTCTGGTTGGCGAAGACGTCGAGTTTCTGCACGTTTTCGCCCTGGATGTTGGTCCGGCCAGACTGCCCGAGGATGTCGGCCAGGCCGGCCATGTTGACCTCGGCGCTGATGATCTTGCCGGCCACGACCAGATCGTTGAGCAGGCTGGTCAGTTCGCCGGTGGCCTCGGGGTGGAGCAGCTGATCGTCCATGATCTGGCGGCTGACGGTGATTCCCTTTCGTTTGACGAGCATGGTTCCTCCCTTTGTTCTTCCCCGGTCGATTGCCGACAGATGGATTAGTTGCTTTTGTCCATGGACTTCACGGATTGCCAAGTGGCGAGCAGGGCCACCAGAGTGCGTACGCCAATGCCGGACGGCCCCTTGGGGATGTACGATTTCTCGGTGAAATCCCAGGCTGTGCCGGCGATGTCCAGGTGCGCCCAGGGCGTGTCGCCGACAAACTCCTGCAGGTAGCAGGCGGCGGTGATGGTGCCGCCGCTGCGGTCGCTGCCCGCATTTTTGATGTCCGCCACCCGCGAGTCAATCTGCTTGCGGTAGTCCGGGCCGAGCGGCAGCCGCCACAGTGGTTCCCCCGCCCGGGCACCGGCCTCGAGCAGTTGGGCAGCCAGCTGGTCGTTGTTGCCGAGCAGGGCGGAGTAATGGTGGCCCAGGCCGATGATGGCCGCGCCGGTGAGAGTGGCCAGGTCGATCACCGCCTCC
>JBGSPP010000371.1:0-5395 GCA_041738515.1 Desulfobulbus sp.
GACCACGGTGCGGGCCCTGGAGTACGCCGCCCTCCAGGACGGCGCCGTCCTGCCCCTGGCCGGCGAGTGCGGCCTCTTTATCTACCCCGGGTTTTCGTTTCGGGTGGTAGACAATCTGATCACCAACTTCCACCTGCCGAAATCGTCCCTGCTCTTCCTCGTCTCGGCGCTGGCCGGCAGACAGCGGATCCTGGACGCCTACCGCCTGGCCGTGGCCGAGGAGTACCGCTTCTTCTCCTACGGCGACGCCATGGCGATCATCACCAGGCCGTGAGGTCCCGGCTCCGGGGGCGATCGGCCGGATTGGCTCAGGTCTTCTGCAGTTTGGAGATGAATTGATCGGCCTCGCGGATTGAGGCCTCCATCTCCCGTACCAGCCGGTCGACGTTTTCCTCCAGATTGACCAACTCGCCCTGGAGGGCAGCGATGGCCTGGGCGTTGAGATTGTGCTTGAGGTAGAGCACCTGGTCGTTGAACACCGACAGCACCGGCTGGATCTTGCCCTCGGCCCGCTTCATGGCCCCGATCAGCTGATCGTATTGCCTGCGGGTGGCCTCGAGCTTGCCCTTGCTGTCCCGACGCAGGACCTCGTTGCCATACTGCCGCAGTTCGGCCTCCCACTCGTCGAACAGAGCTTCAGATACCGATTCCACGGCGCCGATGCGCTTGTGGACGTTGTCGGCCTCTTCCTTGCACTTCTTGTATTGATCGTCAAGGAGCTTGTACTTGCGCTCCAGGTCACCACCCTTGACCTCGACCACCTGGGTGAACTGCTCCAATGCCGACTGGAACTGCTGCTTGGCATCCTCCTGGGCGTCTCTGGCCTTGCCAACCCGATCGACCATGATCTCGCGCTTGGGCACGCCCAGTTTCTCCATAGTTTTGTAATAGGTCGAAGAACATCCGCCGAGGAGCGCCGGCAGCAGCACCGCCAGGGCCAGCAGGAGGAGGGGCGAGTGCAGCCGCCTCATCCAAGTGCTCTTCTCAAAGGACGGACAGACGGCGCAGGACAGGCGGAAAGTGGGCAAAAAACGCATGAGAACCTCCAAAAACACTGCGCCGCAAGCGACACGGCGTTGTCGAGAGAAAAAAAAACCCGGCACATGGCCGGGTTTGGGGAAGACTCAAGCTCGATCAGGTTGAGGCCGGGCACTGGCAGCAGCTCCCCGAACCGCCCTGACACGGCGGCGTCGATGCGGCCGCGCCGCCAGAAGGCGCGCTGTCGCCACTCTTGCCGGTGGAGGCGCAACTGTACCCGTCCGAGTACCAGCCGCCGCCCTTCAATTGGAAGGAACTCCGGGAGATCAGCTTGCGCACCTCGCCACCGCAGTCCGGGCAAACGGCCAGCGGAGCATCGGCGATACGCTGTTGAATCTCAAACACCCTGATGCATCTTCCGCATTCATACTCGTAGACTGGCATGGAAACCCCTCTCGATTCTGTCTCTATTCAGGCAAAACAATCAACCGTACCAAAGGACGCCGCAAATGTAATACCTTGCCCCGCCCCTGTCAACTCTCCCGAGCAGAAATCCATGAAGTGGGCCTATCCCTTCGGATGCTTGACCTGCTCCGGCAAGTGGATGAATCAACAACAATTTAGGATGCAGGCATAGGCCCGGGCGGTAACAGGACGACCTGTTTTCCGCACAAACCGAACGTTGTATCAACCTGCAACATTTTGGGATCATTGCAACAAAAATATTGCAACTCGGCCCTCCATGATCTATGGTTGCAGCAATTGTCGCCATACCAAAAAATCAACGCTAACAATATACATGCACAGGAGACCCAGATGAGTAAAACGCTCGTTGAAATGACTGCTGAAATCATCCAGTCGCAAATCAGCAGCAAGCAGATGACCACCGAAGAAATCAAGGCGGCGCTGAACGACACCTTTCAGACCCTGAAGGCCCTGCAAGACTCCGAATCCGCAGGGACTGAAGTAGAGGCGGAAGAGACGAATCCTGTTATCGATCCCAAGAAATCGATCCAGAGAAATAAAATTATCTGCTTGGAATGCGGCCAGGAGTTCAAGATGCTTTCGCCCAAGCATCTCAAATCTCATGACCTCAACTCCAAGGAATACAGAAAAAAGCATGGCTTTTCCGCCCGTCAACCGCTCTGCGCCAAGGCTCTTTCCGAAAAGCGGTCGCAGTCGGGCCGGGAGCGTGGCCTGCCTGACAACCTGCGCAAGGCCATCGAGGCACGGACCAAGAACAAAGAGAAGAAGAAATAACGACACCTTCGCACCGGTCGTTTTTTGAAACCTGGCTCCCGCACACCCCGGCGGCGCGCCAGACTGGAACACAGCAAACAGGACAGGAGGTGGAGCGCCTCGGCCGCACCTCCTGTCCCGCCAGCGCAAGGCTACGGAGCTGTCCCGTCGCGAGCCGTCCATCCCTCGCCTTTATCCACATCCTCTCTGACACAACACCATGATCGGCATTTTTGATTCCGGCGTGGGCGGCATGACCGTTGCCCGGGCGATCGAGCAGCTGTGCCCCGGGTATCCCCTGATCTATTTCGGCGACCTGGCTCGAATGCCCTACGGCCCGAAAAGCAGGGCCATGATCAGCGAATACTCGCACCGCAACACCGAGTTCCTCCTGCGAATGGGGGCGAAGCTGATTGTCGTCGCCTGCAACTCGGCTGCCAGCGCCGCTTCCGCCGCTCTGCGCTCCACCTATGACCATCTGATCATCGACGTCATCGGCCCGGCGGTGGAACGGGCGGCCGCGGTCAGTGCCAGCGGGCGGATCGGGATCATCGGCACCAGCGCCACCATCCGTTCCGGCAGCTACGACCAGCGACTGCACGCGATCCGACCCGATTGCCGGGTCTACAGCCAGGCCTGCCCGCTGCTGGTGCCCCTGGTCGAGGAGGGGTGGCTTGAACGGCGGGAGACCAAAATGATCGTCAAGAAATACCTCCACCAGCTGCGCGACAAGCAGATCGACGCCCTTATCCTCGGCTGTACCCACTACCCGCTGTTGAAAAAGGTGATCGCGCCGCGTATCGGCCGCCGGGTACGGATCATCGATTCCTCGGTCGAGGCGGCCCTGCATCTGAAGGCCATCCTCGACAGTGAACCGGGCCTGCGCGAGCAACTGTACGCCCCCGATGTGCCCAGCCGGTTCTTTGTCTCCGACATGCCCTCCACAGTGCACACCCTGGCCTGCAAAATTTTCGGACGAACGGTCCATCTGGAGAAAACCGATGTCTAACCTGCTCCGTTTCGGCCTGCTGCTGTTGCTTCCGCTGCTAGTCGCCCTGCCGCCGGCCACCGTTGTCCGGACCGCCGCGGCCGCCTCTCCCGCCGACCTGATCGCCGGGGTGCAGAAGCGGTACGGCCAGTTGCACAGCCTGGAGTTCGACTTTGCCCAGGTCACCCTGACCAGCGGCCGCTCCCGCGAAGGCCGCGGCCAGGCTGTCTTCTACCGGCCGATGCGTGCAACCGGCGCCTCCCAGAAAGATAACGACGGCGTTATCCGCTGGAACTATGCCGAGCCCACCGAGCAGACCATTGTCAACGACGGCCGCGAGGTGTCGATCTACACCCCACGGGACAAGCAACTGCTCGTCACCCCGGCAAGCGAGATGGAGGCCGACGTCACCTACAGCATGTTCACCGGCGCGCGCGGCCTGCAGGACGAGTTCGAGGCCGGCCCGGCCGACCCGCTCTTCCTGCTTACGCCCTCCCTGGCCGGAACCACGGCTGTGCAACTCACGCCACGTCGACCCCAGTCCCAGGTCAAGCGGATCCAGCTGTGGCTCGATGGCAGCCAGGGCATCCAGCGCATCCTCATGGAGGATCATTTTGGCGCCCTCACCGAACTGACCTTCACCAACATCCGCTTCAACGGCCTGCGGCCCGACGACGCAAGCCAGGCGCAGGCCCTGCGCCGTCTCGACCTGGTCCCGGGTACCGAAACCATCCGCCAGTGAGCCGGTCGTGCGAGTCCTGCTGGTCTCCATGCCCTGGGCCCCGCTGCACCGGCCCTCGATCCAACTGGGGGCGCTGAAGAGCTTTCTTGACAGCCGCCTGGACAATGTTACTGTCACCACCCGCCACCCGTATCTCGAAGTAGCCAAGGCCATCGGCCTCGAACGCTACCACCTGATCGCGGCTCGCAACTGGGCCGGCGAGGCCCTGTATGCCGGCCTGCTCTTTCCCGAACAACGTGCCCGCGCCCGCCGCCTGTTTGCCGGCGAACTGCCGCGTCTTGGGCCAGCCGCCTGGGACGAACTGCTGCCGATCCTGTCGGCACAGCTGGATGCCTTGCTTGAGCGGGAGCTGAGCACGGATTGCACCCTGGTCGGCCTGACCGTCAGCTTCAGCCAGCTGGCCGCCTCATTGCTGGCTGCCCGAAGAATAAAGGAGCGCCGCCCGGATCTGGCCATCGTGCTCGGCGGTTCGGCTCTTTCCCCGTCCATGGCCCGCAACCTGCCGGAGGCCTTTCCGGCGGTGGATCGCTGCATCAGCGGCGAGGGCGAGCAGCCCTTGCTCGCTCTGATTGAGGCCCTGGCCGAGGGCAAGACGATCCGATCCGCCGGTGGTCTGGAGCCGGGGTTGCGGACCGGCACCGCCGCCCCCTGTCCCTCTCCGGCCGATCAGATCGCTGACCTGGACAGCCTTCCTGTTCCCGACTACAGCGACTACTTTCAAGAACTGGCCCGCAGCGGCCTGGCCTTTATCCCCGAGTTGCCGGTGGAATTCTCCCGTGGCTGCTGGTGGAACCGGTGCAGCTTCTGCAACCTCAACCTGCAGTGGCATGGCTACCGCCACAAGAGCCACGGACGCATGCGGGCCGAGGTGCGAACGCTTGCCGCCCGCCACCACTGCCTTGATTTTTCCTTCACTGACAATGCCCTGCCGCCGGCCGAGGCCCGCGCCTTTTTCCGGGAACAGGCCAGGGAGCCAACCGACCTCCGCTTTTTTGCCGAGATCAGGGCCCTGCGAAAACCTGAGGAGTACGGTCTGCTTCGGCGCGGCGGCCTCACCGAGGTGCAGATCGGAGTGGAGGCCTTGTCGGATTCGCTGCTTGCCCGCATGCGCAAGGGCATCCGCGCCATCGACAACATAGCGGCCATGAAGCATGCCCAGGAACACGGCCTCCGCCTCTCCGGCAACCTCATCCTCGAATTTCCCGGGTCCACCGCCGAAGAGGTCACGGAAACCCTGGCGGCGCTCGATGCAGTACTCCCTTATCCGCCGCTGGCCTCGGCCGGCTTTTTTCTCGGCGCACAAAGCCCGGTCTACTGCCAGCCCGCCGAATTCGGCATCACCAGCATCGGCCATCACCCGAAAAACCGGCAGATCTTCCCTGCCGCCCTGCTGCGGCGGATGGAGATGCTGACCATGGCCGCTCGCGGCGACCGCGGCGCCCAGCGCC
>JBGSPP010000059.1:0-4325 GCA_041738515.1 Desulfobulbus sp.
CTGCTCGATGCAGTGCCGCCGCCTGGCCGCCGCCTCCGGCGGAAACAGGTCGTAGACGACGCGGCCGACCAGTCGTTCCGCTGTGGTCCCCAGACGCTGCGCCGTGGCCTCGTTGGCCATGAGCACGGTCCCGTCCGCGCGGATCAGGTGAATCGATTCGGTGGTGGCGTTGAACACCGCCTGGAGGGCGTGCTCGAACCGGCGCGATTCCCGCTCGGTCCGTATGTGATCGCTGATGTCGCGGACGCTGGCGATGACGCCGTTGATCAATGGATCGCCGAGAAAGCTCTGGCCAATGGCCTCGGAGTGGACCCAGCCCTTGGTCTTGTGGATATGCCGGTAGCGGACGGTGACTGCCCGGTCCGGATTCGCGACCGCCTCGTCCCAGGCCGCGGCCACGGCCGGCAGGTCGTCGGGGTGGATCAGTTCCGCAAGCGATCGTCCCTGCAGTTCGTCGATGGCATAGCCGGTGATGCTGCCGGCTCCCGGACTGACGTAGCGCTGGCTCCGGTCCGCATTGAGGACGACCAGACTGTCGCGGCTGTGACGGAGCAGCAGACGCAACTGCTCCTGCTCGGCCAGACGCGCCTCAAGCACCCGCACTCGCTGGCGGAGCCGTTCGATTTCCAGGCGTTCAGGGGTGGGTTGCTGATCCATGCCGATGTCCATGTGGGGCTGACAGGTGGATGGTTGGTAGTGGGGTGCGTCCCGGCTGCTCACTGTTTCAGGTTGTCCGGCAGCACCGCGTGCAACCGGGCGGCCAGTTCCTTCATGGCCAGCGGCTTCATGGCAAAGCCGCGGATTCCAAAGGTCTTTGCCTGGGCCTCGTCAACCTGGTTGCTGTAGCCGGTGCAGAGGATGATCGGCAGATCGGGGCGGAGGCGGAGCATTCGCCGGGACAGGTCAATGCCGGTCAGGCCGGGCATGGTCTGGTCGGTGATCACCGCGTCGAACTGGTCCGGATCGCGTTCGAAAAGGGCCAAGGCCTCGCCGCTGGCCGTCTGCACCGTCACCTCGTAGCCCAGCCGCTCAAGCATGGTCTTGTCCATCTCGGCCAGCATCTCCTCGTCATCGACCAGCAGAATCCGGCCCCTGCCAACGGGGGCGGCCTGCTCGCTATCTGCCGGGGCTGGCGCGCCGTCGATGGCCGGGAGCAAGACCCGGAAAATCGACCCTCGGCCGGGCTCGCTGTCGCAGGTGATGAAGCCGCCAGCCGCCTTGACGATGCCATGGACGGTGGACAGCCCCATGCCGGTGCCCTTGCCCGTCTCCTTGGTGGTGAAGAAGGGGTCGAACATCCGTTGCCGAACCTCCGGGGCGATGCCGGTGCCGGTGTCGCCGACGGAGAGGCGGACAAAACGGCCCGGCCGCACGCCGGGGTGCTCAACGAGATCATCCGGGCCGCACTCGCTGTTGTCGAGGTCGATGGTGAGGTCGCCGCCGTGCTCTTCCATGGCGTGGAAGGCGTTGGTGCAGAGGTTGACTACGATCTGATGCAACTGCACCGGGTCGATCAGCACCGTCAGCGCATCGGGTGCGGTGATCAGCCGGATGGCGATGGTGGCGGGCAGCGAGGGGCGGAGCATGCCCACCGCCTCCCGGACGATGGCGGCGGAATCCACAAGGATCGGCCGGGTCTCCGTCTGGCGGCTGAAAGTGAGAATCTGCCGGACCAGATGCTTGGCCCGGTTGCCCGCCTTGAGGATCTCCTCCAGGCATTTGGCCAGGGTCGAGCCCTGGGGGCTGTCTTCCCTGGCCATCTCGGCATAGCCGAGGATGGCGCTGAGCATGTTGTTGAAATCATGGGCGATGCCGCCGGCCAGGGTGCCGATGGCCTCCATCTTCTGGGCCTGGATCAGCTGCATCTGCAACTGTTTGCGTTCTTCTGCAGCCCGGTTGCGCTCGGTGACGTCCACATGGGTGCCGATCACCCGGATCGGCGTGCCGGCGGGATCGAAGACGGCGTTGGCCCGGGCCAGGATGTCCACCCAGTGGCCCTCCTTGTGCCGCATCCGGAACTCCAGGACAAAGCGGTCGCGGGAACCTGCCAGGTGCTCCCGCAGCATGGTCCAGGAGCGTTCCACATCCTCGGGATGGGTCAGGCGCTCCCAGATGGAAAAATCGTTTGCCAGTTCGTCATCGCGATACCCGAGCATCTGTTTCCAGCCCGGCGAGTAATAGATGGCGTTGGTGGCCAGATCCCAGTCGAAGAGACCGTCCGAGGCGGCCTGCATGGCCAGGGTGAAGCGCTCCTCGCTCTGGCGCAGGGCCTCCTCGGCCTGCCTGCGTTCGGTGATGTCGAGCGAGATGGAGAGCACGGCCCTGGTCCGGCAGGGGCCGTATTCCAGGGGAACGAGTCGGTTGAAGAACCAGCGGTCGCCGGAGGGCAGGGAAACGGCGGTTTCTCTGACCAGGATCTGGCCGGTTTCCACCGCCTGCAGGCAGGAGGCCAGGATCTGCTGGCCTTCGTCAGGGGGCAGCAGTTCGGTGATGCTTTCCCAGGCGATCTCCTCCGGCCCGAGCCCGGTCAGATTGCGCGCGGCCCGTTCATTGGCGAACATGACCGTGCCAAGGGTGTCGATGACCAGCAGGCTCTCCTCCATGGCGCTGAGGATGAAACGGTAGTTGGCCTCGCTTTCCCGGAGTTCCTTGGTTTTCAGCCGCACCGCCCGTTTCAGGTACACGGCCAGGCCGGCCAGGGTGATCGCTGCCAGCACCACGGCGAGAAAGGTGGAGATCAGCCAGGCTGGAAAGGTGCGCCCCGTGCCGACGCCGCCCATCCACTGGCTGAGTTTCTGATAATAGGTGGAATCCTTGTCTTTCTTCCAGTTTGACAGGTGCGCGTCGATGTGGCTCAGCAGTTCGTGGTGTCTGCCTTTCTTGCTGGTGAAATAGATGGAAAAAGGACTGAACAGGATGGTGCTGCCGACCAGGTCGTATTCACGGGCATGGCGCAGCCCGAAGTGCTGGGGGGCGACGCCGGCTTCCGCCTCTCCCGCCCGCACGGCGGCAAAGACCTCGCCATGGGTGGCATATTCCCGGATGTCGCAGCGAATGCCGAACCGTTCCACAGTATCGATGAAGTTGGCGCCGCTGATGTCCCTGCGCATCACCGCCACCTTGCGGTCGGCCAGATCGGTGATGTTGCTCGACCGGCCTTCCGGGCGGACAAAGACCTGGCCCCAGAGTTCAGCCACCGGTTCGTAGGTGTAGTCCATGACCTCGGCCCGCTCCGGGGTGCGGGCCACCGAAACCATCAGGTCGATCTCCTCCCGCTGCAGCCGTTCGAGGCCCTCGGCCCAGCTGCCTGGGACAAACTCGATGGTCCAGCCCTCCTCGCGGCCGATCTCCCGGAGCAGATCGGGGTTGAGTCCCTGGGCAACGCCGTTTTTGTCGAGGAAGTTGAAGGGTTCAAAGGGGAAGACGCCCACCCTGATCGCCCCCTGGGTGGCGCGGTCCCCGGCCTGTAGTGGCAGGGCGGCCGAGATAAGAAGCAGGGCAAGGATAAGCCCGAGTGCCCAGCCGAAAGCCGACCGGACGTGGTTTCCGGCGGCATGGCCTCGCCGCGGCATCATGGGGGACCGTCCTCTGGGTGCAGCGCCGCGTGCAGCAGGCTGGCCAGGTCCTTCATGGCCAAGGGCTTCATGGCAAAGCCGCGGATTCCCGAGGCCTTGGCCTGGGCCTCGTCAACCTGGTTGCTGAAGCCGGTGCAGAGGATGATCGGCAGATCGGGGTGGCGGCGGAGCATCCTGCGGGCCAGCTCGATGCCGGTCAGGCCGGGCATGGTCTGGTCAGTGACGACCGCGTCGAACTGGCCTGGATCCTGCTCGAAGACAGCCAGGGCCTCGCCGCTGGCCGTTTGCACCGTCACCTCGTAGCCCAGCCGTTCAAGCATGGTCTTGCCCATCTCGGCCAGCATCTCCTCGTCATCGACCAGCAGAATCCGGCCCTGGCCGGTCGGGATGGCGGGCTTGTTGTGTGGGGTGGACACAGCCTCGCTGTCGAGGGCCGGGAGAAAGACCCGGAAGGTGGTCCCCAGGCCGGGTTCGCTGTCGCAGGCGATGAAGCCCCCGTATTCGCTGACGATGCCGTGGACGATGGCCAGCCCCATGCCGGTGCCCTTGCCGGTCTCCTTGGTGGTGAAGTAGGGATCGAACATCCGCTGCTGAACCTCCGGAGCAATGCCCGGACCGGTGTCGGCCACGGTCAGCACCACGTAGTCGCCGGGACCGGCGTCGGGGTTGTCGGCGGCCGGGCATCGCTGTTCTGCCAGGGCGATCTCCAGAGTGCCGCCCTGCTCCTCCATGGCGTGGTAGGCGTTGGTG
>JBGSPP010000070.1:0-2769 GCA_041738515.1 Desulfobulbus sp.
GCCCGGATCCTGGCCGACGCTCTCAAGCCTTCCGCCCGCGGGATTCAGCCATGATTCTGCGCGAGGAATTAAAAGCCGGCGACGACTACCGCATCCGCCGGCTGGCGGCAGCCACCGGCTTCTTTTATGACGACGAGGTCCTCATTGCCGGCGAACTGGCCGAGGAGCGGCTGGCCAAGGGCGAGGCCAGCGGCTACCGGTTTGTGCTGGCCGAAGAGGAGGGACGGTTGCTGGGCTATGTCTGCTTTGGCCTGATCCCCTGCACCAGGGCCAGCTACGACCTGTACTGGATCGCGGTCCGGCCTGATCGTCAGGGCCGGGGCCTGGGCAGGCAGCTGTTGCGGGAGGCGGAAGAGCGCATCCGCCTGGACGGCGGCCGGCGGGTCTACATCGAGACCTCCACGCGGCCGAAGTTCGCACCGACCCGGGCCTTTTACCAGGCCTGCGGCTACCAGCAGGAGGCGGTGTTCTCCGATTTCTACGACCAGGGCGATGCCAAGGCCGTGTATTGCAAGGTGCTGGGGTGAGTCGCCGATCCGGCGGTCAGAACAGGAGAAATTCCTTGAAGGCGCCGCGCAGGCAGTGGTTGGAGGCCATTGCCGAGGAGTAGGCGCCGGCGTTGATCAGGGCAAGTGAGCGCTGATCGGTCAGGTCGGGTAGCCAGGCCCCCTCATACCACACATCCAGGGCCTCGTTGATGTTGCCGACCACGCAGGCCTGCTGGCAGGGGCCTCCGTCAAACACCAGCGGCAGCGGCTGGAAAGGCAGGTTGTAGTAAGCCGGCTCCGGGGCGATGCTGAAGCCGGCGTCGGTGCCGACGAACAGGGTGTTTTTCTTCTGCTCGACAAAGGTGGTGCCCAGAAGCAGCAGGCCGGCATCCTTGACCAGATAGTCGCCGGGCTCCACCTCCACCGTAATCCCCCGCGCCCCGAACTGGCGGTGCAGGATAGCCGCCCATTGCTCCAGATCAAGCACCTGGTCGTCGGCCAGATGGGGCACGCCGAGACCGCCGCCGATGTTCACCCGCTCCACCCCGCCCGCCTGCTCGACAAAGCGGAAGCAGTGGGCGATAATTCGCTCAAGCTGCTCCAGTTGCGGCGTCAGATAGCCGCAGCCGGTATGAAAGTGGATCTTGCCGATCCGCAGCCCATGGGTCCGGGCAATCGCCAACGCCTCGCCGAACTGCTCCTCGTAGATGCCGAATTTGGTCGTCACCTCGCCGGCATAGTGCAGCCGGTCGTTGGCCGCACGGCCGATGCCCATGCCCGGATTGACCCGGATGCCGATGGTCGAGCCCGGCTTGCGTGCGCCCCAGCGCCGGATGGCGTGCAGGCTGTCGCAGTCCATGAACAGGCCGTCGTAGCGGGCCAGCACCTCCAGGTCGCGTTCCGACAGGCTGGAAGCGGTGAAGGAAATCTCCTCCGGATGAAAGCCGCAGCTCACCGCCAGTTCCACCTCGGCGGGCGAGCAGGCGTCGATGCCGCAGAGGCCGGTCTGCTTGAGCAGGGTCAAGAGCGGCGCGAACCGATTGGCCTTCATGGCGTACAATATCGCATATCGCCCGGCCAGCCCAGCGTTGCCCATGGCGGCATGCAGCCGCTCCAGGTTGGCGCGCACCCGGGCGGCCGAGTACACAAACGAGGGCGTGCCGAACTGGTCGGCGAGCGTGCGCACCGAATGTCCGCTCAAACAGAGCTGGCCTTGCCGGTAGCAGAGGTCCTCCCTCTGCCACCAGCGATAGTAGGCGTCCTGGTTCAACGAAGCCCCTGATTGGCGTTCATGGCCTGGGGTTCGAGGAACTCCGGGTTCAGCATCTCCCGGCGGCCGGTGATCCAGCCGCGGCAGTTGCTCGAGCCGCAGGAACAGGGGAATTGCTTGAAGAGCACATCCTCGGTTTCGGCGTAGTCCATGTAGAGGTAGCTGTTGGCCGGGATGTCGCGGAGCGCAGTCACGGTCAGATCGGCCATGTTGAGCGAGATGTTGGGCGAACAGGAGTGGAGAAAGAAGCCCGAAAAATAGGGGTCGAAAAGGTGGGCTGCCGGCGTCAGCTGCAGGGTGTGCTGCCGGATCTCGTCCACCACATGCCCCGACATCCTGGCAATGACCTCGCCTTTGTTGAAGGCACGGTAGGTCATCACGCCCCTGCCGGCCAACTCATCTTTATAGACCACGGCAAAATCAGAATGCTTTGGAAAAAGGGGGTCTTTTCCAAACTGGTCCGGGTACAGCATCTGCGTGTTCTCCTGTGAGAAATAAACTGAAAAAAAGCGGCCGGCGCCCTCATCCCCAAACAAGCCGTTCGGCAAGAAAAAAGAGCAGCGCTCTATACAGTTATTCCGGGGTACTGGCAAGCGCTATTCACCCCCCTTGGCGAAAAATAATCCTGACAAAAGAGTGTAAATTTACTGTCGGAGTTTCAAGGTGATACGCAGAGAACGCCAGGCCAGAAAAATGGGCCTCCAGGCCCCAGTTCCGGCGTGCCGGATCGAGACGGGAAACCGTTTGATTTCCTCCGCTCTGGAAGGCTCAGCCCGAACCGAACCATTCATCCGCAAAACCGGCAGAAAATGCTTTTCCCGCACCGGTTATCGGGTATAGGATGGCGGGGATGCCCTGCATCACTCATCCATTCATCAACACAGCTGAGGTGTCGCATGTCGAACTGGTTTGTTGCCGTGGACGGCAAGTCCCTGGGGCCTTTCACCCTCGAGCAGCTCCGCGCCGGACTCGCTTCGGGGCAGTACAACCCTTCCACCCTGGTCTGGCGGG
>JBGSPP010000128.1:0-5697 GCA_041738515.1 Desulfobulbus sp.
ATAGCCAAGGAAGATGGTCAGCCGCCCCCGGGCCTGGTCCAGCCCGCCTGTCCAAACAGCTTCGGGCAGGCCTTCCGGCAGGCCGGGCTGTGTCTGTTGCATCGAGTTCATGGGGAATACCAGGGCAGGTCCAGCACGATCCTCAACGAAAAAAAAGGCCCGGCGAATCGGGGCTTCACCCATGCCGAGGCCCTCGGTTCACTGCGCCCATTGTCGGTCATTTTGGCCAAAAAGGCTTGCGAAAATTCCTATAACTCGACGTGGTTGCCCAGTTCGACCACCCGATCCGGGGGCAGCTTGAAAAACGAGGTGGCGTTCCAGGCGTTGCGCGACAGGTAGATGAACAGGTGCTTGCGCCAGTGGGCAAGGGGCGCACTGCCGGTGGCGGACAGGGTCTCGCGGCCGAGGTAGAAGGAGGTGGAATACACGTCGACCGGCAGGCCCTTGGCAGCAACCAGGCGGAGAATCTCCTGCATGTCCGGGCTTTCCATGAAGCCGTACTGCGCCGTGACCCGGAAAAATCCCTGGCCTAGCGGCTCAACCTGGACCCGTTGATCGACGGCCACGGACGGCGTTTCCGTTGACAGGATGGAGAGGATGATCACCCGCTCGTGCAGGGCCTCGTTATGTTTGAAATGGTGCAGCAGGGTATGGGGGATGCCGTCGGGCGTGATGGACATGAACACTGCGGTTCCCGAAATCCGCTGCGGTTTGTAGTCAGCGATATCCTTGAGAAAGACTTCCGCCGGGATTTTCATAAGACTGTAATGCTTAGCCAGGAGAGCTCGACCGTCACGCCAGGTGATCATCATGGTCAGGAAGGACAGGGCGATCAGTATCGTGATCCAGCCACCGTCGACTATTTTCAGCAGATTGGCGCCAAGGAAGGAGCAGTCGAGCAGCAGGAAGAGGGCCAGCAGCGAGCCGGCCCGCCACAGCGGCCAGCGCCACCGGACCCGGGTCACCTGGAAAAAGAGGAAGGAGGTGATAGCCATGGTGGCGGTGACGGCGATGCCGTAGGCCGCGGCCAGCCTGGTCGATTCCTTGAAGGCGAGGACCAGGGACAGGCAGGCCAGCATCAGCATCCAGTTGACCGTGGGCATGTAGATCTGGCCCCGGGTCCGTTCGGAGGTGTGGATGATGCGCATGCGCGGCGAAAACCCGAGCTGGATGGCCTGCTGGGTCAGGGAGTAGACCCCGGAGATCATCGCCTGGGAGGCGATGATGGTGGCCGTGGTGGACAGGATGACCATGGGAATGAGCATCGACGCTGGCACCAGCGCGTAAAACGGGTTGACGTTGGCCAGCTCAGGCCGCTGCAAGAGGAGTGCGCCCTGGCCGTAGTAGTTGAGCACCAGACCGGGCAGCACTGCGCCGTACCAGCTGAGGCGCACGGGCAGTCGGCCGAAATGGCCCATGTCGGCATAGAGCGCTTCGCCGCCGGTGATGCACAGCACCACCGCGCCCAGGACCAGATACCCGTGCCCCTGGTTGATCTGGAAAAAGGTCAGGGCATGGGACGGGTTGAGCGCGGCCAGGATGGTCGGATTGGCGATGATGGCGCGCAGGCCCAGGCCGCCCAGAACCAGGAACCAGGCCACCATGATAGGCCCGAACAGGGCGCCGATGCCGGCCGTACCGTATTGCTGGATGAAAAAAAGGCCAAACAGCACCAGGCAGGTCAGGGGCACGACATACGGGGCCGCGGCGTCGGTGGCCATGTTCAGCCCTTCGATGGCGGAGAGCACGGAAATGGCTGGGGTGATGACCCCGTCACCGTAGAGCAGGGCCGCGCCCAGGACGGCGAGCAGGGTCAGGGCGGACCAGGCCCTGCCGTTGATACGCGTCCCCTGGAGCATCGCCAGCAGGGCATAGATGCCGCCCTCCCCCCTGTTGTCGGCGCGCAGGATGAAGACCACATACTTCAGGCCGACCACCAGGACCAGGGACCAGAACACCAGCGACAGGATGCCCAGAACATTAGCCGATGTCGGCGTTACCCCGTGCGTTCCGGCGAAGCATTCCTTGATGGTGTACAGCGGGCTGGTGCCGATGTCGCCGTAGATGATCCCGAGGGCGGCCATGGCCAGCAGCGGGACCTCTTTGCGGCAATGGATGAGGAGGTCGATGGGCGGGCGTTCGCCCACCATTCCTTGCGAGTGCATCTGCTTTCATCTCCGGACCAAGGGGCTCGGCACTGGACCGGAGCGGTACGCCCGGGCCATCCGTGTGCCCAGGCCGCGCACGGGGCGCTCGTGCCTGAACTGCATTGAAAGATACCAGAGACTGCGTCAAGATGGGGTCAAGATGGCGGGCGAAGCTATCAAGATTGTATCAAGAAGAGCGAGAAAAGGGGACAGATATATTTTTCGATTTTCCCTGGCAAGGTGCGATCGGAAGAATCTGCCCAGTTTGATGGCGGTTTGCTGCGGAAGGTCACTGCTTCTTATCGCTGGCAGCGGTTCATCCCCCGTTTTCCCCTTGGCTGTCCCGGGCTCGCCATCCACCAGCAGTGCACAGCGCACATGGCCAGTCACGCCAGTCCCCACGGAAGTCTGCAATCCTTGCGCCCCACCGCGTCGCTTCGTTTGCCAATTGGCCGCGACCGTGGTACAAGAGCATCGTGAACTGTCCGGCGGTTATTTTCTTCCATCGCAAACTCCATGAGGTTCGTATGAAGCTGTCCCGGCTTGCCCTGCTCTCGCTCGCGTTTCTCCTTGTCCTGCCGATTGGCTGCGCCCGCAAAAAGGCCGACCTGCCCGAGGCGCCGGTGGGCTACTCCTGGTACACGGCCAAGAATGGCGCCGGCTCCTATCTGGTGCCCAAGGGCTGGTACACCAAGGAAGACTCGGACAAGGTCGAGAACACGCTCTATATCACCCGGGAGAAAATCACCAAAAAGACCGGGTTCACCGCCGGCCTGACCGTCAAGCAGATCGCCAAGGCTTCAGGCAAGGTCGGATTCCAGCCCTCCTTCTATGCCCAGCAGTACATTGCCAAGCTGGTGGCCACATCGCGGACCATCCGCTCGGGCGTGGTCCAGGGTCCGACCCCCATGCACGTGGCCCGGGTGTTCGGCGAAAAGGACGGCATCCGCACCATTGCCCACCACAGCGCCATCGGCCTTGACGACAAGGACGCGGTGTATCTGATCTCGTTCGAGGCCCCGGAAAGCGAGTGGCAGGCCCTGGAGCCGACCGCGCGGGAGATCAACCAGTTTCTTCTCGAATAACCGCACCGCAGCCCACAGTTTCATCATCCAAGGAGGGTTCCATGGGTAAACGAACGTTCCATCACACTGCTTGCCTGATGGTAGCCGGGTTTCTGAGTCTGACCACAGTTGCTGAAGCTGCATCCGACAACATCCCGACAACGGCGTCCAAGGATCCGGCCGCGATGACCATGGATCTGGCGCTCGCCCGTCCCGGCGGCCTGGTGGCAACCGTGGCCGGGGCCGCCATCTTTGTGGTCTCCCTGCCCTTTTCCGCCCTTGGCGGCAACACCGGCGAAGCCTTCGACAGCCTGGTGGCGAATCCGGCAGCCTACACCTTCCAGCGACCGCTGGGCGATTTTGACTATCAGCGGCCGGTCAGGACAGAGGATAAATGAACGGCCTTCCCGGCCGTACGCACTGATCGCGCCGGCCTTCATCATGGCACGCCGCTGTCAAGCGAGCGCCTGCCGGTCAAGCGCAGCCCTCAGCCTCCTGGTCCTGCTGGCCTCGGTCTTACTGTTCTGCGGCTGCGCCTCGCGACCACTGACCGGACCGCAGGCGCAGCAGACCGTCATCGCCCGACCGGGCGCGCCCTCCTCCTCCAAACTGGCCTATGCCCCAGCATTTGTCCTCCACCGCACCGATCTGGCGCATAATCGCATCGGCCAGGTCACAGCCGCAGGCGTCCAGAGTGACGAACGGATCGGCATCGACAGCGAACATCCGGCCATCTATGTGGCCAGCCAGCGGTTTGCCACCGACCGGGCCGCGTACACCAACCTGATCTTCCGCATCCATTTTTCCAAGCAGCCCTACAGCCTGATCCCCTTCCACCTGGGCGCAGGCAAACATGTCGGCCTGCTGGTCATCCTCTCCCTGGACGAGTCAGGCCAGGTGCTGCTGGTCACCACTGCCAACACCTGCGGCTGCTACGCCGTCACCATCCCCACCGCATCCCTTGCGGCCGAGTTCTACCCGGACAGCTGGCCGGATGCACCGCTTTCGGTCTATGGCGAGCGGCTGCCCTCGCGGCTGCCTGCCATCGGTTCCGAGGACCGGCTGGTGGCGCTGATCCGACCGGAGGTGCAGCGGATCATGGATCTGCGGGTGCAGGCCAGAGCAGAACCCCTGCCCGAACCGGTGATCGAGGCCGATACGCCTGCGCTGGCCTCGCTGCGCCAGCTCGAACTGACCGACGGCAGCCGAACCAGTTTCTATTATGATCGCGGGCCGCTCAAAGGCCACGTCAAGGGTGCGATCAAACCCTGGGAGACGCTGCTGCTGAGCCTGGTCAGCCTGGATCTGTTCGTCGGCATGGACAAGGACTATGGCAACACCCGCGAGAGCGGCAACCCCTTCTACACCAGTCTCAAGCCCTGGAACCGGACCGTCTCGGACCTGAACGACTTTGCCGCCTACCTGCGGTTCAACGGTTGGAAACTATGACCATTCCCACGAAGGCTCTCGGCCTTGCCGCCCTGCTGCTGGCATTCGGCGCAGTTTGCATGCATGCCGATGAGACCGTCCTGCTCGACGAGCAGTTCCAGACCCTGGACCGCTGGCAGCCCCTGCTCTTCCCCAAGATCAGCCGCCACTCGACCTACGCCGCTGACCGCTGCGACGGCGCGCCCTGCCTGCGCATGGAGAGCGACAACTCGGCCTCGGCCCTGGTGCTGAAGCAGTCGTTTGACGTCTATCAGTACCCGTCGCTCACCTGGAGCTGGAAGGTGAGCCGGGTCTACGACAAGGGCGACAGCGCCAGCAAAGAGGGCGACGACTACCCGGCCCGGCTCTATGTGATGTTCGCCTACGACCCCAACCAGGCCTCGCTGGGCAAGCGGTTCCAGTACAATCTGGCCAAAACCCTGTACGGCCAGTACCCGCCGGACAGCTCGATCAGCTACATCTGGGACAACCGGCCGGGCAGCGGCCAGTTCATCGTCAGCGCCTACACCGACGAGGCCCGGATGATCCCGGTCAGCGCCGGCACGGATGGCCTCAACACCTGGCGCGAATACACGGTGGATATTGTCCGCGACTACCAGCTGGCCTTCGGCCGCAACCCTCCCGCCACGGCCAGCCTGGCGGTGATGATCGATTCGGACAACACCCACGAGGCGGCCCGGGCCTGGATCCGCTCCATCCGCATCGGCCGGGCGCAATGAGCGACCGGGGCTGCGCGGTCGATGCCCACCAAAATACTACGCCGTTCTTGATTCGAGACTGGGAAAAAGCCCTTGGCAATGGTAGCGTTGTGGTACCTGAATTGTCCCGAACGACCGGAAAAGATTGTCCGTTCCCTAATCCCTTGCGCCGAGGCTGCCCATGACCACAGCGCCCTTCCTCGATCCGCCTGACGAGCACAACACCCAGCTGCTCGCCCAGGTCCACCCGCCGGACTGGGTCAACCCCGAGCCGGCCGGCCGCTACAACCTGGTGGTGCTCGGCGGCGGCACGGCCGGGCTTGTCTCGGCCGCCGGTGC
>JBGSPP010000145.1:0-5611 GCA_041738515.1 Desulfobulbus sp.
GTGCGATGCCTGGTATGGCCACGGCGACGCCTCGGTCCTGCCGCGCGCAATCGCCACCAAGGCGGCCTTTGCCAACGCCATGGCACTGGACATCGCCATGGGCGGCTCGACCAACACCGTGCTCCACATCCTCGCCATCGCCCATGAGGCCGGGGTGGACTTCACCATGGCCGACATCGACGCCCTCTCCCGCCGGGTGCCGAACCTGTGCAAGGTCGCGCCCAGCTCACATCACCATGTGGAGGACGTCAACCGCGCCGGAGGCATCCTCGGCATTCTCGCCGAACTGGACCGGGCCGGCCTGGTGGACGCCTCGGTACGCCGGGTCGATGGCCTCAACCTGGCACAGGCCCTGGAACGCTTCGACATCATGCGGCCCCAGGCCGACGAACTCGCCGTCGCCCTCTACCGCAGCGCCCCGGCAGGCACCCGCAACCTGGTGATGGGCAGCCAGCACAGCCTCTACGACCAGTTGGACCGCGACCGTGCAAAGGGCTGCATCCGCGACCTGGCCCACGCCTACTCCCTGGACGGCGGCCTGGCCGTACTGTACGGCAACATCGCCCTCCAGGGCTGCATCGTCAAGACTGCCGGCGTCGACGCCTCCATCCTCCACTTCACCGGGCAGGCCAAGGTATACCATTCCCAGGAGGCCGCATGCGACGCCATCCTCGCGGGCGGGATCGCGCCCGGCGACGTGGTGTTTATTCTTTACGAAGGCCCCAAGGGCGGGCCAGGCATGCAGGAGATGCTCTATCCCACCTCCTACCTCAAATCCATGCATCTGGGCAAGGAGTGCGCTCTGGTCACCGACGGCCGTTTTTCCGGCGGCACCTCGGGGCTGTCCATCGGCCACGTCTCTCCCGAGGCGGCAAGCGGCGGGGCCATCGGCCTGGTTCGGGACGGCGACCGCATCGACATCAACATCCCCCTGCGATCCATCAGCCTCCTGGTCGACGAGCAGGAACTGGCGGCTCGGCGGCGGCAGGAAGAGGCCAGGGGCGCTCAGGCCTTCACCCCCGACCGTGACCGCACCATTTCCACGGCACTGCGCGTCTATGCCCGCTTCGCCGCCTCGGCGGACAAGGGCGCGGTGCGGATGCTCGACTGACCGTCTCCCCTTCGCGATGTAGACGTGGGCCGGCCGGAGCAGGGTTACCCCCTCCGGCCGGCTTTGTTTCTTTTTTCCAGCCACCGAATCACGGCTTGTGAGCGATTCAGTCACCTCCCGCACGGCAGTGGAATGGGCGCCATGATTCACGGCGGGCGCCCAAGAAATACCATTTTTCAGGTGGAAACAGTTGTTTTTCCCTGCCGCTTCTGGTAAGTGGTAGAATTTACCAAACTTGGGTGAAGCCTGCTTCACCCGTTCATCATCCACCCTTGACCAGAGGCCGGTAACGGACTCCACAGGAACACTCCATGACAAATAACGGAACTCAACCCGCATTTGCGGCAGATGACGAAAGCTTTGAAGAAATGAGCTTTGCGGAACTCTTCGAGCAGGAAGACAACAACACCGTCATCAATGTCGGTGAAGTCGCACTCGGCACCGTCGTGGGCCTGAGCAACGACGCTGTCCTGATCGATGTCGGCGACAAGGCGGAGAGCTTTGTCCCGCTTGCAGAATTCCGCCACGAAGATCCGACCAGGGAAATCAAGATCGGCGACCAGTTTGAAGTCTTCATCGAGAAACGCAAGGATGAGGGCGGTCTGCTGCTTTCCCGGGAAAAAGCCATTGCCATCAAGGTCTGGGAGCAGATTGCCACGATTCAGGAAGAAGACGGGACCATTGAGGGCCGTATCGACAACCGGGTCAAGGGCGGCATGTCCGTCGATATCGGCGTGCCGGCGTTCCTGCCCTATTCGCAGATCGATCTCCGTCCGGTCAAGGACCTGGACGCCCTGATCGGCCAGACCTTCGAGTTCAAGATTCTCAAGTTCAACCGCAAGCGCAACAACGTGGTCATCAGCCGACGGGCCATACTCGAGCACCAGCGGACCGCCCTGCGCGAGCAGATGCGCACCTCCCTGGAGGAAGGCCAGATCATCCGCGGCGCCATCACCAATATCACCGACTACGGTCTGTTCATCGATCTGGGCGGCATGGACGGTCTCTGCCACATCACCGACCTCTCCTGGGGCCGGGTTTCCCACCCGTCCAAGTTGTACAACGTTGGCGAGGAGATCGAGGTCAAGATCCTCAAGTACGACAAGAATTCCGACCGCGTCTCCCTGGGTGTCAAGCAGCTGAAGACCGACCCCTGGGATCGGGTGCCGTCCCAGTATGCGCCGGGCTCCAGGGTCAAGGGCAAGGTCGTTTCCATTACCGACTACGGCGTCTTTGTCGAACTGGAAGAGGGTGTGGAAGGACTGGTGCACATCTCCGAGATGAGCTGGTCGAAGAAGCCGCGTCACCCGTCCAAGATGGTCGGTGTCGGCGAGGAGATCGAAGTTCAGGTACTCAAGGTCGAGGCCGAGACCAAGCGCATTTCGCTTGGCATGAAGCAACTCCAGCCCAACCCCTGGGATGTGGTCGAGGAGAGCTACCCGGTGGGCTCGGTGATCGAGGGCAAGATCAAAAACATCACCGACTTCGGCATTTTCATCGGTATCGAGGAGGGCATCGACGGCCTCATCCATGTCTCCGACCTGAGCTGGACCGAGCGGATCAAGCATCCCTCCGAGAAATACGCCAAGGGCGAGACCATCCAGGCGGTGGTGCTGAAGATCGACAAGGAAAACGAGCGCTTCTCGCTGGGCGTCAAGCAACTGGAGCCCGACCCTTGGCAGGCTGCTTCCAGCAACTATCCCATCGGCTCCACCGTTGAGGGCACCATCACCAACGTCACCGATTTCGGCGTCTTCGTCCAGTTGGAGGAAGGCATCGAGGGTTTGGTGCATGTGTCCGAGATCTCCAAGGACAAGGTCAAGACCCCGGTGGGCATGTTCAACGTCAACGACACCCTCACCGCCATGGTGATCAACGTCTCCGCCGATGACCGCAAGATCGGTCTTTCGATCAAGGCGCTGCAGGAGAAGGACGACAACGACGGCGCCATCCCGGAGGAGTACCTGCAGAAGGCGCAGAGCAGTGGACCGTCCACCCTGGGCGATCTGCTGAAGGCCGCTGCCGGCGAGGATCAGGATAAATAACCCCTCGCGGGGCGTGGTCCCGTGGAACGGGTGTTTCATCCACCCTAACCGGTGGCTGGTGCGGATGAAACACCCCTTTTTAATATTCCCGCGACGTGGGCGAACATCTGCCCCCAATGCGGCGGTGCAAAAGGATAGCTGGCATGCTGAAGCGTGAATTGATCAACGAAGTTTCCGAGCAGTTGGGCGATTATTACAAGCAGGACATCGCCCAAGCTGTTGAAATAATACTGGAAGAAATTTCCCAGGCCTTGGCCGAGGAACGAAGGGTGGAGATTCGCGGATTCGGCAGCTTTTCTGTCCGGACGCGCAAACCCCGCACCACCAAGAATCCGAAAACGGGCAGGATGATGAATATTCCCGCCCGCAAGACCCTGCACTTCACCATGAGCAAATCACTCAAGGAAGTGCTGATCGACGAAATCGCATAACGCCAGACGCCACAGACAACAAAAAAAGACCGCAACCCGCAAGGGTTCGGTCTTTTTTTATTCCTCTTGCAAGAGGACGCGGATGGCGATGAACCATCCCAAGCGGCTACCGTCGATGCTTCAGATGAACCCGCTGATGTCGCCCTTGCCCTCGCGCAGAATCTCTGGCTGTTCGGTAACCAGGGAGATGATCGTCGAGGGCGTCGGCAGGATTTCACCGCCATCGATGATCAGGTCCACCTGCTTGCCGAACAGCCGCTCGACGTCATGACAAGTGCAGACCGGCTCGTCATCCTCTTCCAGGGCGGCACTGGTATTGAGGATCGGGTTGCCCAAGGCTTCTATGATAGCCTGGCAAATGGCATGATCGGGCACGCGGATGCCTACCGTCTTCTGCTTGGTCAGCATGATCTTCGGCACCAGTTTGGTCCCGGAGAGGACAAAAGTGTAGGGTCCAGGCAGATTCTTGCGCATCAACCGGTAGGCGGTGTTGCCGACATGGCCGTAATCGCTGATGTTGGTGAGGGAGGCGCACATGAAGCTGAAGGGCTTGTCCTTGGGCCGCCGCTTGATCTGATAGACCCGTTTGACCGCCTTCTGGTTGAAGATGTCGCAGCCGATGCCGTACATGGTGTCGGTGGGGCAGCAGATGACGCCGCCATGCCGCAGGGTTTCGACCACCTGGCCGATCAGGCGCGGCTGGGGATTGGAGAGGTTGATTTCCAGTATCTTGGCCATGGGATGAATGCGGGTGATATGCCTGGCGGCAGAAAGTTCACGGGCGTCCGAGGCGTATTTGAATCTCGGTCCGCCACACTGCGGCCGCGGCAAGGGCGCGCGGCGACCAGTGAGTTAAGCAGGAACCTAGCGGAAACGCCAGAAATTTCTGCATTCAAGGCCGCATTCCGTGGCACTGTGCACCACCTGCCCGGACCACCTGCGCCATACGATGGGCCTCCGGCAGGCCCTGGACCCGCTTTTTTCTTGACCGCATCTTTTCTTTTCATCGAGGATATGCTAAATTAACGAATTTTTTTATACTGCTCGTGAACTCGCAAGAGACCCTGCGGTGACAGGTCGGGAGGCAACCGGCGCCATCAGGCCCCCGGGTTGACGCCCGGCCTGTTTCGCTTTTCGCCAGCCGCTCGCGCCTGCCCGGATTTCGTCGAGCCATCGGCCGCGCGGCCGGGCCATACATGAACAACGCCCCACGGCGGGGAGTCCCGCCGCCCGCTTTGCCCTGACAAGGAGAGACCATGTTTCACCAAGATATTCCCCTGGCCCTGACCTTTGACGACGTCCTCCTGGTGCCTGGCGCCTCGGAGGTGCTGCCCGCGGAAGTGTCGCTCAAGACCCGCCTGACCGACATCATCGAACTGCAGTCCCCACTGCTCAGCGCCGCCATGGACACTGTGACCGAGCACCAGACGGCCATTGCCATGGCCCGCGAGGGCGGCATCGGCATCATCCACAAGAATATGAGCGTTGAGCAGCAGGCCAGGGAGGTGGAGCGGGTGAAAAAATCCGAATCCGGCATGATCGTCGACCCGATCACGGTCTCGCGCAACCAGAGCGTGGCCGAGGTGCAGGCCATCATGCGCAATTACCGCATCTCCGGCCTGCCGGTGCTTGATGGCGACAAGCTGGTTGGCATCGTCACCAACCGCGACCTGCGCTTCGTTTCCGACGACCAGCTGCGGGTCAACGACGTCATGACCAGCAAGAACCTGGTCACCGCGCCGGTGGGCATCGACCTGGCCCATTCCAAGGCCCTGTTGCACGAGCACCGCATCGAAAAGCTGCTCATCGTCGATGAGAACGGTCGCCTCAAGGGGCTGATCACCATCAAGGACATCGAGAAGGTCAAGCAGTACCCCAACGCGGCCAAGGACGGCATGGGCCGGCTGCTGGCGGGCGCGGCCATCGGCGTCGGCACCGAGATGCTGGCACGGACCGAGGCCCTGGTCAAGGCCAAGGTGGATGTGGTGGTGCTCGATTCGGCCCACGGCCATTCCGCCGGAATC
>JBGSPP010000152.1:0-6595 GCA_041738515.1 Desulfobulbus sp.
GCATCGGCGAGGCTGGCGGCCGATAGAGGAGCAGGGAACGGGCCAGGTCGAAGGCGAAGCGGCCGGCGAGGCAGTCGCCGCAGAGATGGTCGGCGCCGGCCGGGAACGGGGCACCGCAGCAGGTGCAGTGGGGTGAACGGAGGTAGCTGAGTTGGTCGCGGCAATGCGGACAGAAGAGCGGCGGCCGGGACGAGGCCAGCCATTGCCCGCAACCGCAACAGCACGGGGGGAACAGCAGATTCTTGAGGGCCTCGAACCAGGAGACCATGCTATCCGCAGTGCGCCGGGCGCGTGGCCTACATGTTTTTTATGATGGCGGCACCGAAGGCGGAACAGGAGAGTTCGGTGCCGCCGTCCATCAGTTGGGCTAGGTCGAAGGTCACCGTCTTCCTGGCGATGGTCGTCTCCAGTGCCCGCTCAATCAGATCCGCGGCCTCGTGCCAGCCGATGTACGCAAGCAGCATTACCCCGGAGAGCATCAGGGAACTCGGATTGACCTTGTCCTGGCCGGCGAATCTGGGGGCGGTGCCGTGGGTGGCCTCGAACAGGGCGATGCTGTCGCCGATGTTGGCCCCCGGCGCCATGCTCAGCCCGCCGACTTGGGCGGCAAGGGCATCGGACAGATAGTCGCAGTTGAGGTTGGGCAGGGCCAGCACCGAATACTCCTCGGGATGGAGGAGGATCTCCTGGAACATGGCGTCGGCAATCCGGTCCTTGATCACGATCTTTCCAGCCGGGACCTGGCCGTTGTGCCGCTCCCACAGTGCAGCTTCGGTGATGGCGATGTCCGAGAACTCCTCGCTGGCCAGTTCATAGCCCCAGTTGCGAAAGGCGCCTTCGGTGAACTTCATGATGTTGCCCTTGTGCACCAGCGTCACCGAGTCGCGTCCCTGTTCGAGGGCGTAGCGGATGGCCTTGCGCACCAGCCGCTTGGTGCCGAATTCTGAGATTGGCTTGACGCCGATGCCTGAGTTGTCGCGGATCTGCGCCCCCATCTCGGTGCGAAGGAAATCGATCAACCGGTTGGCCTTGTCGCTGCCGGCCTGCCATTCAATACCGGCATAGACGTCCTCGGTGTTCTCGCGGAAAATGACCATGTCGACTGCGTCGGGATTCTTGACCGGGGCAACCACCCCCCGGTAGCAGCGGACAGGCCGGACGCAGGCATAGAGGTCGAGTTCCTGCCGCAGGGTGACGTTGAGGCTGCGCATGCCTTGGCCCACCGGGGTGGTCAGCGGGCCCTTGATGCCGACCACATATCTGCGCAGGGCATCGATCGTCTCCCGCGGCAGCCACTCGCCGGTGAGGGCGAAGGCCTTTTCTCCGGCCAGCACCTCAATCCACTCGATCTTTCTCGTGCCATTGTAGCTCCTGCTCACCGCGGCGTCCAGTACTCTGCGGGTCGGGGGCCAGATGTCGGCGCCGATGCCGTCGCCCTCGATAAAGGGGATCACGGGGTTGGCAGGCACGTGCAGCACACCGTCGGCCTGGATAGTAATGATCGCTTCAACCACGATGGACTCCCTGGGTGAAAAAACGAGGTTCGACCGGGGCGGCGCCGGCACGGGACAAGAGAGGATAATATGAAGTCAATCATTGAGAAACAAGAATTAAATATATTCGAACGCACCCCTTCCGTCAATTGCAACCCTATAACAGCCGGCCAGGCCCACTGAATGCCGGTCAAGGTCGGCGAAGTACTTGCTCTTTGGCCCCAGCCCTGCTATGAAGTCGCCTAGGCTATCAATCATCCCGCAGCTTGGAGCGTCATCGATCCCCATTACACCGGCCCGCAGGCGGCAGCGCGCTAGCCGCGCCGTGACCAGCCGGGGGGGGGCGATGCGCACACTATCCTCATCCCACATGTCACCCGTGCAACTAGTCCGCGGCGTGCTGACCTTGGTCAGCGCACCGTTCCTTACCTTTTTCGTCTCCCTCTTCTCGATCATCGACCTGATGTGGGTCCGGCGATCGGAGATCAAAGTCCAGGTGTTTCCCCGTGCCTGGGGCCGGATTCTCTGCTGGCTGGCCGGCGTCCGGGTGCGGGTGGAAGGCCTTGCGCACATCGAGCCGGACAAGACCTATATCTTTGCCGGCAACCATGTCAGCCAGTACGACATCTTTTCCTTTCAGGGGTACTTCCCCCATGATTTTCGCTGGATAGCGAAAAAGGAACTGTTTCGTATCCCGGTCTTCGGCTTGGCCATGCACCGGATCGGCTACATCCCCATCGACCGTTCCCATGGCCGCCAGGCGCTCAAAAGTCTGGACGACGCCGCCCGTCGGATTGCCGCCGGTAGTTCCGTGCTCATCTTCCCCGAGGGCACGCGCAGCGCCGACGGCCAGTTGCAGGAATTCAAGACTGGCGCCGTGCTGCTGGCAATCAAGGCCGGTGTGCCCATTGTCCCCATTGGCTTCAACGGCTCCCACCGGGTCCTGCCCAAGGGCAGACTCTTGCCCGACAGCGGCGAGATTGTCATTCGCATAGGTGCCCCCATTGTCACGGATCAGTATAAATCATCCGACAAGCAGGCCTTGGCGGAGAGCCTCCGCGAGGCGGTACGGCGGTTGCTCGACGAGCAACAACCTGTGGCCTGATCCGCTCCGACAGTGCGTTCGCCCCGCCAAGTTGGGGTGGCGGCCGCCCGGGGGGCCCGCCGAGGACCTGGCAAAAGACCGCAAATCCAATAGATTTCCTTGCAAAATCAAGGGAACATGGCATAATGCCCAGCAATTTATGCGGGGGCCGGTCGGCCGCCGCCATAACCTGTTCCTGATGGCCGCGTCTGTCGCGCCGCCCGCCGCCGGACACCGTCAGGGAACACCAAACAAACAGGAAAACAGGAACCTCCCCATGCTGTCCTTCATCCGAATCCTGCGTCCCCCGATGATCGCCCCGGTGTTGTTCTGTGCTGTCCTCTGCGGCCTGATCGCCTGCCTGCCTGGTGGCGCCGTGGCCCTGGAGCAGAACACCGCCTTCCTTCCGTTCAAGATCAATGCCCCGGACGCCGACCGGCTGACCGGGTTGGCGGACAGGGCACTGGCCCAGGAAGCCTCGGCCAAGGGCGGGACCATGATGTCGCGAGCCCAGGCGGAGCAGCTGGTGCAATACGGCAGCGCCTGGCCGCCTCCGGCCTCGGCGATCAACAAGATTGCCGAGGCCACCGGTGCCGACTATGTCGTGGTCGGCAGCCTCAACAAGCTGGGGGAACGGATCAGCATCGATTGCTCCATTTACGACGTGCTCGCGCCCAGCGCACCCCACTCGGCCTTCAAGGAGGCGGAGTCCATGGAGGGCCTGAACCGGGTAACCGGCGAAATCGTCGGCGCCATGCTCACCTACTCCAACCGCAGCTTCACCGTCGCTTCCATCGCCCCGGCCGGCAACGAACGCATCGACGCCGGCGCCATCCTCCAGAAGATCACCACCAAACCCGGCGACCTGTACGACCCGGGCGCCCTGCGCCAGGATCTCAAGGCCGTGTTCGGCATGGGCTACTTTGACAATGTGGAGATCGAGGCTACCGATGGCGAGTCCGGCAAGAACGTCGTCTTCCGGGTCAAGGAGAAACCGCTGATCGGCAACGTCGTCATCGCCGGCGCCGAGGAAATCACCGAGCAGGATGTCCGCGACGCCGCCGGCATCAGCGCCAACGCCATTCTCAACCCGGCCAAGGTCAACGAAGCCGTGGCCAAGGTGAAGGATCTCTACAAGTCCAAGGGCTATTACAATACCGAGGTCAACGCCAGGATCAGCCAACCGGAGAAGGCCAACGCCGAGGTTCTGATCGAGATACAGGAAGGCAAGAAGGTCACCATTGAAGATATCGGTTTCACCGGCAACAGCAGCTATTCCTCCGACGAACTTGAGGACGTGATCCAGACCGGCACCTACAAGTGGTGGATCTCCTGGCTGACCGACGCCGGTGTGCTCAAGATGGACGTGCTCAAGCAGGACGCCGAGCGGGTTGGCGCTTTCTATCATAATAACGGCTATATCGAGGCCAAGGTCGGTGAGCCGGTGGTCGAGCAGAAGGGCGATGCCCTCTACGTCACCTTCCCGGTCGACGAGGGGCCGCGTTACCGGGTCGGCACGGTGGACCTCCAGGGCGATCTGCTCAAAAGCAAGGAGGAGTTGATCGCCACCCTCAAGATCCGCGAAGAGGAGTTCCTCAACCGCCAGGTGCTGCGCGACGACGTTACCCGCCTCACCGATCTGTACGCTGAGCAGGGCTATGCCTTTGCCGAGATCAACCCCAAGGTTTCCAAGTCCGAGGCCGGCAAGCGGGTGGACATCACCCTGAATGTCAGCCAGGGCAAGATGGTCTATTTCAACCGGGTGGACATCAAGGGCAACACCCGCACCCGCGACAACGTCATCCGCCGCGACCTGAAGGTGCAGGAAGGCGGCAAGTTCGACTCCAAGGCCATCCGCACCTCGACCCAGAAACTCAATCGTCTGGGCTTTTTCGAGGAAGTGAACATCACCCCCAAGCCGACCATGCAGGAAGACCTGATGGATGTGGTCGTGGACGTCAAGGAGAAGTCCACCGGGCAGTTCAGCGTTGGCGCCGGCTACAGTTCATCCGAAAACCTGCTGTTCATGGGCGAGATCTCGGAAAACAATCTGTTCGGCACCGGCAACAGATTGTCGCTCAAGGCCTCTACCAGCAGCGAATCGACCCGCTACAACATGAACTTCACCAACCCGAGGCTCTGGGATTCGCAGGTATCGGGCAGCATAGACATCTATGACTGGGAACGGGAATACGACGACTATACCAAGGATACCACTGGCTCGACCTTGCGGCTCGGCCATCCGCTCTTCGAGGAGTGGCGCATCTTCTACGGCTACACCATCTCCGACACCGAGCTGAGCGACATTTCCGAGAACGCATCGCAAATCATCGTTCGATCCAAGGACATCAATCTGACCAGCGCGGTTGATCTCTCGCTGGTCCGCGACACCAGGGACAAGCTCTTCTCGCCGACCTCCGGTTCGCGCAACAGCATTACCGTCGAATACGCCGGCGGCCCCTTGGGCGGCGATGCCGAGTACACCAAACTGGAGGGCTCCAGCTCATGGTACTTCCCGCTGATCTGGTCCACCGTATTCCATGTGCGCGGCTCTGCCGGCCAGGCCTTTGAAAACGAGGAGGGCAAGCTGCCGGTCTACGAACATTTCTACCTCGGTGGCATGAACTCCATCCGCGGCTTTGAAAGCGCTTCCATCAGCCCGCTTGATCCGGTCACCGGCGAGAAGATCGGCGGCGACAAGATGTGGTTCGCCAATATCGAGCTGATTTTCCCGCTGATCAAGGACATGGGCATGGACGGCATGATTTTCACCGACTTCGGTAACGTCTATGATGTGGATGCGGACTGGGATTTCGGCGACTACAAGAAATCCGCCGGCGTCGGTCTTCTCTGGGCCTCGCCGCTCGGGCCGCTCCGCCTCGCCTGGGGCTACAACCTGGACCGGCAGGATGACGAGGACAGCTCCAACTGGGATTTCAGCATGGGCGGCACCTTCTGACGCCCCTGCCTTTTGCGCCTGACCTGACCATCCTCCATGCAGTCGATCCTTGCACGGCTGCGGGAAGACAGTTCTCCTCCCGACATCCTCGGCCTGCACGGCGCCTCCACCGCTCTCCTGCTCAGCAGGGCGGTGGAGGCGCTCCAGCGCCCCATCTGCTGCATCCTCCCGTCCGATGAACGGCTTGAGACCCTTACCCAGGACATAAGCTTTTTTTCCGCCGTCCGGGTCCTGACCTATCCGAGCGACGAGATCCCGCCCTACACCCCGCTTTCCCCTGACCCGGCCACGGTATGCGCCCGGCTGGCCACCCTCTACCGGCTGCAGGACAACCCAGGCCCCTGCCTGATTCTCACCTCGGCCGAGGCCGTTCTGCGACGCATCCTGCCCGCCTCGTCACTCAGCCATCACTGCGAACTGGTGATTGCCGGGGATGAAACGGACCGGGACGGGCTGATCGCCTCGCTCATCGCTTCCGGATACCAAGTCTGCGACATGGTCCGGCAGGAGGGCGATATGGCCCTGCGCGGCGGCATCATAGACGTCTATCCGCCGGCCCTCGACGAGGACTTGGCCGGACCGCTGCGACTTGATTTCTTTGGCGACACGGTAGAGTCGATTCGCCTGTTTGACCCGCTCAGCCAGCGCTCCCGCCAACAGCTGGCCGAGGCGGTGCTGCTGCCGGCCTCAGACCTGCTCTTCCCGCCTCTCGCCGGGAAGGCGGCCATGCTCTCGGCCCTGGATGCGGCGGCTGAACAGCATGGCTGGCCTTCCGATGAGCACATCGCCTTGCGCGAGCGGTTCGCCACGGGCCAGCGCTTTCCGGGCATGGAATTCCTGCTGCCGCTGCTCCACGGTGGCCGCCAGGGACTGCAGAGCCTGTTCGATTACCTGCCGCCGGGAACGGGCCTGATCGTCAGCGAACCGGTTGCAATCAACCAGCGAATGCGGCTGGTTCGGGAACGCATTCAGGCCAACCATGACGAGGCGGTGTCTCGGCAGACGCCAGCTCTGCTACCCGGCGATCTCTTTGTCAGCGAGGCCGAATACCGCGGAATC
>JBGSPP010000199.1:0-10657 GCA_041738515.1 Desulfobulbus sp.
GGCGACCAAGCCGCCGGTCACCATCACTGCCGCGGCGAGCAGATAGCCAAGAAACAGCGGGAGCGGCTCGGAGCCTTCGCCGATGAGCGCGCCGTAGATAACGGGACCGAGCGCCCCGAAGCATTGGGCAATGGCAAAGAACACCGCTATCGCCTTCGCCCGAACCTCCAGCGGAAAGATCTCACTCACCGTGAGATAGGCCGCACTGGCCCCGGCCGATGCGAAATAGAAGATGACGCACCAGGCGATGGTCTGGGTGAGAGCGTTGAGCACCCCCGCGAACTGGTTGCCCGTTTCCACAGCCCGGCTGCCGCAGAGCAGGCCGAGCGCGCCTTTGAGCAGGTGTTTGCCCGCCACGAGATCCCGGACGAGGTCGAGGAAGTCCACATGACTGCTGCGGAGGCCGAGGTCTGGGTGCCCAAGCTGCTGCTTGACGCCGGCCTGGTCAAATCGACCTCGGATGGTCGCCGCATGATCCAGCAGCAGGCCGTCACCATCGACGGCGAAAAGGTCATCGACAGCAACGCGGTGGTCCCGACCAGGGGAACGCTCCTGTTCAAGGTCGGCAAGCGACGTTTTTGCCGGATTACCTTTTCCTGAATACGCAGAGAAAAACGGACAGCGATCACTCGCCGCCCGTTGGTTTGAATGAAAGCGGCGTCGCCCCACCGGGTGACGCCGCTTTGCTCTGTGAAGCCTGGAAAACGGTCAGATGGTGACAGCCTTCTGGCTTTGCTGTTTCTGGCAATCGCTGCAAATCCCGGTAAACTCGACATGATGCCCAAGAATTTGATAGGAAGTGGTATCGGCGGCCTGGGTTACCAGATCCTTGGTCACCGGCACGTCGATGTCGTCCACCTTGCCGCAACCGGAGCAGCGGATATGGTAGTGGCTGTCTGTGATGGCGTCGAACCGCTTCTGGGTGCCGCCCACCTCGATTTTCAGGATCATGCCGCTGTCGGCCATCAGTTCGAGATTACGGTACACAGTGCCAAGGCCGATACGGGGCAGCCGTTTGCGGACCATGTCGTAGAGTTCACTGGCGGTGGGATGGGTCTTAACCTTGGCCAGTTCCTCAAGGATGATCTGTCGCTGGGTTGTCAGACGGATCATGGAAGTGGGTGCGTTCATGGTTTCCTCTGTTGCGTGGAAGGGTAACATTGAAAATTGATACCAATAAATATCATGCCTTGTTCGCCTGTGTCAAGAATGAATAGGCTGAAAAGGACTGCGCCACAATGTTTTTGAGAAAGTTATGATTATCGGACACAAGCGGATCTGGCCCCCGTTGCTGCTGGCGCCCATGGCCGGGTTGACCCATTCCGCCCTGCGAACCACCATCCTTGGCTTCGGCGGAATTGGCTTGTTGAGCACCGAGATGCTCTCGGCGGCTCGCCTGCCTGCGGAAAATGCCCTGTTGTCACCATATCTTGTCCGCACTGTCGAGGAACGCCCCCTGACCTACCAGCTGCTGCTGACCGAAGAGAAGCAAATCCCCAAGGCCTTTACGCGGCTACACGGTCTCCAGGCCGATGCTATTGATCTCAACCTGGGTTGTCCCGCTCCCATGGTCCGCCAGGCCGGCGGCGGCAGCAGCCTGATGGAGCAACCGGACTTGGTGCGGCGGCTCGTCGCCACCGCCCGCAAGCAGACCTCCCTGCCGCTGACCGCCAAGATCCGGCTGGGAGAATCGCTTGATGCGGACAAGTTGCAAGACTTCTGTCGCATGCTCGAAGGCGAGGGCATTGACCTGCTCACCGTCCACGCCCGCCTGCGCGCCGAACCCTTTGCCCGTCCTCCGCGGTGGGAATGGGTTGGCCGGGTCAAAGAGTGGATCACCATCCCCGTAGTCGCCAACGGCTCCATTGACTCGGTGGCCAGTGCCCGGTCCTGTCTGCGGGCAAGCGGCGCCGATGGGCTGATGATCGGTCGCCGGGCGGCGGTCGCACCCTGGATCTTCGCCGAGATCGCGCGGGAGGTGTACGACCTGGAATTGCCCGCAGTCGAAATCAGGCTGCCCATGGTCTACCGGGACTTCGCCGCTGCCTTGACCCGCCGCTTTGCCCCAGAACGGCGGCTGGGACGGCTCAAGGAATTTACCCACTATTTCGGGCGCAACTATTTCTTCGGCCACCATCTGGCCAGCGGGGTGCAGGGAAGCACGAGCATGGCGGTGGCCTGGGAACGGGCGGTGCGGTTTTTCCGTGAGAATGACCCGGAGGGGGCCGTGGCGCTGGAGGAAAGACTTGCCGGTGAGGGGGAGGTGAAGGTTACTGCCGGAGAGCTGGGTTGAAGTAGCCAAACCCAAGCGCCGGAAATCGATCCTTGAGCTGAAGCAACCAGGAGCGCATTCCCAGGGGCGGCACCGCGGGCGCATGCCCGATGACCTGGAGGTAGTATTCCGGATCCATGTTGAGGTTGCGCAGTTGGATGTAATCCGGCTGGAATTCGGCGATCAGTTCGCACAGCGCCGCGAACTCGGCCGGGTCGTCGGTGCAGCCGGGGAGGATGAGGTAGTTGAGCGACACGTGCCGGCCGTGCCGTTTCATCACTGCGATGGACTGGCAGACGTCGGCCAGGGAAAAACCCTTGGGCCGGTAATAGAGGCGGTGTTTCTCAATCCGGGCGCTGTTGAGTGAGATGCGGATCGAATCCAGGCCGGCTGCGGCCAGGCGATCCACTGCCTCGGGCAGGCTGCCGTTGGTGTTCAGGTTCACGGTGCCCCGGTTGGTGTTGGCACGGATGAGGCGGATGGCCTTTTCCATGGTCTCGGCCTGGAGCAGCGGTTCGCCCTCGCAGCCCTGGCCAAAGCTGACGATCGGCCGTGGCGCGGTCCGGAGATGGTCGATCGCGACTTCAGCTATCTCCCGAGGTGAGGGCACAAAAGTGATCCGGTCCTGGGTGGAGGGACAGCAGCCCGAGGGCTGGAGGGAGATGCATCCGGCGCAGGCCGCGTTGCAGGCCGGCGAGCAGGGCAGCGGCGCTTCCCAGCGGCCAAGAAAATAATTGCGCGCGGCGGGGCAGCCGTAGGTCAGGCAGCATTTGCCCAGGTGTTGCACGAGCCGGTTGTCGGGATGGCGGCGGAGTTGCCTGTGGGTGTTGCGGGTGATGCGCCGCTGGTCGAACTGGTCAGCGTCCTGGCGGCAATCCGTGTCGCTGCGGAACCCGGCTACCCGGAACCTGGCGCCAGACCAGCCAATGGCGGTATAGGCAAACAGCGGCAGCAGATCCTGTCGCGACTCCTGTTTTTGGTAGGCGGCACTGAAGATGGCGGTGTGTGCCGGGGCCATGAAGGCCGCGACCGCCTGCACCGGCTCGCCCGGATTGTACGGGTTTGCCGCAAGCAGCGCCGGTTCGCCGCTATCCGGATCGATGCCCACTGGCAGACGTCCGGGGAGAGCGAACAGTTCGCTCCCCGGCGGCAGGTCGATCAAATCTTCGGCCTGCGGCAGGATAAAGCGGCCGGCAGCGGCGCCGGCCATGTACAGGCCGTCGTAGTCGAGAATCTCTCCCTTGCTGTTGGCAAAAAGCAGGAATGGTGGGGTGTGGGCAGCCGCCATGACGGGGGCCTGCAGGGGGTCAGCTGGGGCGAATCCGGGAGAGGACCGAATCCACAGCCCGGTAGATTTCCATGTCGTCGCCGAAGACATCCTGGATGTTGCTGTGCTCGATCAGGTCCTCGATGATATACTGGGTCAGATATAGGCTGATCACATTCGGATCCGGGGTCAAGTTTCTGACCGGGGCGATCTTGTACTGCATTTCGAACTCTTCCATGTCGCCGAGTCGGGAGAGCTGCTTTTCCATGACATCCTGAATGGCCTGCACCGAGTTGGTTTCGATAATATGCAGATCCAGCAGGCGCTGCACCAGAGCCACGGCCAGTTCCCGGGCCAGTTCGCGCGATTTTTTCAGCATGAACTGGCGCTCGCGCTCACGTTTGCGGTCAATGGCGTCAATGGTTTTATTGGTCGAACTGCCAGGATTGATATGGCGGGCCATGGGGTCGTGCTCCTCGATAGTTAAAGCCCTTGGGCAAGAATTCTTTGGTTTTCCGTTTCATTTTGCCCGCTGCTTGAGCGGACGAAAGGCGTTGATCCCGTCCCGCTGCCGTGCCTTTGTCCAAGGTGAGCCCCCAACAGGGAAAAGGGGTGGGCGGAAAAGGCAACAGTCTGCGATGGGTGCGGGAGGTTTGGTCAGCCGCTTGGCCGCGATCGGCCCAGGAATGCATGGGTGGTCACAGTTGGTTGTATACTACTGCACCTCGCCCGGAGAAGCACTGCTTTTGTACAACAAAAGGGTCTCCGGATCAATTGGCCCGCAGGGATTCGGGCAGTCTCGGCGGGGTGCGGGATCGATCAGTCGGCCGTGTCTTCGCTATGGTAGAGTTGTCCGAACCGGGCCAGGTTGCCGCTGGTTGCCGGGTCAAGGTGGAGGCCGTACTGGTCGACATATTCGGCCACCATGCGGTGGGTGTTGAAGATGGGGATGTTGAGCTGCACGTTGCTCAAAGCCCGCTGCAGATACTGTTCGGGATTATTATAATACAGTTCGAGAACCTTGGGCAGCAGTTCGTAGAAGGCGTTGGAGTCCTCGGTGTAGAGCAGCGTGTCCGGGTCTTCACTCAGGTCGGCGTCGTCCACCGGACCCTCGTAGCCGAATTTCCACCCGGTCTGGCCGTGGTGGTAGCCCTCCACCCACCAGCCATCCATGACGCTGATGTTGGGCACCCCGTTCATGGCGGCCTTCATGCCGCTGGTGCCGCTGGCTTCGAGCGGCCGTTTGGGGTTGTTGAGCCAGGCATGCACGCCGGCGACCATGAGCTTGGCCACATGCATATCGTAGCCGGGGATGAAGATCAGTTTGCCCAGCCCATTGCTGCGGGTATACAGTTCCTTCTGGTTGTCCAGGATCAGCTTGAGCACCGATTTTCCAGGCTCATCGGAAGGATGCGCCTTGCCGGCGAAAAGGAAGTGCACTGGCCGGTTGAGCCGGATAAGGATGTCGGAGAGCCGACCGATGTCGTCAAAGATAAGATCGGCCCGTTTGTAGGTGGAGAACCGCCGGGCAAAGCCGAGTGTGAAGGCGCCGGGCTTGAGCCAGGTCGATTCTTCCAGGCTGGAAAGGTAATTGGGCGGGTCGATCCAGGTCTCGACCATCTGCTCGCGGTGGCTCTTGAGCATGGAGTTGACGAACTTGACCAGGGTTGCGTTGTCTTCCTGCCAGGCGTCCTGGAGGTCCACTGTGAGCCGGGGGATATCTTCGGGGGCCAGGTTCGAAAAGACCCCTGGGTCGTCCCGCCAGTCACGCAGCGAAGGCGTGCGGTCAAAGCAGGCGGCCCGGTTGTCGCTGATCCAGGTGAGATGGTGGACGCCGTTGGTGATGGCCTTGATCTTGTCGGCAAAGGACGGGAACTGTTTTCTGGTCACATCGCGGTGCAGGCGGCTGACGCTGTTAATGGCCCGGTTGATGCGCATCGCCATGGCGGTGAAATTGTATTCGTGGCCCACTTCGTCGTCATGGGCGAGCAGATTCAGGATTCGCTGGAATGCCTGGTGGCTGATGGCCGAATAGAGGTCGCGGGAGAAGCGGTCGTGGCCGGCCTTGACAGGGGTGTGAATGGTGTAGACGACTTTTTGGGCGACCCGCTGGGCGGCGCTGTGGATGTCATGGTCGGCAAAACGGCCGAGATACTCTTCGCCCAGGAGGTTGCGCAACTCTTCCAGGATCAGGTGCAGGGTGACTGTGACCCCGTGCTGTTCGTTGAGGTGGATGGTCCTGGTGGTGAAGCCCAGGGCTTCAAGCAGCGGCAGGATGGCCGATCCGAGCATCCGGCGCTGGTTGGCCTTGATGATCATGGACCTGGCATTGTACAGCTGGTGGGCCGACTCCATGACCCAAGCCGGCGCGTCGGGCAGGCTGTAGTCAAGCAGAAACTCGGGGACAAAGTGATCCAGACGGTCCGAGACCTCCATCTTCATCCAGACCTGGGCCTTGATCAGGGTGGGTCGATGTTCGCCGTTGTAAAACGGGATGTCGATGGTCAGCGGCTGGTCCGGCGCCTCGGGGTTGCGCAACTGGAAGAGGGTAGGGGTTTCCTCGGGGGCCCAGTGGGTGGCGTGGTCAATCTGGCCAATCTTGGAATCGACAATCTGGGAGAAGTAGCCCTCGCGGTACAACAGGCTGACTGCCAGCGCCGGTACGCGGGTATCGGCGAAACTTTTCAGGGTGTCACCGGCCAGCACCCCCAGGCCGCCGCTGTAATTAGGGATCTTGCGGGGACCGGAGAGGTACTTTCTGATCAGGTCATCGACCTGGGGTTCGGCGCTTTCGCTGATGCCCCGTCGCTTGATGAAATCCTTGAGGGGATGAAAGACATCGGGGTCGGCGCCTATCTCCATGGAGACATAGACGACCGACTCCCCGTGAGGTTCGGATAATTTGTTCCAGACAGCGTTAAAAACCTGCTGGGGGACGCCGAAAAAATCGCCGAATCGATTCGAGCACAGAAGATCCTCGGGTAATGCCGGGTGATGCATGGGTAGGTGGTCACTCTGTAGTAATTATTTTTCTTAACGCTGAAAAAATATGCCCGAAGGGTAAGCCGGAAATCTTAAAAAGGCTGGCAGGCTTTTGCAAGGAAATAAAATTTAGCAGAAAAAATTATTGTATTTCTATGGCGGCGAAGTAAATTGCTCCACCATGTATGTCCTTTACCGTTTATTATATTCAGGAGGGAGAGATGGGCAGTAAAAAGTTGTTGTATTTTGGTCTGTTATTGGTGTTGGTTTCGGGACTGGCCCTGACCGGCTGCAGCAAGAAGAAGCCCGAAGCCGCAGTTCCCCAGGTGACCTCCACCGAGGGTGCCGGCACGGCCGAGTCGCTTGAGACAGAAGATACCGGAATTATGGAGGGACGGACCTCGGGACCGATGGTGCCTGTGTATTTCGAGTTTGACAGCTCCAATGTCGTTGGCGAGCAGGTGCAGCGTATAGAGACCAACGCCGATTTCATCAAGAAGAACCCCAACCTCAGGATTCGCATCGAAGGCAACTGCGACCCGCGCGGTACCCAGGAGTACAACCTGGCGCTGGGTGAGCGTCGCGCCCAGAGCGCCAAGGCCTATCTGGCCAATCTTGGCGTCGACGCGGAGCAGTTGACCACGGTCAGTTTCGGCGAAGAGAAACTGCTGCTCTTTGGTCAGGACGAAATTTCCTGGGCCCAGAACCGGCGGGCGGACTTTGTCATCGTCAAGTAATCCTGTCGTTTGAAGAAGGTGGTACACACTGGTGAGCCGGGTAGTGGCGTTTGCCCCTGCCCGGCTTTTGTATTTTTTCCCCCGCGACCTGGTCGCAACGATGGATCGTCGCGATCTTGGCTGGGCGGGGCACAACCGTTCAAGGAGTGATGAAATGAACCATGGAAAGACAATGATTGGACTGGTGGGAGGCTTGCTGCTGGTTGCCGGGTCTGTTGTGTTCAGCGGCCAGGCCCTGGCCGCCGACAAGATCGGGGTCATCGACATGCGCAAGATCAAGACCTCCTCCAAGGCCTGGCAAAAGGTTGAAGAGGCCGCCAAACTGAAGGAGCAATCCTTGCAGGACGGCATCAAGAAAGATGGAGATGCCCTGGTTGCCCTGCAGAAGGATATGGAGAAAAAGGGATCGACCTGGAGCGACGCGGTGAAGAAGGAAAAGGCCGCGGAGTTCCAGAAGAAGCGCGGCGAATTGGTTGCCAAGCAGGAAAAAGCGTCTGGAGAGATGAGAAAGCTGGTTGAGGAGCAGGGCAAACCAGTCCAGGCGAAAATCATAGAAATTAGCAAGAAGGTGGCCAAGGACGAGGGGTACACCTATGTGCTGCCCAGTGAGGTATTGCTTATCTTCCCCGAGAGCGCCGATATCTCGGATCAGGTGATCGAGGAAGTGAACAAGGCGATGAAGTAAGCGGCAGACGGTCCGGACAAAGACTGTGAAGACGTCCATGCGTGTGCTGCAGGAACTGGTGCCCCGGCTAGCCGGGGCGCGCGTGCTGGTGGTCGGCGACATTATCGTCGACCATTTCCTCTGGGGCACGGCCACCCGCATCTCACCCGAGGCGCCGGTGCCGGTGGTCAACGTCCGACGGGAAAACCTGCTCCTGGGCGGCAGCGCCAACGTTCTGCGCAACATTGTCTCCCTGGGCGGCAGTGGCGCTCTCTGCGGCATGATCGGCGACGACGCCATGGGCCAAACCGCAGTGGATCTCGTCGAGGCGCTGGGCGCCGCAAGCGGGGGAATGGTGCGGGGCGCGCGACCCACCACGGTCAAGACCAGAGTGGTTGCCCAGGGACAGCAGATCGTCCGCTTCGATCGCGAACAGACCGGCGTCCCGGAAAAGGAAGCCCTGGAAGACCTGCTTGGGTATCTGGACCGGCACCTGGCCGGGTTCGATGCAGTCATGGTTTCCGACTATGCCAAGGGGGTGGTCGGCGAAGAGCTGATGTCCCGGTTGCGGCAGCAACTCGACCGGGTCAGGGCTGCGGAAAAGAAGCGGCTGCCGCTGATTGTCGATCCTAAACCGGCGAACATGCACTTTTTCCTCGGCGCCACCGTGATCACGCCCAATCATCTCGAGGCCAGCCAGATGGCCGGCATCCGCATCGAGGACGAGCCCAGCCTGCTCGCAGCCGCCCGCCATATCCGCGAGGATATCTGCTGCGAGGCAGTGTTGATCACCCGGGGCGAGGCCGGCATGGCCCTGCTCGAGGGCGAGCGGGAGCTGGTGACCATTCCCACCATGGCCAAGGAGGTGTACGACGTCACTGGTGCAGGCGACACCGTGGCGGCGACACTCACCCTGGGGCTCGCATCCGGCTGTACCATGCGGGAGGCGGCTGTCCTGGCCAATTATGCCGCCGGCATCGTTGTCGGCAAGGTTGGCACTGCCTGCGTCACCGCGGCCGAACTGCTCGAGACCTTGACCGCTGAACGCGACTGATAGTTTTCGGCCGCATCCCGCGGACCGGCGGCAGTCGGTCCATCCCATACTTTTACTGAAGAGAGCGATATGCGGCCACGAAGCATGACAGGGTTTGGCAGGGGTGAGGCGGTGGCGGAAGGCAGAACCTGGGTGGCCGAGGTCCGGACCGTCAACCACCGGTTCCTCGATCAGCGGGTGATTCTGCCCAAACTGTTCGGTGCCCTGGAGGAGCCGGTCAAGAAACTGGTAGCCAAGGCCATGGACCGGGGGAGGGTCGATGTCAGTTTCAGCCTGTTGGGGCTGTCCGCGGTCGAGCCGCAACTGGTGGTCAACGAGGGCGTGGCCCGCCAGTATCACCGCTGCCTGCTCCACCTGATCGAGGAGTACGACCTCCAGGAAGGCATCGGGCTCTCCGACATGCTCACCCTGCGCGACGTGATCCGCCTGGAGGAGCCGCGGCCCGACATGGAGGTCGAGTGGCAGCTGATCAGTCAAGCTCTGGTTGCGGCCCTGGCCGATTGCGACCTGATGCGGGAGCGTGAGGGGTTTGCCCTGAAGACCGAACTGCTCGACCGACTGAACCGGTTTGAGGTCATTGTCCGCCAGATCGAGGACCGGCTGCCAGAACTGCTCCGGCAGCGGCAGGCCGAACTTCGGCAGCGGGTGGGCAAACTACTGGAGAGCGTGGACCTGGATCCGGTGCGGTTGGCGCAGGAAACGGCCATCCTCGCCGACAAGAGCGACGTCACCGAGGAGATCACCCGACTTGCCAGCCACATCGCCCAGTTCAGTGCCTTCATGGAGGGCGATGAACCGGTGGGACGGCGGCTGGATTTCCTTCTCCAGGAGTTCCTCCGAGAGGTGAACACCCTTTCCTCCAAGATTGCCAACGCCGACATCGCCCATCTGGGCGTGGAAATGAAAAACGAGATCGAAAAATTGCGCGAACAGGTGCAGAATATCGAATAGGGGCGGTCTCTGCCAGCTTGTACTTCCCCCCACCTGGAACCCCGGCTACTTTCACGGCAGGCGAAACATCCATGGACAGCAGACTCGTCAACATCGGTTTTGGCAACGCCGTCAAGATCAGCCGCATCCTGGCGGTGGTCAACCCCGGCTCCTCGCCCATCCGGAAGCTGAAGGAGGAGGCGCGAGCGGAAAAACGGCTGATCGACGTCACCGAGGGCCGGAGGACGCGAGCCATCATTATCCTCGATTCCGGTCATCTGGTGCTGTCCTCGGTGCAGCCGGAAACCATCAACCAGCGATTGCTGGCCTCGGACCAGGAACAGCGCAATCCGAGCCTGCCATCGGCCAGAAGCAAAGGAGAGGGGCATGAGTAAGGGAATACTGGTGGTCGTGTCCGCCCCGTCCGGGTGCGGCAAGACAACCATCCTCAACCGGGTGATGCGGGCGCTGCCGGGGCTCGTCTTTTCTGTTTCCCACACCACGCGAGGGCCGAGGCCAGGTGAGCGCGACGGTATCGACTACCACTTTGTCGATGAGGCCACCTTCACCGCCATGCGCGATGGCCAGCCGCCCGGTTTCCTGGAGTGGGCGGAGGTCCATGGCAACATGTACGGGACCAGCGTCGAGGCAGTGCGCAAGCAGCAGCAGGCCGGTATGGACGTGATCCTGGATATCGATGTCCAGGGCGCGGGCCAGGTCCGCGACCGGACCACCCCGGTGACGGTGTTCA
>JBGSPP010000258.1:0-6412 GCA_041738515.1 Desulfobulbus sp.
TCCTTGAGATAGGCGCCCAGCACCGGGGCGCTGCCCACCGGCCGGTCATCCACGGCAAGACCTGCCGAGATCTGGCTGTGAAAATCATTGATGGCCAGCAATTTGACCGCAACCTCCTGATGATGGGTCGCCGGATCGCGCCATTCGACCACCCGCTCGGCCAGCTGCCGCAGGTCGGTCTCACCGCCCGCCTGGGCCATCGCCGCCGCCAGCCCCAAACCCGAAGCCAGTCCTGCCGCCAGCAGTCGTCTCACCAGATTCTTCCTTGTTGTCCTCTCCATTCCTCTTCTCCTGAGCGTCGGGTTTCACCGGGCTGGAGGCGGAGGCGTTCCGCCGTCTCCAGGGGCCGGTTTGTTGTCGCCGCTTAAGAAAATCGGTCTGTGTTAATACCAGGTCAGTGATTGGTGAGAATGCTGTCTGGGTATCTTTTTGATTTGATGAGGAAAGGGCTGAAAGCGCGGTAACGGGGGGAGCAAAGGTACGCCTCCGGCTGCGATTCGCCCGGCCCGGGCCCGAGCGCTGGCCGGAGGCTAACGCAACCCTAACCTAAGACAAACAAAGCCGGGCTATGGTGACCTAAACCCTCCCCCACGCCACCTCTCGCCCCTTGGGACACCATGGAACAGCAGCCACCCAAACCCCGGACAAAGAAGCAGTCCGGCACCGCCGCCATCAACCTTGATGCCCCGGAATGGTATCTCAACCGGGAGCTGACCTGGCTCGCCTTCAACCGGCGGGTGCTGCACGAGGGACAGGACAGCCGTGTGCCGCTGCTGGAGCGGGTGTTCTTCCTGGCGGTGGTGGGGTCCAACCTGGATGAGTTCTTCATGAAGCGCATCGGCGGGCTCAAGCAGCAGGTCGGAGCCGGGGTGCGGGAATTGTCGGTCGACGGCCGCCTGCCCCAGGAGCAGATCGACGCCTGCGCCCTGGAGGTCCGGGACCTGCTCCGGCAGCAGGAGGAACTGGAGACCGAACTGCTGCGGCTGCTGGCGCGCAGGAAGATCCACCTCATCCCCTACGCCGATCTCAGCCTGGCGGAAAAGTCGCTGGCCGAGCGCTTCTTCCTCGATCATGTCTATCCCCTGCTCACGCCCCAGGGCATGGACCCGGCCCATCCCTTTCCTTTCATTTCCAACCTGTCGATCAACCTGCTGGTCAGTGTCCGCTACCCGGACAGCGACCACAGCTTCCTCAACCGCATCAAGGCGCCGCTGAGCGAGGAGTTGCCGCGCTTTCTCCGCTTCGGCGAAGGCGCCAACTTCATCACCCTGGAGGATCTGATCGGCAACAATCTGGAGATGCTCTTTCCCGAGATGGTGGTCGAGACCTGCGAAACCTTCCGCGTCACCCGCAACGCCATCACCGAACCCAATCAGGAACAGGCCAACGACCTGCTGCAGGTGATCGAGAGCGCCCTGCGCGAACGTAAATTCGCCGAGATCGTGCGGCTGGAGGTGGGCTGGGGTATGCTGCCGGAACATCGGGGCATGCTGGCCGCGGAACTGGAAGTGGATGAGGAGGGCGACGTCTTCGCCATTGACGGCATTGTCGGCAAGCGTGACCTGATGGAGATCGCCCGCCTCGATCGGCCGGAACTGCGTTATCCGCCGCACCAGCCGCTCGATCACCCCGAGCTGCTCGACAAGGAGGCCAACATCTTCCACCTCATCCGCAAGCAGGGTTCGATCCTGCTGCAGCACCCCTATGAGTCATTCGACTCCACGGTGGAGCGGTATCTGCGCGAGGCCAGCATCGACCCCAAGGTCCGGGCGATCAAGATGACCCTGTACCGCACTGCCGGCAAGTCGCGGGTGATCGAGTACCTGATCGACGCGGCCCGCAACGGCAAGCAGGTGGCGGTGGTGCTGGAGCTCAAGGCCCGCTTCGACGAGCAGGCCAACATCCGCTGGGCCCGACGCCTGGAGGAGGCCGGCATCCACGCCACCTACGGCGTGGTCGGGCTGAAGACCCACTGCAAGGTGATCTTCGTTATCCGCAGGGACTACGACGGCCTGCGGCGCTACGCCCACATCGGCACCGGCAACTATCATGCGGGCACGGCCCGGATGTACTGCGATCTCGGCCTGTTCACCTGCGACCCGGACATCGGCGCCGACCTGACCGAGCTGTTCAACTACCTGACCACCGGCTACACCCCGATGCGCCGCTACCGGGCCCTGCTGCCCTCGCCGCGGCAGCTGAAGAAGGCCCTGCTGCAGAAGATCGAACGCGAGATCAAGGGGCACGGTCCCGACCGGCCGGGGCTGATCCAGCTCAAGACCAACGCCCTCGAGGACCGCGACATTGTCGCCGCCCTTTACCGGGCCTCCCAGGCCGGAGTGCGGGTCGATCTGCTCATCCGCGACACCTGCCGCCTGCGGCCTGGAATCCCGGGCCTGTCCGAGAACATCCGGGTGTTCTCGCTGGTGGGGCGTTTTCTTGAACACACCCGGCTGTTCTACTTCCGCAACCAGGGCGAGGAGGAGTATTTCATCGGCTCGGCCGACCTGATGCAGCGCAACCTGGAAAACCGGGTGGAGGTCTGCGTGCCGGTGACCTCGCCCCGGCACCGCGCCGAACTGCGACAGCTGCTCGACCTGCAGCTGGGCAATACGCGCAACGTCTGGGAGATGCAGGCGGACGGCAGCTCCATCCAGCGCTCATCCACCGCCCGTGACGGCGCGGTTTGCATCCACCGCACCCTGATCGACCGGGCACGGAAACGACTGACCACCCACCAGCGCGCCGGCCGCAAGAAAAAGGCTGGTGACAGGAGCAAGGGGTAAGGGGAGGCCTTCGGTCGATTCGCCCTGCGGCGCGGTTGGGTCCGGGGTGGTTGGCCCACCGTCGTGGCGGTTGCCCGTCCCTTTCGCGAGCCAATCAGTGAACGCCCCATCCAAAGGCGAGGCTGCCTCCAGCCTCGCCCCTGCGTCTGCCCAATTCATCATCTCCGTCAAATTCTCTCGTCATATCAAGAGCGTCGGCAAAAGAGCGTTGACTTCGGTAATCGCCACGATAAATTGCGTGCTGATCATGCCCGCTGGATGAAGGAACAGTTCTCGGCCCGGTTCCTTGGAGCATTCGCTTTTTAGTCCAGCCCGCCTTTTCATGCAGGATCAATGAAGTTATGACTGAAGGGAATTTCTGGTGTTGCTTCAGCGTAAACGGATCGCTTAACCAGTCATTGGAGAGGGTACTTGATGGCCAAGGCAATACTGACTACCAAGGTAGATCCAACCTATGATGACTTGCCGGAAGAGCGGTATCATTTTCCTCGGACCTACCTCGGTCAAATGGAACAGGCCTTGGGGGATTGGATTCTGTATTACGAGCCCCGGCGCACTTCCGGGGATTTGTCGAGTAGCGGAGGGCGAAAGGCGTACTTTGCGACCGCTCGTCTTGTCCGAATCGAGCGGGATCCCTTGCGTGAACAGCATTACTACGCCTTTGTCACCGATTACCTCGAGTTTGATCACCCCGACCCATTCAGTGAGGGCAGCCAGTATTATGAAAGCATGCTCAGAAAAGTTGACGGAACAACCAACAAAGGGGCTTTCGGCCGAGCCGTAAGGCTGATACCGGCGAATGAATATGACCTTATTGTCAAAGCTGGATTTGCCAAGGCCATGGCATTGTCGGCCAATGAGACATCAAGAGATGCCGAATATGATTTCGAGTTGCGGGAAGAGGAGGCTCAATACCAACGACCTATCACTGAACGTGTTGTCGCAAGGCCCTTTCGTGACGCTGTTTTTTCCGTCTCGGTCAAGGAAGCCTATCAAAACACCTGCGCCATGACCGGGCTGAAAATCATCAATGGCGGCGGTCGGGCAGAAGTCCAGGCAGCTCATATCCAGCCTGTCGCAATGAATGGACCCGACTCGATACGAAACGGGCTTGCCCTGTCCGGCACCGTGCACTGGATGTTTGATCGGGGGCTCGTCTCCATTGACGACGATTACTCAATCTTGTTGGCGGAAGGTCGCCTGCCGGATACGGTCGTAAGGATTTTGAATGAAAACCGGCGGCTTATTTTGCCTCAACGGCCTGATGCAAGGCCACATCGGCATTACCTCACCTACCACCGCGCTAACATCTTCAAAGGGTGAGGGGCCAATCATCCCACCACAGGAGGTCAGCATGAAACGAAAAGCGACCAAGGGCGCCTGCGCCCTCTGCGGCAAGGAATACGCCCGGACCGGCATGACTCGCCATCTGCCCGGCTGCCTCGAGGCGCGGCGCAAGGCTGGCGAGGAGGGGGGCAGCCCCTGTTTTCTTCTCCTGGTCAAGACCAGGTCCACTTCGCCGTACTGGCTGTATCTGCAGGTGAGTGCCGCGGCCAGCCTGGAGCAGCTGGACGGTTTTCTTCGCCGCATCTGGCTGGAATGCTGCGGCCACATGAGCGCATTCCGCATCGGCTGGGACGAAATCCCCTTGAGCCGCAAGCTCTCCGCCATTATGAAACCGAGTCTGGAACTGGACTATGACTATGATTTCGGCAGCACCACCCAACTGCGGATCGTGGTCCTGCAGGAGTACGAGGGCATTGTCGCCCCGCGCCGGCCGATCGAGCTGCTGGCCCGCAATCAGCCGCCGGAGGTGGTCTGCGACGAGTGCGACGAGCGGCCGGCGACGCAGATGTGCGCCCTGTGCGCCTGGGACGACGGAGGCTGGCTGTGTGATATCTGTGCGGGGCTCCACGCCTGCGATGACGACGATGGCCCCTATTTCCTGCCGCTGGTCAATTCGCCGCGCACCGGGGTATGCGCCTACGTCGGATAGCCGTGATCCTCACCCGCCGGTGAGGATCAAGTCGTCGATGTAGCGCCTGCGCTTGCCGGGTTTGAGCTGGTCGATGTCGACCACCACCAGGCCGTCGACGCAGTCGGCGAAATCGCGGTCCACGTTGAAGTCGAGGAAGAACACCCCACCGGACGGGCAGAGGTCGGTGTATTGCTTGTACAGAGTGGGGATGGAGGCGCCCATGGTCCCGAGCAGCGACTTGAGGTGCACCAGGTCCTGCTGGAAGTTGTCGCCGACGAACGAGCGGGCCAGGTCGGTCACCGGCAGGGAGAAGCGGAAGGGGTTGCGTGAGCAGGGCGCTGCCTGCGGGTCGGCGAAATAGAGTTTGTAGAAGTAGATGAGCAGTTCGCGGGCCATCCGCGGCATGGCCCCGCTGATGCTCACCGGCCCGAACAGGTGGCGGTACTGGGGATTATTGCGGAGAAAGGCGCCGATGCCGTACCACAGGTAATCCAGGCTGCGCTTGCCCCAGTAGCGCTGCTGGACAAAGCTGCGGCCCAGTTCCAGGCCGCGTTCGAGCCAGGGGCAGCGGGCCTGGTCGAACTGGAACAGGCTGTGGCTGTACAGCCCCTCGCAGCCGCGCTCGCCTATGACCGCACCGGCGTCGGCAAAGCGGTAAGCGCCGACGATCTCCAGATCCTCGGCCGACCACAGCACCAGATGGTGGTAGTAGCGGTCAAACCGGTCCAGATCGCGCCGCTTGCCCGACCCCTCGCCCACGGCGCGAAAGGTGATCTCGCGCAGTCGGGCGATTTCGCGCAGCACCGGCGGGTTGTCTGCCCCGGAAAACAGGTGGATCTCCTTGCCGTCCGGCGTCCGTCCCAGCAGTTCCCCCAGATTGATGTTCCTCTTCAGCACGATCCGCCGCTCGGGCCTGGCAATGGCTGTCTCGGTCGGCAGGATGCCCTTTTTTCCCGCGCCGATGCGGTAGAGGTGCTTGCGGAACAGGTCGAGCTTGTCGCGTTCGCGAATCTTCAGCCCGTCATAGGCCGCATGGGCTATCAGGCCGCCCACGGTCAGGCGCAGCGGCTTGCGGAACCGAAACATCTGGCCGATAAGCATCACCGTGGACAGCGGCTTGATCAGCATGGAGGCGGTGTAGAAGGCCAGCGAGTTGCGGCCGCGCACGTGGATGGGCAGGATGGGGGCCCTGGAGCGGCCGGCCAGGCGGAGGAAGCCCTTGTGCCAGCGGCCGTCGCGGATGCCGCCGCGACCGAAGCGCGAGACCTCGCCCGCCGGGAAGATGATGACCGCCTCCTCGTTGGCCAGGGCCTGGTCGATGCGGGCAATCTGCTCCTTGAGGGTCAATCCGGTCATGACCTTGACCGAGAGCAGGCAGGGCGCCAGCGGCTTGACCGATTCAAGCAGATCGTTAGCGACGATGCGCACGTCGGGCCGAACGTCGTGGACCAGCTTGAGCAGGGCCAGGCCGTCCAGGGTGCCGATGGGGTGGTTGGCGACGATCATCACCCGGCCGCTGACCGGGATGTTCTCGCGGTCGCGGTCGGTGACCGTGTAGCTGCAGCGGAAGGTCTCCAGCACCTGTTCGACAAAGTCCATGCCCTCCAGGTGGGGGTACTGCTCGGTGAAGCGGGCGAACCGCTCCTCG
>JBGSPP010000263.1:0-5273 GCA_041738515.1 Desulfobulbus sp.
GGAGGAGCCGGTTCGGGTGGCCGAGGCAGTGCGAATGCTCGGCCTGCGCTACAGCGTCCTCACCTCGGTGACCCGGGACGATCTCGCCGACGGCGGCGCCGGCCATTTCGCCGCCGCTATCCGGGCCATCCGCGCTGGCACGGAGCAGACCCTGATCGAGGTGCTGATCCCGGATTTCCAGGGCGATCCGCAGGCCCTGGCCACGGTGCTCGCGGCCGGGCCCGAGGTGCTCAACCACAATTTGGAAACCGTGCGCAGGCTCTATGCCGAGGTGCGGCCCCAGGCCGAGTACCGGCGGAGCCTGGAACTGTTGCGGATGGTGAAGGATATGGCCCCGACCATGATCACCAAGACAGGGATCATGGTCGGGCTGGGGGAAGGGCGCGCGGAGTTGCTGGAACTGTTCGCCGACCTGCGCCGGGTGGACTGCGACATCCTCACCATCGGCCAGTACCTCCAGCCGACCCGGGACCATCTGGAGGTGGCCAGGTTCGTTCCGCCAGAAGAGTTCGCGGTGTTGCGGGGAGAGGCGCTGGATCTGGGTTTTCGAGCCGTCGCCGCCGGCCCCTTTGTCCGCAGTTCCTACCAGGCCGGCGAGTTGTACCGACAAGCCCGCGAACAATTGCTGGCAAGACAGGGGTGAGGCGCTGGCGAAGACACACGACGCACGGCGGTCACTGCCACCAGATCATGCGCTTGGGGGGATTGCCGAAGGACTCGAAAGCGTCGCCGGACTCCCGCAGCACCGCGTCCAGGTCGACAACGGAAAAATTATAGCCGTCGGTACGGGCCAGTTCGACAAACTCCTCCTTGGTTTTCAGGGCGTCATATTTGCCGCGAAGGGCCTCGTCAGCCCCGCCGGCGATCAACAACTGTTCCACATTGGTCTTCGACATGGTTGCGCTCCATTGAATCATATTTGTTCTCAAACGTCTCCGCGACGCTGCGCCGGCCATGGCGGCAATCGGAAGACCTCCTCTGGCGACTGCTAAGCAACAATCGGTCCAATTGGCCACGCGGCCTGCGGAATGCCCTCTTTGTATGCAGCTACAGCGTAAGAGCCGCTCTTGCCCCCTCCTCGTTTGCACAGGAGCCCTAACAAAATCGTCTCGCTTTTGTCATCTTTTCTTCATTTTTCGCTGGTACGGTTGCCCTTGTCGCTGGCGAAACGACGGGGGACCAGGCCGCCGCGAGTCCGCCTCCCCAGCATGGTTCAGAACCTGCCAAAATCAGCGAAAAATCAAAAAGCAACAAATAATGCTTTACCGGAATTTCTTTCCATGCTATGAAAGTCATTTTTATTTATTGATTCTCCGTGCGCCCGTCGTTCTGCGACAGCCATGTCGCGCCCGGGGATTCAACCGACACGTGCCAGTCACCCCCCTGTATCCCCAGACCAGCACTGCCAATGCATTGAGCATGGAGTTGCAGAACCTGCTGTAACTCCTTTTTTATTTGGAGCCACAAGCGTTGCCGCACAAGCCCCGTGCGCGACAACGGCCGGCCTGTAAGCGGCAATCGAGGAACGCGTGATGAAAAAAAATCTGAACACAGTACGAAATATCGGGATCAGCGCCCACATTGACTCGGGCAAAACCACCCTGACGGAGCGCATCCTGTTCTACACCCAGCGCATCCATGCCATCCATGAGGTGCGCGGCAAGGACGGCGTCGGCGCAACCATGGACTCCATGGAGCTGGAAAAGGAACGCGGCATCACCATCCAGTCGGCGGCCACCTACTGCTCCTGGAAGGATTACGATGTCAACATCATCGACACCCCCGGCCACGTTGATTTCACCATCGAGGTCGAGCGCGCCCTGCGCGTGCTGGACGGCGCGGTACTGGTGCTCTGTTCGGTGGGCGGGGTCCAGTCCCAGTCCATCACCGTCAATCGGCAGATGACCCGTTACAAGGTCCCCCGCGTCGCCTTTATCAATAAATGCGATCGCACCGGCGCCAACCCCGAGCGGGTCACCCAGCAGCTGCGCGACAAGCTGGACCTGAACGCGGTCATGATCCAGATGCCCATCGGCCTGGAGATGGACCTGGTGGGCATGATCGACTTGGTGACCATGGAGGCTGTCTACTTTGACGGCGACCAGGGCCGCGACATTCGCCGCGAGACCATTCCCGCCAACCTCATGGAGGAGGCCAAGGCAAAGCGGGAGGAGCTGCTCGATGCCGTCTCCATGTTCTCCGACGAACTGATGGAGGCCATGCTCGAGGAAGGCGAGATCCCGGAGGCCATGATCCACGAGGCTATTCGCCGCGGCACCCTGAGCCTGGAGCTGACCCCGGTCCTGATGGGCTCGGCCTACAAGAACAAGGGCGTGCAGCTGCTGCTGGATGCGGTCAACGCCTACCTGCCCTGCCCGACCGACATCGAGAACACCGCCCTGGACTTGGACAAGGAAGAGGCCGAGGTGGTGGTCAGCAACAACCCCGACGACCCGCTGGTGGCGCTGGCCTTCAAGCTCGAGGACGGCCGGTATGGCCAGCTGACCTATATCCGCACCTACCAGGGCGTCATCCAGAAGGGCGACACCATCATCAACAGCCGCACCGGCAAGAAGGCCAAGGTCGGCCGCCTGGTGCGCATGCACGCCAATGAGATGGAGGAGATCGAAGGCGCGGGCTCCGGTGACATCGTCGCCCTGTTCGGCATCGACTGCGCCTCGGGCGACACCTTCTGCAGCCCGAACGTCAACTGGTCCATGAGCTCCATGCACGTGCCGGCGCCGGTCATCAGCCTGGCGATCCGGCCGGTGGACAACAAGGCCCAGATCAACATGTCCAAGGCGCTCAACCGGTTCACCAAGGAAGACCCGACCTTCAAGACCTTCGTCGATCACGAGACCAGCGAGACCATCATTTCCGGCATGGGCGAGCTCCACCTCGAAGTCTACATCGAGCGGATGAAGCGCGAGTACAAGGCTGAGGTCGAGGTCGGCGCGCCCCAGGTCGCCTACCGCGAGACCATCACTCAACGGGCCGAGTTCGACTACGTGCACAAGAAGCAGACCGGTGGTTCCGGCCAGTACGGCCGCGTCGCCGGCTTCATCGAGCCGCTGGACGAGGGCGAGTATGAGTTCGTCGACCAGATCGTCGGCGGCGTCATTCCCCGCGAATACATCCCCTCCTGCGACAAGGGCTTCCAGAAATCGCTGGAGAAGGGTGTACTCACCGGCGCACCGATCACCGGCGTCCGGGTCACCATCAACGATGGCAGCTTCCACGCCGTCGACTCCTCCGACATCGCCTTCCAGGTGGCGTCCATTGGCGGCTTCAAGCAGGCCTATGGCAAGGCCGGGGCAGTGATCATGGAGCCGATCATGAAGGTTGCGGTGGAAGGCCCCTCCGAGTTCCAGGGCGCGGTCATGGGCAGCCTCAACCAGCGTCGCGGTGTCATCGTCGGCACCTTCGAGGAAGGCAACTACACCGTGGTCGAGGCCGAGATGCCGCTGGCCGAGATGTTCGGCTATTCAACCACCCTGCGTTCCCTCACCCAGGGCAAGGCCGAGTTCACCATGGAATTTGCCACCTACAAGCAGGTGCCGAAAAGCGTGGCCGAGGAACTGATCAAGGCCTTCGAAATAAAGAAGAAAGAGGGCTGAACCCGCAAGGGTTGCCGCCCCGGGCCGGAAGCGTTGGCCTTGAAAGAAGACAAGCATCAACCGTGAAGAGGTATTAACCGTGGGATACGAACCAATCGTGCAGCAGAACCCGCTTCGGGTTCTCAATATGGGCAGGGATAACAATCAGATGGGCCTGGTCATGGCGCGCGCCGGCCTGGGCAAGACCGCGCTCCTGGTGCAGATTGCCTTGGACGCCATCCTCCGCGGCAAGCGGGTCATCCATGTCAGCGTCGGCGAATCCATCGACAAAACGAGGAAGTGGTACGAGGACATCCTCCAGCACATCCTCCAGGAGCACAGCGTCACCCGGCCGCACGAGCTGATCGACATGGTGGCCAGGCACCGGATGATCATGACTTTCAAGGTCGCGGCCTTCACCCGGTCCCGGCTGGAAGAGCGCCTCAATGACTTGGTGCTGCAGGACATCTTCCGCCCCAATGTGCTCATCATCGACGGCTTCGACTTCGTCAACACCAGCCGCGAAGCCCTGGAAGACATCAAGGATCTGAAGGAGAGCATGGACATGCAGGCTTGGTTCTCCGCCATCTGTCACCGCGAGGATCCGCGGGTTTCGCCCACCGGTGTGCCGGCGCCCTGCCACGAGCTCGACGATCTCTTCGACATGGTCATTCTGCTTAAGCCCGAGAAGGACGCCACCATCCAGCTGGACATCATTCGCAACAACGGCGAGCAGGTGGAGGGCGGCAGGGGCTTGCGTCTCGATCCCACCACCATGATGGTCAAGGAGATCTAACCACACCACACCCCGCGTGCGGGAGAGAGGGCGGCTGCCGGCCGCTCTCCCGCACCGTTCAGGACGCCCCTATGCGGTTCAGGCCCTGTATCGATCTCCACGACGGCCGGGTGAAGCAGATCGTCGGCTCCACCCTCCAGGACAACCCGGCCGGCCTGCGCACCAACTTCACCAGCACGCTTCCCCCTTCCCATTACGCCGGGCTCTACCGGCGGGACAACCTCACCGGCGGCCACATCATCATGCTTGGTCCGGGCAACGAAGCAGCGGCCATGGATGCACTGGCGGCCTGGCCCGGGGGCATGCAGGTGGGCGGCGGCATTTCCTGCGCCAACGCCTCGCTGTGGCTCGACCGGGGCGCCTCCCACGTGATCGTCACCTCACACGTCTTCCATGACGGCCGGCTCGATCTCGACCGGTTGCGCGCCCTCACCCGCCTGGTCGGCAGACAGCGTCTGGTGCTCGACCTGAGCTGCCGCTGGCGCGACCATGGCTACTTTGTGGTCACTGATCGCTGGCAGCGGTTCACCGACCTGCAAGTCAATGCCAAGACCCTGGCCCTGCTCGCCGCCTCCTGCGACGAGTTCCTCATCCACGCCGTCGATGTTGAGGGCAAGTGCATGGGCATTGACGCGCGCCTGCTCGATCTGCTGGCGACAAGCGTGCCGTTGCCAACCACCTATGCCGGCGGTGTCGCCGCCATGGCCGACCTCGAGCTGATCCGCACCGCCGGCCGGGGCCGGATTGACGTCACCGTGGGCTCGGCCCTGGACATTTTCGGTGGTTCGGGGCTGCGGTACCAGGACGTGGTGGCCATCCATGCCGGCGCCTGACCAGCCCAAAGATGAGGCCGGACAGCCGCTGGCCGAGGTCAGGCTGTT
>JBGSPP010000279.1:0-5974 GCA_041738515.1 Desulfobulbus sp.
GTAGAGCCCTGTGCAGGCCAGCGTGGTGACGATCAGGCTGACGATCTGGCTGTTGAACTGAGCGCTGACAAAAAGACCGATGGCAATATAGGCCCCGGCAAAACAGAGGCTCGCCAGATAGCCGCCGAAAACTGGGCCCCAGTCGAGCTGGCCGAGAAAGGAAACAGTCACCGGAAGCGGCAGCGTCAACATGAGTCCAATGGCCACCAGGCTCAAGCAGGCGACAAATTTACCGCCAACCAGAGCAGGCAGGCTGACCGGGGCAGTCAACAGCGGCTCCAAGGTTCCGGCCCGATGCTCCTCGGACCAGACCCGCATGGTGATGGCCGCCGAGAGGAAGATCAGCAAAAGCGGCATCCACTCAAACATCGGCCGGACATCAGCGATGTTGCGGCTGAAAAAAGTCTCGACCCAGAAGAAAATAAAGAGCGTGGCAACCAGAAAAGCGCCAAAAAAGATGAAGGCGGCCGGGGTGGCGAAAAAGACGGCCAACTCCCGACGGGCGACCCTGCGCAAAGTAATCATTGTTCCCTCCCGGCTGCCATGTTGATTTCACTAAATATTTTCTCCAGATTGCGCGATTCGGGCGATAGACCGTAGAGGTTCCAGCCCCAGCCGGTCACAGCGGCGGCCACAGCCGGTGCCAGTTCTTGCGCGGGTCGGACTCCGGAAAGGGCGAAACAGGCAGGCCCATTGCCGGCAGGCAAGGCTTCGACCTTGGTAACGCCCTCGACACTGCCCAACAGGGCAACGGCTTCCTGCCGATCGTCGGTCAACACCAGGAGCCGCTGACCGGCACTCAGCTCGGCCAGCCGGGAATCCAGAACCTTGCGGCCATGCTGGATGATAATCACCCGGTCGCAGACCGCTTGCACCTCCTGGAGGATATGGGTGGAGATGATGAGCGTTGCCTCCTTGGCCAGTTCCCGAATCAGCCCGCGCATGTGCTGGATCTGGGTCGGATCGAGGCCGTTGGTCGGTTCATCGAGGATGACGATCCTGGGCCGGTGGAGGATGGCCTGGGCCACGCCGACCCGCTGGCGATAGCCGCGCGAGAGGGTGGCGATGGGCTGGTGGGCCTTGTCGGCAAGCGCTGTCCGCAAAAGGGTCTCACGCAGCAACGGGCCCATGCGGCCGTCGTCGACCCCGTGCAGGGCGGCCTGGTACTCCAGGTAGGCGGCCACGGTCATCTCCGTGTAGGCCGGGCAGTTCTCCGGCAGATAGCCTATGCGGGCCTGGATGGCGCGACGGTTGGCAGCCATCTCCAACCCGTCGACACTGATGGCGCCGCCAGTGGGTTCGAGAAAGCCGGTCAGCATCTTCATCACCGTGGTCTTGCCGGCGCCGTTATGGCCGAGCAGGCCGACGATCTCGCCGGCGCCGATGCGAAACGACAGGTTGTCCACGGCCTTGAGCGGGCCGTAGGTTCGGGTGAGGTGTTCCACTGCGATCATCGCGTGCTCCTGGCTCTACAGCCGGCACGGCAGCGGCCCTGGGGTCAGGCGTGGGGAAGGGGAGAAGAGGGGAATGGCCTGACCGGGGCAGCCGCGACTGCCGGGTTGGAAGATGGGGTGACGGTTTGTTCCCGAGATCGAGGCGTGGTCAGCACAGCCGACCGTTGCCGAGCCTAGCCGTCGGCCGCAATGATAAGACGCCGGCAGCGGATGTCAAGGGGGAGCGACGCCTGGGCGCATTCCCGGCCAGGGAGTCAGCGGTCGCGCAGGGAGGCGAGGAAGATCGAGCCGAAACCCACGGCCAGCATCAGGTGGAAGACAAAGAAGGCGTACTGGTCCAGGACAACAGCCAGCGCCAGGCTGAGACAGAAGACCAGGGCCAGCACACCCTCCATGATCAGGCCGTTGCTGATCGGGTTCTTCTGCCGGCCGCCATCCACGGTGGTTCGTCTGCGGCCGACGATGTTGTATTTCGGCGTGCGCACGAAGGAGGATTTAATGCCCAGGTAGCCCTCGATCACCGCCACCGAATTGTGGAAGCTGAGCCCCATGGACATGGTCAGCAGCAGGGGAAAATAGACGATCAGGGCCAGCACCCGCCGGATCGAGAGCGGTCGGGGCAGGAGGTGGAGGTTGGCGTGGAAGTAGACCACGGTCACCCCGACCAGGCCGAACAGCGACAGGCCGAGGAAGCGCATATCGATGCTGAGGTCGTCGAGGCAGGGCAGCAGGAAGACGCTGGTCAGGGCGAGCATCAGCACGGCGACGAAGATCGAACTGTTGCCCAGGTGGGCCAGGGCGTGCAGCTTGGTGGCCGGCCCGAGGTTGCTCTTCATGATCGTCGGCGCCAGCCGCCGGGCGTTTTCGGCGCCGCCCTTCATCCACCGGAACTGTTGCGACTTGATACCGTTCATCTCCACCGGCAGTTCCGCCGGGGCCTCGACGTCCTCGAGGTAGACGATCTCCCAGTGTTTGAGCTGGGCGCGGAAGCTCAAGTCCAGATCTTCGGTCAGGGTGTCGGCCTGCCAGCCGCCGGCCTCGTCGATGGCCCGTTTGCGCCAGATGCCGGCCGTGCCGTTGAACTGGAGGAAATGGCCGCCAGCCTTGCGGCCCACCTGCTCGATGGTGAAGTGGACATTGAGCTGCAGGGCCTGGAGCTTGGTGAACAGCGAGTAGTCGTCATTGAGGTGGGACCACCGGGTCTGGACCACGCCCACGCGCCCGTCCTGGAAATAGGGCACGGTGGTGCGGAGAAAATTCGGGTCAGGCAGGAAATCAGCGTCAAAGATGGCGACGAACTCACCTCGGGCCTGCCTGAGTCCTTCAGCCAGGGCGCCGGCCTTGTAGCCGGTGCGGTCGGTGCGGTGGAGCACCTGGATGTTGAGCCCATGGCCGCGGTGCTCCGCAGCCTTGCGCCGGCAGAGTGCGGTGGTCTCGTCGGTGGAGTCGTCGAGCACCTGAACCTCGAACCGGTCGCGGGGGTAGCGCATGCGGGCGATATTGTCGATCAGTCGCTCGGCCACATAGGGCTCGTTGTACAGCGGCAGCTGGATGGTGACAAAGGGCAGGTCGGCCTCAGCCAGCGGCAGGGGCGATGCGGTCTTCTTCCGGCCGAGGTAGTTGAACAGCAGGGTCAGCTGGAGGATGTTATAGCCCAGGATGACGGCTAGGAAGAAGACGTACAGGGCGAACAGAAAATATACCAAGGGAGGCGTCCTTTGATCGGGAACAGGGGGCGGGAGCGATGGCATAATCGCCGGCGAAGGCGCAGGAAACCGGGAGCAACTCGGGAACATGTCAGCTCCGGCCTGCGCCGCAGCGGAAATCCCTGGGGCGTGGTAATCGGCCCGCATCAGGAACGGGAATGTACAAAAGTGTGTGGCCGTTGTCAATCCTCGCTTCTGTCAGGAAACGGTTACGACGGACAGGTCGGGGTTGTGGGTCGGCGTGAAGCGTGGGTGGGCAGGGCCGCGGCCATGCCGGGATCGGTTGAAGATTGAGGGGCCGGCCGGAGTCGGGGCGAGGCAGACCCGGACTCAGGGTTGCCTGAGGGCCCGGGCTTCGTCCTCCATCCGATCCAGCTGCTGCTCGCTGAAATGGAGATCGTCGCGCAGCCGATCGCGATGGCGGTCCAGTTCGCGGATATCCGACCGGATCTGGCGGCGGCCCTCGTCGGAGAGGCTGCGGTCATTGAGGCGATATTCCAGGCTGGTGAGCTGGTCGTCGACGCTGTCGAGTTCCTGGCGCAGCCGGTATACTTCGTAGGCGGAAGCGTTGTAGCGGTCAAAGAGCCCGTCCACGGCCGGCGGACAGACACCCTGGTAGCGCTGGCCGCGCAGGCCGGTCTCGAAGGCGTTGTCGAGACGGCAATACGTGGACAGGCCTTGGGCCCGGCCCTCCATATACTGTCGATTGTCCGGGGCGATGCCGTATTCGGCGCAGGCACTTTGATGCTGGTCGATCCGGCTGGCAGGCTGGCCCAACTGACCGTCGGCCACGCCAAGCCCGTACCAGTCGCCGCGCTGACACTGCTCGCGGCTGAGGGTGGCGCAACCGGTCAGTATCAGGGTCAGACAGAGGAAACAGAGCACTTTCATGGGATACCTCCCTGTATCTTCCGGCGGCGAGTGCGCCGGGAGCGGTAACGAACAAAGGTTCAGCCGTCGAGCACGGTGCGGACGCAGCGGGCCAGGTCGGCCATCACCACCGGCTTGTTGAGGAATCCCTCGATGCCGATGGACTTGGACTTGCGGCTATCGAGCTGTTCGCTGAAGCCGGTGCAGACAATGACCTTGACGTCCGGGCGGATCTTCTTGATCTCCCGGTACAGCTGCAGGCCGGTCATCTGCGGCATGGTGAGGTCGGCAATCAGCAGGTCGATCCGGTCGGCCAGGTTGCGGAACGCCTCGAGAGCCTCGTAGCTGCTGACGCGCATGGTCACCTTGTAACCCAGCCGCTCCAGCATGCTGGTGGTGACGTCGGCGATGGATTTCTCATCGTCCACCAGCAGGATGTGCTCCCCGCCCCGGGGCATGGGTTCCCGTGGCGCGTAGGTGGGCTGGTTCTGGTCGGCGGCCAGTTCGACCACGGGGAAAAAGAGGGTGAAGGTCGTGCCCTTGCCAACTTCGCTCTCCAGATGGATCTCGCCGCCGTAACCGCGCAGGATGCCCATCACCACCGCCAGTCCCAGGCCGGTGCCCTTGCCCAGCGGTTTGGTGGTGAAATAGGGGTCGAAGATCCGGGCCATGGTCGCCTGATCCATGCCGTGGCCGGTATCAGTGATGGTCATCTTGAGGTAGGCGCCGGGCGGAATGGCGAAATCGGTGAACTCGCCCAGGCCCAGGGTGACCGGCGAAAGGCGCAGGCTCAGCCGGCCGCCGCCTTTCTCCATGGCATGGATGGCGTTGGTGATCAGGTTCATGATCACCTGGTGCAGCTGGGTCGAATCGGCCATCACCCGGGGGCAGTCGTCGGGAAGATCGCAGTCTATCTCGATCTCCGTCGGCAGGGTGGGCCGGACCAGCTGCACCACCTCCTCGACCACCTCGGCCAGCGACACCGGGGTGATCTCCTGATCCACCTGCCGGCTGAAGGTAAGTATCTGCTTGACCAGTGCCCGCGCCCGTCGCGAGGCGTCGATGATGCCCTGGCAGTGTGCCGATACCGCCTGGTTGCCCTGATTCTCGTCAAGCATCAGCTCGGCCCGGCCCATGATCGGCGCGAGCAGATTGTTGAAGTCGTGGGCGATGCCGCCAGCCAGACTGCCGATGGCCTCCAGCTTCTGGGACTGGCGCAGCTGCTGCTCGGAGGATTTGTTTTCGTTTCGTTGCCGGACCTGCTCGGAGATGTCCAGCACGGTGACAAAGACCTTGCGCCAGCTTGTCTCGAAACCGGCGGCGACCACCGCCCGCCGTTCTACAGTCAGTGGCGCCCCGTCCAGGGTCCGGTTCTCAAGCAGAACCTCTGACCGGCCCTCCTTGAAGAGATTGATCAGTTCGGCCTTGAAGAGCGGGTTCTGGTCGCCGGGCAGGATCGCAGTCAGGCTGGCCAGTTGGCCGGCGTCGGTGGCCTCGTACAGGGCAAGCGTTGCCCGGTTGAGATCGACGACCCGCACTGTTGCCAGACAGAACTCGAGATCATCGGGGTGGTCATCGAAATAGCGATCCATGCTGGTTACGCCCTGAGCTTCCAGCCGGTCGAGGAAGGCCCTGGCCTCGCTCATGTCCTGCTCGAGCAAGGGCAGGGGAGAGTGCTCGAAGAGCAGACGGTACCGGGCCTCGGTCTCCTCAAGCTCCTTCGATTTGCTGGTGATGATCGATTTCTTGCGCTGATTGAGCAGCACCAGGGTCAGCAGGAGCAGGCCGACCACGGTGAGGCCAAGGATAGTGAACGGGTCCGGTGCGGTCGCCAGCAGCAGAGAGGCGCTCCTCGGTCGTTCAGAGGCCAGGGCGGGCATGGCCGCGAGCAGCGCGCAGACGGCCGCTCCGGACAGGAGCAGGACGGGGCCTGTCCGGCCTGCC
>JBGSPP010000283.1:0-3760 GCA_041738515.1 Desulfobulbus sp.
AACTGTATCAGGCCATCCGCTATCTCCGGGGTGACACCGCGATAGATTCGTTCACCACCTATGATTTCCAGAAGGGCAGCGCCCTGGATCCAACGGCAATTTTAAAGAATCAGCCACAACGGCCCCCAAGCCGCAGATAACCAAGCCCCCTCCTATCCTTGAGGACAAATCATGAAGAAAAATATCGTTGTCGCTGTCATTGTCGGGGCGATGCTGTCTGCTCCTTCAGTACATGCTGCTGGTTGGGTAGACGATTGGTTGACGCAGCGAGCCGGAAGCTCACCCAATTATTTTGCAGGCCAACAGCGGGGATATTATTCCGGGGGCAGTTTTTCCGGACGCTGGCATAACACCACCAGTTATCCCGTCACCGTGGAGACACCGCGCATCAAGAGCGGTTGCGGCGGCATTGATGTGTTCATGGGTGGGATGAGTTTTTTGAACACCAATTATCTGGTGAACAAGCTGCAAACGATTCTGTCGGGCGCCTCAGCCGTGGCCTTTGACCTGGCCTTGAAGACCCTCTGCGAACAATGCTCCAACACCATCAAAAACTTCGAGGCCATGGCTGACAAGCTTAACAGCATGCAACTCGATGAATGCGCGGCCAGCAAGGAATTGGTCGGGATCGTCGCCGACGAAAACGGATTCCGTTCATCCGAGGCTATGCGGGAAAAACTCGGCACCTCGATCAAGGAAAACAAGCTGGTCAGCGGCGTCTCCGATATGTGGGATACCATCACCAAAGAAGACCGCTCCCGCAATAATCAGGCGAGACCGGCAGACGTTGCTGATGTTACCAGCGGGTGCAATATCGATGTCACCAAAATCTTTTTAACAGGCGGGTCCCTGCTGAACAATATCGGCACAGGGATGGGGTTGCCCGTTGTCTATATCGACCTGATGCGCGGTTTGGTCGGAGATGTGCGGCTGGAAGGGCTGGCCACCGCCTACCGGGTATCCTATCAGGCGCCCTGTCCGCAGAACAATCCCGATGACCTCAAAGCAATCACCGAAGGCGAGGCGTTTGCCCAGGACATGGCCGGTACCTGCAGCCAGATTACCGATACCAATCGTGATTTGAACGGATATGTGAGTGCCACCTTGAACAGTATTTACACCAAGGTGGAAACCAAAGGCACCTTGACGGTCGCGGAGCAAACCTTTCTCAACGGGACGCCTCTCTCAGCCCTCCCCATTCTTAAAACCGCTGTTGGGACAAACACCAAGGAGCCCGTTATCGCGGGTTTGGCTGACATTACCGCAAAGGCCTACAGCATGCAGATGCTGTCCGATCTGTATGTCCGGGTAGAGTCAATCGCCAGAAAGGCGAGGGAAATTCTTGAGAAGTCCTCCGGTCCTGCGGCTGGCCAGGCTCCCGAGAAGTGCGCCGATGTCCTGTTTGCCCAAAATGCCGACAATAATATCTCGCTCATGCTGAAGACGATCCAGACACTCAAAGAGTCCGCCAAAACCAGTTATCTCGCTTCGGCCAATGAGATGAACACCATCATGACCTATATGAGCCACATGCAGCGGGTGGAAACGCAAATGACCGCAGAGCTTACCCGCCGTTACGGCAAGGATATTGCGGCTCGGCTGCAGATGTAATTTGAGGTGTCAAAAAAATACAAAAAAGTCAGGTGAACTGATGAAGAAAACAGCGCCCCTTCTTCTGGCGATTGCATCCTGCCTCCTGCTGGCCGAAACCGCCTTGGCCTTGGATATGGAATTTTACACCTATGGAGGATTTAACCCCATCGTCCAGGCGTTCAACAAGATCGCCCTTATTTTCAGCGACGCAAATTATGTGTCGCTGCTGACCGTTTTGACCATTATCGGCATTGTATCCGGTGGGATCTCATGGCTTGCCACTGCCGCCACTGGTACCAGAATCATTCCTTTGGCATGGCTGATCCCGGTTTTTTGCGGCGCGGTCCTGTATTTGGGTCTGTTTATCCCCAAGGGCAATATCACGGTCTATGATCCGGTCCTGAACCGATTCCAGACCATCGGCAGCATCCCCGATGCCATTGTTCTGGCTGCCGGATCGCTCAACAAGATCGAGCGTGGCGTCGTCGATATCATCGACACGTCTGCCGCACCCAATGCCGCCTACAGCCAAACCGCCGGAGGCACCGGCTTCAAGGCCCTGGAGGCGATCAAGGATTCCTCGCCCAAGGACAATTACGCGCGCACCAGCATGATCCGCTACATAAAGGATTGCGTGACCTTTGAATTGTTGCGACCTGGTACAACCCTTTCCCTGGATAATCTTCGCAACACCAGTACCGATTTCTTGACCGATCTGGCCCAGGCGGTCAATCCGGCGGTGTTCACCGTCTATTATGATGCCGCCAACCCCGCCGGCACAGCCATGAGTTGCACCGCAGCCTGGAACAATCTGCGGCCCATTTATGCCAATCCGGCCAACTACAATGAATCGATTAAAAAGGTGTGCAGCAAATCGTATTTCGATCCATCGAATGCGACAGAGTTGACCACCTGTCAAAACCTGCTCTCCAATACCGTCAATTTCACCACGGGATCAACCTATACCCCTGCTCGGATCATCCAGCAGCGGCAGATTGCCGAAATCCTCTACAATTTTTATTACCAGGACGATTACGAGACTTCGATTCGCATGGAGAGTGACCGGAAGATTACCTCCTCCGGTTTGGGCCTCGGTATCACCATGAACGAGTGGATACCCATCATTCGCGCGATCATGACTGCCGTGGCTATCGGGATCATTCCATTTCTGGCGTTGTTTCTGCCCACGCCCATTTTAGGCAAGGCCGTTTCGTTGCTAGTTGGATTTTTTGTCTTTCTCGCTACTTGGGGTGTCACCGATGCGGTGATCCACGGGGCAGCAATGGACTACGCCGCCTATAGCTTTGAGGATGCCCGGCAATCCAACCTTGGCGTCTACGCCATGGCTGCGTTCCCTTCCGATGCCACCAAAATTCTGGCGATGTTCGGGGTGATCCGTTCTGCAGGAATTATGCTGGCCAGTCTATTTTCGACGATGCTCATCCGTTTTGGCGGTTCGGCCCTGGCCCATCTTGCTTCCAATCTCAGTGGCCTTGTCCAGGGGGCTGGACGTCAGGCAGGAGCGCTCCTTACTCCCGAAGGTCGAACAGAAGCCATGAATCGGCAGATACAGGCAGCCGGATTGCTCGATGGCATGGCGGAACACCGGTTTTCCAACATGGCCGCAGCACGGTCCTTCGATCTACATCGCTCGGTAGGTGGATACAGCGCCGCCATGAACGCTAAAAACACTTTGCAACAATCTGGACAAATCAGCCCGGATGTCACCAATGGCGAGTTTGCGACCATGCTGGCCTCGGCCCATCAGACTGCGGGCACGGCCAATGGTCCCGTAGATGTTTCCACCGGCCCGAACGGACAGGTGACCAGGATGAAAGCAGACCGGGTGAATGCCGACGGCTCCACCAGCGTCATGACCACCGGTGCGGGAGGCACCGGCATGCAGCACGATATCACCGCAGCGGACAATAAAGCCACCTATGCCCTGGATGGAAAAGGCGGAACCACAACCACCAATGCCTCGATCAACGGTTTCGATGGGGTAAAATTGGCAAACACGGCCATGCAGATGAAGATCCATGGCGCCGCCCATAGCCTTGCCAGCAATACCGGGTTAGAGAAAATCTTGAATGAAACAAGTTCCGTCGGCCAGGGCAGCGCCGCGAACAAAGGTTTTACTGAGAGTTTACGAACATCGTTTCAAGCA
>JBGSPP010000300.1:0-7818 GCA_041738515.1 Desulfobulbus sp.
GGTGTCCTTGCCCAGCCGCTTGCGGATCTGCTCGGCCACCCACTCGCCGACCCCGCCCAGCACCACCTCGGTCCGGCCGATCTCGCCCATGCCCTTGTTGATCACCTCACCGTCCTCGGCGCGTGCGCCCTCGGCCACTACCACAATCGAGTAATGCTTGTTGTGCAGTTCGTTGTCGGAGATCTTGGCGCAGATGGAATCAACCTTGAACGGGATCTCGGGAATGAGGATGACGTCGGCCCCGCCCGAAATGCCCGAGTAGAGCGCGATCCAGCCGGAGTCGCGGCCCATGACCTCGACCACCATCACCCGGTCATGCGACTTGGCGGTGGAGTGCAGCTTGTCGATGGCGTCGGTGGCGGTGGACACGGCGGTGTCGAACCCGAAGGTTCGGTCGGTCACCTCCAGGTCGTTGTCGATGGTTTTGGGTACGCCGATCACCGGCATGCCCTTGAGGGCGAACCGGTGGGCGATCTCCAGGCTGCCGTCGCCGCCAACCGCGATGTGGCAGAAGAAGCCCATGCGCTTGAAGTTGGTGAGGATCTTGTCGGAGATGTCGATGATTTGAATCTCGCCGGCCAGGTTCTCCACCGGTTTGGCAAAGGGGTTGCCCTTGTTGGTGGAGCCGAGGATGGTGCCGCCCTGGGAGAGAATCCCTTCCACGCTCTCCGGGGTCAGGCGGACGAGGTCGTCCAAGTCGAGCAGGCCGCCGTAGCCGGAGCGGCTGCCGTAGACCTCCCAGCCTTTTCTGGAAGCCGAATTGACCACGGCAAAGATGACCGCGTTCAGGCCGGGCGCATCGCCGCCGCCGGTGGATATGAGAATTTTTTCGCGCATATGCTGGTTCTCGTGGGTGAGGGTTTGCCTTGGTGAACGCCTGTTCTGAAAAATTGTAGAAGGCGCTGTTCTGTTTGACAATCTTTTTCCAAGAAAGGAAAGGCTTTTTCTCCGGGTCGCAGGGCAGGGTTTGGCGACAGGGAAGCGCTCCGGTTGGGTGCTGTTGGGGCGGTCGGGCGAACGGGGCGGCCGATTGTGGCCTCGTCACTCTCGCTTGCTGGCTGGCAAACAGCAGGGAGGCTGGAAATGTTCAACAATTTCGATATGAACGGTGCAGGTCGCAGGGGCGAAGCAACCGCGATGTAGTTGCGACAGAAGTGTTTTCAGCAAGAAAGCCATGCTCTTGCTTTTCCTTGCCGCTCTTTTCGGGTATAATAACCTATTTTTCTTTTCGGAAGGGCTTGGCGCGCATTGGCGGTTGACTTGCACCCCGGTCCACCTTATTTTCGATCCATAACCCTTTCTTTCCGGCCAAACGGCGGGAGCATTTCCATTTCGAGGAGGCATGAATGTTAGAGGTCACAGCGCTTGCTGTAAATAATTTGAAAGCGTACCTTGAGCAGAACAAGATCAGTTCTGCGATCCGCATCGCACTGATGCAGGGTGGCTGAAGCGGGCCATCCCTTGGATTGGCTCTGGATGAGCCAAAAGACAGCGACAAGGCATTTGAAGAAGACGGACTGAAATTCCTGGTGGATGATGAACTGCTGGGTCGATGCGGGACCGTCAAGGTTGATTTCATCGAGGCCGGGTACCGTTCCGGTTTCTCCATCACCTCGACCAACCCTCTTGGTGGTGGCGGCAGTTGCAGTTCCGGTTCCTGCGGCGGGTCGTGCGGCTGATCAATCAGTAATCTAAGCCGAGGTGTTGTATGCGCCCCCTTGCCACCCGTGGCAAGGGGGTTTTTCTTTGCCTGCTCGATTGAAAAACAATTTGTGCCAATTTATTGACACTTGCCGGTTCGTTCTTATCGTACTCTCCGGAACGCCCGGACACCTCGTTGTTTTTCCATTATATATCAGCCAAGGAGAGAAAACATGCAACTCGACAAATTCACCCTCAAATCCCAGGAGGCCATCCAGGCGGCGCAGCAGCTGGCCCAGACGGGCGGCAACCAGGAACTGCAGCCCGAGCACCTGGTCAAGGCTATCCTGGAGCAACCCGAGGGCGTGGTGGTGCCGGTGCTGCAGAAGATGGGCGTGGCCCCGCACCTTGCCCTGACCGAGACTAACCAGCTGATCTCGGCCCTGCCCCAGGTCAGCGGTTCGGGGGCGAACCAGACCTACGCCTCGCAGCAGTTCCGCACCCTGCTGGACCAGTCGTTCAAGACTGCGGCCAACATGCAGGACGAGTACGTCAGCCAGGAGCACCTGTTCCTGACCATCCTGGCGGAACGGTCGCTGAAGATCACCGCCGCGCTCAACCGTCTCGGCATCACCGGCGACGCTTTCCTCAAGGCCCTGATGGCTGTGCGTGGCAACCAGCGGGTCACCGACCCCTATCCGGAAGAGAAATACCAGGCGCTGGAAAAATATGCCCGCAACCTCACCGACGTGGCCCGCCGGGGCAAGCTTGACCCGGTGGTCGGCCGCGACGAGGAGATCCGGCGGATCATCCAGGTGCTGTCCCGCCGTACCAAGAACAATCCGGTGCTCATCGGCGAGCCCGGCGTCGGCAAAACCGCCATCGTCGAGGGTCTGGCCCAGCGCATCGTCAACGGCGACGTCCCTTCCACCCTCAACGGCAAGCAGGTGATCTCGCTCGATCTCGGGTCGCTGGTGGCTGGCGCCAAGTACCGGGGCGAGTTCGAGGACCGGCTCAAGGCGGTTCTTAAGGAGGTGGAGAAGCGGGCTGGCGAGATCATTCTTTTCATCGACGAGATCCACACCCTGGTTGGGGCCGGCGCGGCTGAAGGCTCCATGGACGCCTCCAACATGCTTAAACCGGCACTCGCTCGCGGCGAGTTGCATTGCGTCGGCGCCACCACGCTCGACGAGTATCGCAAGTACATCGAAAAGGACGCGGCCCTGGAGCGGCGTTTCCAGCCGGTGCTGGTGCAGGAGCCGAGCGAGGAGGACACCATCGCCATCCTGCGCGGCATCAAGGAGAAGTACGAGGTCCATCACGGCGTGCGCATCCAGGACGCGGCCACGGTGGCCGCGGTCACCCTGTCCAGCCGCTACATCACCGACCGCTTCCTGCCGGACAAGGCCATCGACCTGATCGACGAGGCCGCCTCGCGCCTGCGCATCGAGATCGATAGCATGCCCACCGAGATCGACCAGTTGGAGCGGAAAAAAATCAAGCTGGAAATCGAGCAGGAGGCCCTGAAGAAGGAGAAGGACCAAGCCTCGGGCGAGCGGCTCGCCAAGGTGCGCGAGGACCTTGCCAATCTCGGTGACTCGCTCAAAGGCATGAAGGGCCAGTGGACCCTGGAAAAGGAGACCATCCAGTCCATCCGCGACATCAAGGCTCAAATCGACCAGGCTCACATGGAGGAGCAACGGGCCGAGCGGGCTGGCGAGCTGAGCAAAGTGGCCGAGATCCGTTACGGCCGGATTGTCCAGCTGCATAGCGAGTTGGAGGCCGCCAACGCCCGCTTGGGCGAGATTCAGGAGAAGCATCAGATGCTCAAGGAGGAAGTCTCGGCCGAGGACGTGGCCGCCGTGGTGGCCAAGTGGACCGGCATCCCGGTGGACCGGCTGCTGGAAGGAGAGAAGGAAAAACTGGTGCAGGCCGAGAGTGCGCTCGGCGCCCGGGTGATCGGGCAGCGGGAGGCCATCGTTGCCGTGGCCAACGCGGTCCGGCGCGCCCGCGCGGGGCTCCAGGATCCGGACCGGCCTCTGGGCAGTTTCATCTTCCTCGGCCCCACCGGCGTCGGCAAGACCGAGCTGGCCCGCAGCCTGGCCGATTTCCTCTTCGACTCCCAGCAGGCCATGATCCGCGTGGACATGTCGGAATACATGGAGAAGCATTCTGTGGCCCGCCTGATCGGCGCGCCTCCCGGCTACGTCGGTTACGACGAGGGCGGCATGCTCACCGAGGCGGTGCGGCGCCGGCCCTATTCGGTCATCCTGCTTGATGAGATCGAGAAAGCCCACCCGGACGTGTTCAACGTGCTGCTGCAGGTGCTCGACGATGGCCGCATGACCGACGGCAAGGGGCGGACGGTGGATTTCAAGAACACCATCCTGATCATGACCTCGAACCTGGGCAGCCAGATCATCATGGACCTGGCCCTGACCGACCCGGAGACTATGCGGCGGCAGGTCGATGACCTCCTCCATCGCCAGTTCAAGCCGGAGTTCCTCAACCGGGTCGATGAGATCATCACCTTCCATGGGCTCAGCCGCGACAATCTCTTCCAGATCGTCGACATCCAGATCAAGCGGATGGCCAAACGGCTGGCCGAGCGCAAGTACAGGGTGACCCTGACCAAGGAGGCCAAGCAGTTCCTGGTGGACACCGGTTACGACCCTGCCTACGGCGCGCGGCCGCTGAAGCGGGCCATACAGCGCTACATTGAGGACCCGCTGGCGCTGGAGATCCTAGAGGGACGTTTTGCCGAGGGCGATCACATCCTGATCGATCGCGCCAGCGCCGGCCTGGTCTTCTCCCGGCAGTAACCCGCACAGCCCTGTTCCCCCCTGGCGCATCGCCGGGGGGCAGGCAAACAACGCTTTGAAAATCGGCAGGATCAGGGTACATTTCCGGCAATTGTGAGCCGGGATCCCTGGTCCGCCTGATGGCGGCCACGTCCCGCATCGTTTGCCGGGGATCGCCGCCGGGCCCTGCCCCGGCTCTTCCAGGGGCAACGTTTGTGAGCATCTCCCGCAATGACACGCCGAGCGCCCATTCGGGGCTGCTGATCCATCTGATCCGCGCCTGGCTGACGCTTTTCCTGATTCTTGCCTCCACCGTCGGCACCGTCCGGGCCGAGGACGCCGATCCTGCCGGCCAACATGCCGTTGCCGTCGAGATCGAAGGCGACCTCACCGAGTCGCAGCGCCGCAACATCCTCGCCCATCTCTCCCTCATCAGGACAACCGAGACCGGCCCTCTGTCCGAGGCCGCCTTCAACCGCCTCTATGCCCGGGCCGTCAAGGAAACGACCAGGGCTCTGGAACCCTTTGGCTACTACGGTCCGCACATCGTGCCGCACCGGGAGCAGCGGGAGGGCCGCTGGCGGGTGCGCCTCGAGGTGGCCTTGGGCGAGGCGGTGGTCATCGGCGGGGTGGACATCGCGATCAGCGGGGCAGGCGAGCAGGATCCGGCGCTCCAAGAGGCGGTGCGGCAGTTTCCCCTGCGCACCGGTATGCAGCTCGATCACCGCCAGTACGAGGAAGCGCGTGACAACCTGATCACGGCGGCGATCAACAATGGCTATCTCAAGGCTAGCTACCGCGACAGCCGGGTGGAGATCCGCAGAAAGGCGCACACCGCTTCGGTGCGGCTGCTTTTGGCCACCGGCCCGCGTTACCAGTTCGGGGCCATCCGTTTCGATGCCGATTTCATCGATCATGACCTGCTGCGCAAGATCAGTCCGGCCCGGGAGGGCGACCCCCTGACCCCGGGCAATCTGACCCGGCTGCGGCGCTCGCTGTTTCTCGCCGACTACTTCACCAGCGTGGATCTGGAGTACGACCTGGAACAGGCCGATCCGGCCGCGGTGCCGGTGCGGGTGGTGCTCAAGCCCAACCTGGCGCACCGCTACGGCATCGGCCTTGGCTACGGCACCGACACCGGCATCCGGGGAACGCTGGAGTACAGCAACCGCCACATCAACCGCCAGGGCCATCAGCTCAACCTCCAGTTGCAGCCGTCCGAGCGCAAGAGCAACCTCGGCGGCGTCTACTCCATTCCCATCGGCGACCCGCTCAAGGACCGGCTGTCCATTCTCGGCAGCTACGAGGTGGAGAACTATGACAACATCGAATCCACGCTGTGGAAAGCGGGCGTTAGCCACGACCATTTTCGCGACTGGGGCGAGTACTCCACCTACCTGCAGTACCTGGACGAGGAAGATCGGGTCGGCGAGGATGAATGGCGCGCCAGCCTGCTGATCCCGGGCGTCAAGGGGAGCCTGTTCTGGACCGACAACCGCATCGTCACCACCCGCGGCCTGCGGCTTTCGGCCTCGCTGAGCGGCGCCGAGGAGGATGTGCTGGCCGAGGTATCCTTCCTCCAGGCCACCGCCGGCGCCAAGGCGATCTATTCCTTTTTCGACGATTGGCGCCTGATTGGGCGGGCCGACGGCGGCTACACCCTGGTCGATGAAACCGAGGATCTCCCCCTGTCCCTGCGTTTCTTTGCCGGCGGCGACCAGAGCGTGCGCGGCTACGGCTACAAGAAGATCGGCCCCACGGATGCGGCCGGCAACATCATCGGCGGCAAGTACCTGTTCACCTACAGTCTGGAGTTGGAACGGACCCTGTTCGAGTCCTGGAGCGGGGCCGTGTTCTACGACAGCGGCATGGCCGCCAACTCACTCTCCAATGTGGAGATGCACGCCGGCGCGGGCGTGGGCCTGCGCTGGAACGGACCCTTCGGCCAGATCCGGCTCGACGTTGCCCAGGCGCTCGATGAGGGTGGTTCCTGGCGCATCCATTTCACTCTGGGGGCGGATCTCTGATGCGAGGCTGGCAACGATGGATCATCGGCGCGCTGGTCCTGCTGCCGCCGGCGCTGATCGTGTTTCTGGTGGGGACAGGGCAGGGGCTGCGCACCCTGGTCCGACTCGCCAATGACTCGGCGGGCGGCGTGGTGACCATCGGCTCGGCCTCGGGTACACTCCTGGGGCCGTTGGAACTGCATGACCTTCGCTATGACGACGGCATCGATGCGGTCGCCATTGCGCGGTTGCGACTGTCGTGGCATCCGGCCGACCTGCTGCATGGCGCCATCCGGGTGGCAACCGTGCAGGGGACGGACGTGCGGATCGACATCGGTGCGGGCGACGGCACCCCACTGTCGCTGGTCCCGTTTTCCCTGCCGCTGCCGCTGAAGATTGAGACGGTGACGGCCGACAACCTCGCCATCCGCTCCGAAGGGAACGAGGTGGTGACCGGCGGTATGGGCAGGATTGAGGCCATAGCCTGGCGAGGGCAGGTCATCACCCTGCAGAGCCTAGCACTCGCCACCACCGCGGCAGAACTGCGGGCTCGGGGCCAGGTGCGGACCGAAGCCGGCTATCCGCTCGACCTCAGCTTTGACTACACCTGGGCGCCCGAGGGCTATGAGCGCATGAACGGCAGCGGCACGCTGCGGGGGCCGTTTGACGCCCTGGCCTGCGAGGCAAAGCAGACCGCACCTTTTGCCGCCCGGCTGGAGGGCACGCTTCTTGAACTGTCTGCTGCCACCACCTGGAAGGCGCGGCTGTTGAGCGAGCGTTTTGCCTTGGCTGCCATCAACCAGGGATGGGGTGGGACACACTTTGCCGACATCGCCATCGAGGGGCAGGGATCGCTTGACGACTATGCCCTGCAGGTTCGTGGCCGGGTGGCTCATGGTGGCGATCGCGGCGACCGTTGGGTCGACCTGCGGGGGGCGCTTGCGGGCAACTGGGACGGGTTTGCGATCAGCGACCTGCATCTGCAGCGGGGCGAGGCCGTGCTTTCAGGTACGGGCCGCATCGGGTGGATGCCGTTTTTCACCTGGCAAGCCGATCTGATCATCTCCCATATCGATCCGGCGTTGGTGTTCCCCGGCTGGCCGGGCGATCTCCAAGGCCGGTTGCTGACAGAGGGCAGCTGGGATGCGGCGGTCGACGGCCAATGGCGACTGGAAGACTTGCACGGCGCCTTGCGCGGATTTCCCCTGACCGCCCAGGGTGAGGCCCATCTGCAGGACCGCCGCCTCCAGGTGCGGGATCTGGCCCTGACCAGTGGCCGATCAATCGTGCGGGTGAACGGTGCATCGGGCGAGACCATGGACTTTGACTTTCTCCTCGATTCGGACAACCTGGCCGAACTGTGGCCGCAG
>JBGSPP010000337.1:0-7202 GCA_041738515.1 Desulfobulbus sp.
GCCTGCCGGCAACCGCATGCGGCGGCCGACCGCCGGATTGGAAAAACCCGGGCAGCATCAGGCCTCGCCGGTGGCCGAAGGCAGCACCTGGCCAGGCTGGAGCGTACCGGTCACCGCCTGGTGCAGGGCCTCGGTGTAGGCGCCGATGACGCCGTCGAAAACCAGGATCTTCTTCCAGGTGAAGAAGCGATAAAAGGCGTCCTCAATGCCGCCGCAGATGAGGCAGCCGATGCCCTCCTTGACGATCAGGTCGCTCAGGTCCTCGGCGCTCTTGTGCGGCAGGATGATTGTCCGCGGCGGCGTCACCTGGCGGCTGCCGTCGTACTCCGCGATGATCACCTCGGTGGCCTGATCGAACCGGGGCGCGACGCTGTTGTCCTGGACCTTGATCAGTATTTTCATGCACTTGCTCCGTTGCTGCCCTGGTCGGTCACCAGACCGTGGCTCTTCAACTTGCGCCACAGGGTGGTCCGGCCCCAGCCCAGCAGCGCCGCCGCCTTGGAGCGGTTGCCCCGGGTCTGGGTCAGGGTGTTGACGATCAGTTCCTTTTCAATGGCCTGCCAGTCGCGGCCCACCTCGGAGGCCGGCTGCATCCGGGCCGGTTTCGCTGACGGGGCCGCAGCGGCAGTCGACCCCACGGGTTCCGGAGTCGCCTCGCCCGCCGCTTCGAGCCGGGCCAGCAGATACTTGGGCAGATGCTCGACCTCGATCTGTTTGTTTTGGCAGATGTTGACGCAGTATTCGACGATGTTGCGCAGTTCCCGGATGTTGCCGGGATAGGGGTAGGCCATCAGCTGGTCGAGGGCCTCGGCGGCAAACGACTTGACGGCGCTGCCGGTGCGTTCGGCGAAGGTGCGCAGGAAATGGTTGATGAGGAAGCGGGTGTCGGTCTCCCGTTCGCGCAGGGGCGGCAGGTGCAGGTGGAGGACGTTGAGCCGGTAGTAGAGGTCCTCGCGGAACAGCCCCTCGGCCACCCGCTCCTTCAGCGGCCGGTGGGTGGCGGCGATGATGCGCACGTCCACCTGGACCTTCTTTTCCCCGCCCAGAGGAAAGAACTCGCGGTCATCGAGCACGGAGAGCAGCTTGACCTGCAGCGGCAGGGGCATGTCGCCGATCTCGGTGAGAAAGAGGGTGCCGCCCTGGGCCAGGCGGAACATGCCCGGCTTGTCCTTGACCGCGCCGGTGAAGGCCCCCTTGACGTAGCCGAACAGCTCGGATTCGAGCAGCGGTTCGGGCAGGGCGCCACAGTTGATCTTGATGAAGGGCTTGGCCGTCCGGCTGGATTGCTTGTGGATCGCCTCGGCGATCCGGTCCTTGCCGGTGCCGGTCTCGCCGGTGATCAGCACCGAGGCCTCGGTGCGGGCCATGAGCGGGATGAGCTCGAAGACCTCCTGCATTTTCGGGCTCTGGCCGACGATGCCGTGGGCTTCGTCGGGTTCGACGCCCTGGCCGGCCGAGGCGGCCATGGCCGAGAGGTCGTCAAGCACGATCACCAGCCCGAGCGGCTCGTCGGTTCCAACGCGCAGGGGCGAGATGGTGAACTGCATGGGCAGCTTGCGCCGGTCGCGGCTGACGATATCGCCGTCGAGCACCTGAGCCGCGCCGCTCTCCAGCACCTCACGAAAGGTGCGGCCGCGGCCGCCGATGCTGGAACGGAGGACGAAATCGACGTACACCCCCCGGACCTCGGCCAGGGCGAGCCCGGTCAGGGCCTCGATATGGCTGTTGACTGCCACGATCCGGAGTTCCCGGTCGACCACCGCGATCCCATGGGGGATGGCGTCGAGCAGGTCATGGACGGCCAGGCCGGGAAAGGTGGCGGAGAAATCGTCGTGCATCGGCGCCGGTGCGAGTCGGGAAAGAGGAGGGAGGACGCCGTCACCGCGTCGCCGCTTCCGGCCGGGGGCAACCGGAAGCGACGACAGGTGACGACCAGGGAGAATGGCCGCCCTCGGGGAGCGGCCCATCGCTCAATGAAACATGTTGTACTGGGCGATATAGACGAAGATGCCGGCAAAATAGCCGACAGCCGCCAGCAGGCCGATCTTGCGGGCATACCAGAAGAAATGGATCTTCTCCAGGCCCATGGCGGCCACGCCGGCGGCGGAACCGATGATCAGGATCGAGCCGCCGGTACCGGCGCAGTAGGCCATGAACTCCCAGAGGAAGCTGTCCTGGGGATAGGTGGCCATGTCGTACATGCCCATGGAGGCGGCCACCAGCGGCACGTTGTCGACCACGGCGCTGGCCAGGCCGATCAGGGTGACGATGACGTCCGTACGCCCCACGGTTTCAGTCAGCCAGCCAGCCAGAGCACTGAGAATGTGGGTATGCTCCAGGGTGGCGACGGCCAGGAGTATGCCGATAAAGAAGACGATGCAACTCATGTCGATCCGATGGAGGGCTTGGACCAGGCTCAGATGCTCCTTGAACTCGTCATCCTCCTTGTTGCGATGGAGTAGTTCGCCCACCAGCCAGAGGATGCCCAGGCCAAAGAGAATGCCCATGAAGGGCGGCAGGTGGGTGATGCTCTTGAAAATCGGCACCATCACCAGGGTGCCCATGCCCATGAAGAACATGAAGTTCTGCTCAAAGGGGGTGGTCTCGTGACCGGCACGGCGCTCGACAAAGGCTGGGGCAATTACCTCGCGACCGCGCAGGGTGTAGCTGGTAATCAGCAGCGGGATGATCAGGCAAGCCAGGGATGGCAATAATACGCCCTTCATGATGGCCAGGGTGGTGATCTGCCCGCCGATCCACAGCATGGTGGTGGTGACGTCGCCGATCGGGCTCCAGGCACCGCCGGCGTTGGCAGCGATGACGATAATGCCGGCAAAGAAGAGCCGGTCCTCGTGCCGGTCAAGCAGTTTCTTCATCAGCGAGATCATGACGATGGTGGTGGTCAGGTTGTCGAGGATCGAGCTGAGAAAGAAGGTGACGAAGCCGACCAGCCACAGCAGGGTGCTGAGTTTGGTGGTCTGAATCCGGCTGGTGATGGCGTAGAAGCCGTTGTGAGCGTCGACCACCTCGACAATGGTCATCGCGCCCATGAGGAAGAAGACGATCTGGGCGGTGGAGGCCACCGATTCATGCAGATTCTCCACGGCCACATGGAAATCCGGGCCAGCCAGGGCGTAGATGGTCCAGAGGAGACCGGCGGCCAGCAGGGCCGAGGCTGATTTGTTGACCTTGAGCGGGTGCTCCAGGGCAATGGCCGCATAGGCCAGGGCAAAAATGGAAACCAGTGCTGTTGTCATGACTGCTCCTCGTGCTGCCTTGTGTAATGTTCACTTGATTGATGCCGCCAAAACAGAGCGACTCCCGGGGCCGGATAGAGCCGGCCTCTCTCCACGGGACCAATGTTCCGAAAGGGAGGCCGGCAACCGGTACCGGCCGGTTACTGCACCTTGGGGACAAACACTTCCATGCCCATCATCGGCCAGACAAAGGCGACGAAGACATACAGCACCACCATCAGCATGATGCTGGCCATAATACCGAACTTGAGGAACTCGCCCGGGGTGAACTGCTTGGAGTTGTAGGCGATGGCGTTTGGGGCCGCGCCGATGAGGAGGATAAAGGGCATACCGGCGGTGGCCAGGGCCGAGAAGAGGATGACCTCACCGGCCACGCCCAGGTAGGGGGCGATGACCAGAGCCACCGGCAAAGAGATGGCAATGGCGGCCACGTTCATGATGAAATTGGTCATGACCAGGACGAAGAAGGACATGCCCATGATGAAGACCACGGCCGGGGCCTTCTGGAAGAGCACCAGCCAGTTGACGGCCAGCCACTTGGCCGCGCCGGTCTCCCAGAGGCAGAAACCGATGGACATGGCACCGGCGAACAGCAGGATGATGTTCCAGGGGATATCTTCCAGATCCTCGATCTTGAGAATGTTGAAGACGAAGAAGGCGATGGTGGAGCAGAGCAGGATGCCTGTCTTGTCCAGGGTGTCGAGCGCGGGGACAAAACTCTTGAGGGCGATGACGAGGACGGCGAGCAGAATGATGGACGCGGCCAGGATTTCGTTACGGGTGATACCACCCAGTTCGCGGTACATGCGGCTGGCCTTCTCTTTGAGGCCGACGATGCGGTCCTTTTCCGGCTTGCAGAAGACCATGAAGAAGCCCCAGAGGAGGAAAACCATCAGCCAGCCCAGGGGGAACATGTAGTAGCTCAAGGTGCCGAAGCTGATATCGACCTTCATCATGTCCTTGTAAAAGGCCAGGGCCACCGCACCACGGGCCGCGCCCAGGAGAGTGATAATCGAGCCGGCGCCGGCGACATAGGCCATGCCGATGAACAGGGCCTTGCCGAACTTGGTCGGCTTGGTTTCGGTAGTGTAGAGGGAGTAGATGGCCATCAGCAGCGGGAACATGGTGGCAGCCACGGCGGTGTGGGCCATGACGTGGGTCAGCAGCGCGGTCATGACAAAGCAGCCGAGCATGATTAGCGAGGTTTTCTCGCCGATGATGGAGAGCATCTTGTAGGCGATCCGCCGGGTGAGGCCGGTCTTGGTGAAGACCATGCCGATGACCACCGAGCCGAAGATGAACAGCACCGAGGGATCCATGAAGTCCTTGAAAGCAACCACGGGCTTGCGGATGAGAAACAGGGCCTGGAGGGTACCGATCAGCAGGCTGGTGACGCCGATGGGCACCACCTCGAAGATCCACCAGGTGGCGGCCACGGCGAAGACGGCCAGGGCGCCTTTGGCCTGCTTGGAAAGGACGAAGTGCTCGCCCTTGGGGTCAATGGCGTCCGGCCAGGCCGGACTGTAATAGATAAAGGCAAAGAGGGCGAGGCCGCCAAGAATGAAGACCCAGCGTTTCCAGTCAAAGGGGGCTTTGGCTTCCGTGATTTCTTTCACAGTTGTACCTGACATGGTGATGGTTCCTTGTATCGGTGAAGGGGTCTCGTACTCGCCTTACAGCGAGCAGCTGCCGGCGAGGGTGCGGAAGATGTCGATCAGGCGGACTACGCCGATCAGGGCCTGGTTCTCAACCACCGGCAGACAGGTTTCGCCCTCCTCCATCATGATTTCAGCAGCATGGAGGGGGTGCATCTCGGCCTTGATCGACTTGAGCGGCGGAACCATGTACTGGCTGACCGGCAGGGCGCCCTGGCGCTTGCACTCTGCCTGGAAGCTGTCCTCCATGAGAATGGCCAGATCAGAGAATTTTTCTTTCTTGCCGGCAAAGATGGCCTTCTGGCCGCCGTTGAACAGGGTCGGGAAATAACAGGTGAGGATGCCGCGGATGGTCAGGCGGCCGACATACTGGCTCTGGCTGTTGATGAGCAGCAGTTCGTCGTAGAGCAGGTTGCCGCCGCCGTTGGCGGTATGGGAAAAGAGCACGCCTACGGCTTCATGCACCGAGGCCTCACTGCTCAGATGGGGAAACTGTTCCAGGGGAATGACGAGATCCTTGACTACGGGCGTTGTATTCATACTTCTCTCCTTTCTCGGTGATGGGGAAAACCGGTTACCAACCCTTGCTCTGGAGTATCTTGCGCAGCTCTTCCTGGGACTTCTTCTGCAGCACCAGCATGCGCTTGTCCTTGGCCTCGCCGATCTTGCTCATCAGCTCGGAGAGTTCAACCGGTTTCTGCAGGAAGTCGCCGGCCCCGAGCTTCATCGCCTCGACGCCGCTGGCCACCGAACCATGGCCGGTGAGCATGATGATCTCGGCGTTGGGGTTGTCCGCCTTGATGCGCTTGAGGGTTTCGAGTCCGTCGATGCCGGGCATGGACAGATCGACGACGATGGCGTCATACTCCTGCTCCTTGGCCTCGGCAATCGCCTGTTCGCCGCTGGTGACGGCGCTGACCTTCAGGCCGCGCATCTCGAGACGACTGGACAGTGTTTCGAGAAATTCCCGCTCGTCGTCGACCAGCAGCACCTTGGCCTCCATTTCCTGATCCATACCTTTCTCCTTGCATCCGTTGACGTCATTATGCGGTCAGGCGTGGCCGGACTGTCGGGCCCGGAACGCTGAACGACGGTTCATTTTCCCACGATGGCGAAAAGCAAATTCGAGGCCAGAAGATGGACAATATTTTCTTTCAATAATATTCATGGGTTGATTCAAGAAGATTGTATCCGGCCAACCCGTGAACGAAAAAGAAACACGATGAAACACTCGCTGTCAAGGGTTGCGTTCCGTAATGTTTCTTTTTGTTGCAGAACGCTTCACTGCCATCCCCACCCCACCGCGAGAACCTGCCGCCCATCGCCTGCACCGCTTGAAACAGCAACCATAGTGGGCGTTTCATAATTGGAACGTTTTGAAACAATCAGGACGCACGCCCGGTTTTTCCAATCAACTCCAGGCAGCATTCTTTTTTCTCTTGACGCTCCGCCGCAAACACCGTAGAAAACTGACTGAGCGCTCAGTCTAATTTTTTCTGGACAGAACATGGCCAACACCAACGCGAAAAAGAAGGACACAATCCTCCAGGCCGCCACCTTCCTGTTCGCCCGCAAGGGCTACCGGGATACGGCCATGGGCGAACTGTCCAAGATGACCGGCGCGGCCGAGGGCACCATCTTCTATCATTTCAAGAGCAAGCAGGGCATCTTCCTCTCCATCCTCCGCAGCCTGAAGGCGGATATCCTGCCCGAGTTCGAGCGCTACCGGAACGCCGAGTCGGAGCATACCGGCCTGGACATGGTCGAGGAGACCATCTCCTTCTACCTCTACATGACCAAGAGCCGCGAGGACCTGTTCGCCATCCTCAACCAGCGGTACGCCTACGAACTGGCCGAGACCAACCCGGAGTGCCGGGAAATTCTCGAGGCCATCTACAACTGTTTTGTCGACATCTTCGAGAGCGCCATCACCGGCGGCCAGCGGGACGGCTCCATTGACCCGGCCATCCCGGCGCGCAAGTCGGCGCTGATCGTATTCTCCATGGTGGACAGCATGGTCCGCTTCCGGATGAACAACCTCTACGATGTCGGCGCGCTGTACAAGGAACTGATCGATTCCTGCCGGCGCATGCTGGAAAACCGGCAGCGATCCTGAACCCGAGGCAAACAAGGAACTGCAACCATCAACCTGAACGAACCGAGGTGCAACGAGCGGCATGATCAAGCGTATCTTTCCTTTTCTTGACTGGTTCTCCGGCTACAACCTGAACCTGTTCAAAGCCGACTCCATCGCCGGCCTGACCGTGGCTCTGGTGCTCATCCCCCAGTC
>JBGSPP010000358.1:0-3931 GCA_041738515.1 Desulfobulbus sp.
GTCCGCGCCGGCTTCAATGGCCTTTAAATGCGACATGGATGACATGCCGGAGGTAAAGTGACTGTGAAGGTTGACCGGGATTTTCACGGCCTTTTTCAGGGCCTTGATAATTGCATAGGCGTCATACGGCGCGATCAGGCCTGCCATGTCTTTCAGGCAGATGCTGTCCGCGCCCATGGCCTCAAGGGCCTTTCCCTTGTTGACGTAATAGTCCAGGTTATAGACTTCGCCGCCGAGCCTGGGTTCGGTCATGGTATAGCAGATGCAGCCCTGAAAATGCTTGCCGCAGGATTTGATGACCGGAACAACGGTTTCAAAATTCCGGTAATCATTCAACGCGTCAAACGTCCGGAAAACATCCATGCCGTTGGCGGCGGCGCGATCCACGAATGCGCGGGCCACATCGTCGGCGTAATTGCGATATCCGACCAGGTTCTGTGCCCTTAAAAGCATGGAAAACGGGGTTTTCTTGATATAACGTTTCAAGGTCCGGAGGCGCTCCCACGGATCTTCATTCAAAAACCGGTGCATGGTGTCAAATGTTGCGCCGCCCCAGGTTTCCAGTGCCCAGAAACCAACCTCGTCCATCATCTCCGCAACCGGGATCATGTCCTCGGTCCGTCCACGGGTGGCGAACAGGGACTGGTGTCCATCACGGAAACTCAGGTCCATTACCTTGACCGGGTTCTCTGCTGCAGGCCGGTCCGCTGCGTAGTTCATGGCGGTCATTTTCACTTGGTCGCTCATTGTCAAATTCTCCTGTTGTACGTTATCGTTGAACGTCGAGAGTATAAAAGCCTTAGAAAGCTTTCATCTGGATCAGTCTGCGGAAATTCATGATATCCTGGCGGCCGGCCATGCCCCATACACTGGGTCCGGTTGCGGCAGCCTTGGCTTGTGCCGCCAGCTGCGCCTGATATGCTGCCTCTTCTTCCTGCAGCATATAGGCGTTGACAGCTGCAAGTGCTGCGGCCATCTTCTTTTTCACGTCTGCCATTGGGTAGTCCTCTTGCGTCTGCAGACTTGGCGCTGCCAGCGCCGTTGCCTGTGCGTGAGTGCTTACAGCGGTATGTTGCCGTGTTTCTTCATCGGGATGGTGTCACGCTTCCCTGAGATGCTCTCCAGGGCGTTGATGATCCGATACCGGGTTTCGGCAGGCTCGATGACGTCGTCGATGTAGCCGCGCTCGGCAGCGCAGTAGGGGTTGGAGAACTGGGTGTTGTATTCCAGTTCCTTATCGGCCAGGAATGCCTTGGGATCATCCGAACCCTTGGCGCCCTTGGCATAGAGAACCTCAACCGCACCCTTGGAGCCCATGACCGCGATCTCGCCGGTCGGCCAGGAGTAGTTGATGTCGGTGCGCAGGTGCTTGGAACTCATGACGCAGTAGGCACCGCCGTAGGACTTGCGGGTGATGACCGTCACTTTGGGCACGGTGGACTCGGCGTAGGCGTACAGCATCTTGGCGCCGTTGCGGATGACGCCGCCGAACTCCTGGTTGGTGCCGGGCAGGAAGCCAGGAACGTCAACAAAGGTAATGATCGGGATGTTGAAGCAGTCGCAGAAGCGGACAAAGCGAGCGCCCTTGATCGAGGAATCGATATCGAGTACGCCGGCGTAGTAGGACGGATTGTTGGCGACGATGCCGACACTCTTACCGCCGTACCGAGCGAAACCAACAATGATGTTGGCGGCGAAGTTCTTTTTGATCTCGAAGAAGATGCCGTTATCCACGGTCTCGGCGATAACCTTCTTCATGTCGTAGGCGGCGTTGGGATTATCCGGGATAATCTCGTTGAGCATCGGCGACTGACGGGTGATCGGATCGTCGCAGGGGGCGTCGGGCGGGTTTTCCAGGTTGTTCTGCGGCAGGTAGGAGAGCAGATCCTTGATGTACTGGATGGCGTCGTCCTCGTTCTCGGCCGCGTAGTCGGTGACGCCGGACTTGGTGGTGTGCATGATCGCGCCACCCAGCTGCTCGGTGGTCACGTCTTCATGGCACACGGTCTTGACGACCTTGGGGCCGGTCAGGAACATGTAGGACTGGATCTTGACCTGGATGATGAAGTCGGTCAGGGCCGGGCTGTACACGGCGCCGCCGGCGCAGGGTCCAAAGATGCCGGAGATCTGCGGCACCACGCCCGAGCTGAGGACGTTGCGGGTGAAGATCTCGGTATAACCGGCCAGGGCCTCGATACCTTCCTGGATACGAGCACCGCCGGAATCGTTGAGACCGATGACCGGTATACCGTTCTTCACGCCCAGATCCATGATCTTGCAAATCTTCTCTGCCAAGGTTCCGGAGAGGGAGCCGGCGAGTACGGAGAAATCCTGTGCATAGATATACACATACCGGCCATTGACCTTGCCACAACCGGTGATGATGCCGTCGCCAAGGAACTTGGTCTTCTCCATGCCGAAATTGTAGCAGCGATGCAGCTTGAAGGCATCGTACTCTTCAAAAGTGCCGGGATCGAGCAGGGCGTGAATGCGCTCGCGAGCGGTCTTCTTCCCTTTTTCGTGGATCTTGTCAATTTTATCCTGACCTCCGCCCAGCAAGGCTTTGGCCCGTTTCTGCTTCAACTGCTCTAATTTTTCCTTTGTACTCATGCTATCTCCTTGCTGCAGAATTCAATGAAGATTCCTTGCTCGATTGAGAGGAGAGCCGCTGTTGCGGATGGTCGTCCGAAACAGCGGCTATATCGGACGAATCAGCCTTTGTAGACCTGCTTGCAGAGCTCGCCCATCTTGCCGAGGTTCTGGCAATGATGCACGCCGCTGGCCTTCATGGCGGCGATCTTGGCCTCGGCGGTGCCCTTGCCGCCGCTGACGATGGCGCCGGCATGACCCATGCGGCGGCCAGGAGGAGCGGTCAGGCCGGCGATGAAGCCAACCACCGGCTTCTTCATGTTGGCCTTGATCCACTCGCAGGCGTCTTCCTCGGCGTTGCCGCCGATCTCACCGATCATGACCACGGCCTTGGTGTCCGGATCGGCGTTGAAGGCCTTGAGGCAATCGATGAAGTTGGTGCCGTTGATCGGGTCGCCGCCAATGCCGATGCAGGTGGTCTGGCCGAAACCGGCCTGGGTCAGCTGATGCACGGCTTCGTAGGTGAGCGTCCCAGAGCGGGAGACGACGCCCCAGGGGCCGCCGGGCTTGTGCATCGGTCCGGGCATGATGCCGATCTTGCACTCGCCGGGGGTGATGATGCCGGGGCAGTTCGGGCCGATGAGGCGGGTGGAGGTGGTGGCCAGGTAATTCTTGACCCGCATCATGTCGAGGACCGGAACGCCCTCGGTGATGCAGACCACCAGCTCGACACCGGCGTCGGCTGCTTCCATGATCGCGTCGGCTGCGAACGGCGGCGGTACCAGGATCATGGAGGCGTTGCAGCCGGTCTTCTGGCGGGCTTCCTGGACGGAGTTGAAGATCGGCACATCGTCCATCTTCTGGCCGCCCTTGCCCGGGGTGACGCCGGCAACGACATTGGTGCCGTAGGCGATGCAGGACCGGGTATGGAACTGGCCTTCCTGGCCGGTGATGCCTTGGACGACTAAACGGGTTTCTTTATTTACAAAGACGCTCATTGTTTTCCTCTATAGGTATATGTTTTTCTGCCTCTGAACATCCGAGATGTTACCTTCGGGGCGGGGCCGGTTGGCGGTGCAACCGTGCTTCCCTGCCGCCGGCCGGGCGCGGAGCGCCTTCAGCACCGGCGAGCGGGGAGGCGTCCCGCGCGCAACTCGTCACTCATCAAGAAACGATCTTGGCAACTTTCTCGGCTGCGTCGGCAAGGTCCTTGGCATTGATCAGGTCAAGTCCGGACTCGGCGAGAATTTTGCGACCTTCGTCAACGTTGGTGCCTTCCATGCGAACAACAACCGGAACGGAGAGCTTAAGTTTGGTGGCAGCCTGGACAACACCCTTGGCC
>JBGSPP010000387.1:0-2910 GCA_041738515.1 Desulfobulbus sp.
ACCCTGCTGGCCGGCCTGGGCGGCGCGGCCGGTCTGGCGGTGGGCCTGGGCTGCGCCGTTCTCCTCCACGCCTTCGTGCCGCTCCTGCCGGTGCACACCCCCTGGCAGTTCGTGATCCTGGCCGAACTGCTGGCCATGGTCATCGGCATCCTTGCCGGCATTCTGCCGGCGCGGCAGGCGGCCCGGCTTGATCCGCTCGAAGCCCTGCGCTCGGAATAAAAAAAGGGCCCGCCTGCGCGAGCCCCTGTCGATCAATTGATGGTGCGGTCCGACTGCGGCCTGATCAGCGAATGAAGTTCATGTAGGTCTTGCCTTCGCGTTCCGGCGGCGGGATGGTTGCCTTGCCGTGCTCGACCAGCTTCATCAGCCAAGCCATGTTCTTGCCCAGCACCCGCATGATCTGCGACCCTTCCTCGTCGCGGGTCACCTCGCCCGGCCTGGTGCCATGGATGACGCTCCAGTAGTTGGAGGTCGGCATCAGCATCTCGGTATAATTGATGAAATTGTTCAGCTGGTTGAAAGTTGGCAGACCGCCGGAGCGACGCACCGCCACCACCGCCGCGCCCACCTTGTGCCGAAGCATGCCGTTGTTGACGCCGGTGACGTAGAACACCCGGTCGAGGAAGCTCTTCATGGTGCCGCCGATGGCCGAAAAATGAACCGGCGAGCCGAGGATGATGCCGTCGGCCTCCTTCATCACCTGGATCCATTCGTTGACCGGATCATCGACCTGGATGCACTGCTCGTTCCGCTTCTTGACGCACTGGCCGCAGGCCAGACAGCCGCGAATGGCCTTGTTGCCGACATGGTAGGTTTCGGTGGCAATGCCTTCCTTTTCCAGCTCGGCGGCCACCATCTGGATGGCGTGCCAGGTATTGCCGTTCTTGTTGGGGCTGCCGTTGAATGCCGCTACTTTCATGCGTGTGCTCTCCTGTGAGGCTGAAGGGATCGATGAAAATTCGTCCTGAGAAGGATTGACCCATGATGAACCATCGCCTGTTCCCCGTCAAGACCGAACTTTCCTGGCAGGTTGGGTCAGGCCCAGTTCCTGGCCTAACTGTCCCTTCTGGTGTCATCCCTCGGCGGCAGGCGCCCTGCAGCTGCTCATCAGGAAAGAACTTTTCCTGGGGGTGGTTCCTTGCCCACCCTGATGGTCGGGAATCCGGCATCCGGTGAAGTCCGGAGTCCAGGGCCAATCATGCCGCCCGCATTCCTTTCTGGATTCCGGCCTGCCCAGCAATAACCCGTATCGGGGCGGCCTAAAATTGTCAAAAGGATTGCTGCCGCGTGTTTGGTCAGCGGTCACTGACTATTCTATGATATATAATAAATATGTCCCCTTTTTAAGCTAAACCTGTTCACCACGGATATTGGCCACATCCTTGAGTACCGGCACACCGGCCAGCAGTTTGTCGACCGGAACCTTGGCGGCCGGTAGGTGGGGCTGTTGGCGGCTGTGGCGCCAGTTCCGGCAATGGTGCCGTCAGTCGCCAGCACCACCACCTTCATCACGTTGCTTTGCGCAACGACTGGGGCCTCGCTTCGGGCATGCGCGACAGAAGTAAACATTAGCAGCAGAGCGAACGGAACTGCTTCTAAAACATACGTTCCCCGTGGGGAACGTATGTACGGGATTGACCTGGAGCCCAACCGCAAACGGCGCCACGACCAGAGGCGTGGCAGCGGGAGACGGGCAAAGACGGGGTCTAGCGGGATTTGTGTTTTCCCTGCCGGAGGCGATTCAGGGCAGTTCCATTGCCCACTGTTCCAGCGGCGGCACGGTGGTGACGATTTTCTCCCGCTGGAGGAAGGCGGCAAAACGGGTGTAGCGGTTTTTGTCGAGCGCGCCCGGCCGCAGGGCGAAGCGGGGCAGGGTGTCCTTCCAGGCCCGCTGGTTGAGTTCATCGTTCAGATTCTCCCGGCCATGGCTGATAAAGAGCTGCCAACTCTCCTCGGGATGGTTGATCAGGTACTGCACCCCCTCCTCGAGCGCATCGACAAACTGGCGCAGCTTCGGGTCGCCAACCGATTTGGCGGCTGCCACCAGGATCAGCTCGTCATAGGCCGGCACACCATACTCCTCGACAAAAAAAGCCCGTCCCGGTCGCTTCTCGATGGCCATCTGGTTGAGTTCGAAGTTGCGGAAGGCCCCGATGACCGCGTCCGCCTGGCCGGTGAACAAGGACGGCGACAGCGAGAAATTGACGTTCACCAGCTTTATGTCTGCCAGTTTCAACCCTTCCTTGGCCAGCATCACCCCCAGCAGCGCAGTCTCGAAACCGCCCACCGAGTAGCCCACGGTCTTGCCCTTGAGATCGGCGATGGTCTTGATCGGGCCGTCGGCCAGCACCACCAGCGAGTTGAGCGGCGTGGCCACCAGGGTGGCGATGCGTACCAGCGGCAGCCCCTGATCCACCTGCATCTGATGCTGGTGCTGGTAGCTGACGGCGATGTCGGCCTTGCCGGCGGCCACCAGTTTGGGCGGGTCGTTGGGATTGGAGGGCGCGATCAGCTCGACCTCGAGCCCCCGGGCCTTGAAGTAGCCCTTCTCCAGGGCCACATACAGGGGCGCGTGGTCCGGGTTGACGAACCAGTCGAGCAGGACGGTCAGTTTTTCCGCGGACCAGGCCGGGGCAACAGGCAGGAGGAGGGCGGCAAACAGCAGCAGGGCACAACGTTTCATGGGATCATTCCTTGTTTGGGTTGCCAGTGGATGAGGTGATCGAGCAGGCGATCAACGCAAAAATACAGCAGCAGCGAGGACATGGCCAGCAGGGTCAGGGCCGCGAACATCAGGTCGATCTGCATGCGGGCATTGGCATGGAGCATGGCGAAACCGAGCCCCTGGCTGGAGCCGACCCATTCGCCCACCACCGCGCCTATCGGCGCCACCGCCGTCGCCACCCGCAG
>JBGSPP010000391.1:0-6717 GCA_041738515.1 Desulfobulbus sp.
AAAGATGTGAAACGGGCGCAAACCCTTTAGAAACAAGGGGAAAAAGAAAACCCGTCACCCCGGAGAATGACCCCAGAGAGACGGGTTTGTCTTTTGTTAATGGTGGAGGCGGCGGGAGTCGAACCCGCGTCCGAAAATTCTCCCCTCGTGTCTCTACATGCGTAGTCCCGGGATTGGTGTCTCGCCTCCGTCTCTCACCCGGAACAGGGATACTCGGAAGCCAGCCTGGAAAGTCTCATTGTTCGCGCCCCAGACATGCACGAACAACCAGCCCATGGAGTCGACGCCCCGAATCCGGCCCTATGGGCGAAGGCCGGTGGAACGGCACAGCAGCTTACGCTGCCAGTGCGTAGTTATAATCGTCTGCGATTATATTTAATTCCGTCATTTTTACGAGCTGACAGAAACTCGGCATGCAACATCAAGCTTCAATATCCCCGTCGAATCCGTTTCGCCCCCTTGTTTTTCAGTCTTGTACGTGCTGAGAGAGGTCGCAGTGCCTGTCAGTCATCGCGCCGCATGCTGCGTTCCATCTCGCGGTTTGATTCCTTTTCCTTGAGCGCGACCCGTTTGTCGTAGAGTTTCTTGCCGCGGGCCAAGGCCAGTTCCACCTTGGCCTTACCATTGCCAATAAAGTATATCTTGAGCGGTATAAGCGCAACGCCTTTCTCATGCAGCTTGCCGATGAGCTTCCTGATCTCCCGCCGGTGCAGCAGCAGCTTGCGCACCCTGAGCGGCTCCTGGTTGATGTGGGTGGCATAGGAATAAGGCGAGATGTGCACGTTGTAGAGAAAGACCTCGCCGTCCTTCAGCAGGGCATACCCGTCGCGCAGGTTGACCTTGCCAGCGCGCAGGGATTTCACCTCCGGGCCGCTGAGCACCATCCCGGCCTCCAGGGTCTGGTCGATGTGGTAGTCGTGGAACGCCTTCTTGTTCTTGCTGACGATCTTCTGTCCCGTGGTCTGTTTTCCACTCATGGTCAACTCTCCCCGGTCACCCGGACTGCCTCTTCCACCGTTGTCAGGCCGGCCTGCACCTTGCGCCAGGCATCCTCGCGGAGCGTGGTCATGCCCTCGCGCACGGCCACCTGCCGCAGTTCCGCGTCATGCGCCCGGGCCGCGATCATTTTTTTTATCTGCTCTGACATGGGAAAGATTTCAAAGATGCCCAGACGCCCGAGAAAGCCAGTGTTGCGGCACTGCAGGCAGCCCTTGCCCCGCTTCAACTCCACCGTTTCACGGCCGCTCACCGGAAAACCGAGCTTGACCAGGGCGGCGGCATCGACGGTATAGGCCTCGGCGCAATGGGGGCAGATCCGCCGGACCAGCCGCTGGGCCAGGGCGCCGAGCAGGGTTGAGGCTATGAGGAAGGGTTCGAGTCCCAGATCCTGCAGGCGGACGATGGTCGAAACAGCGTCGTTGGTGTGCAGGGTGGAGAAGACCAGATGTCCGGTGAGCGCGGCCTGGACGGCATGGGTGGCAGTCTCCAGGTCGCGGATCTCGCCGATCATGATGATGTCCGGATCCTGGCGGAGGATGTTACGCAGGATGGTGGAAAAGGTGACGTCGATCTGCGACTGCACTGCGATCTGGTTGAACTCCTCGTACACCATCTCCACCGGGTCCTCGACGGTGACGATGTTCTTTTCCGGGGTTGCGATCTGCTTGAGGGTCGAATAGAGGGTAGTCGACTTGCCGCTGCCGGTGGGCCCAGTTACCAGGACGATGCCGTGGGAGGCGGTCATGAAGCTGTTGTACACCACCCGGTCGCGCCGGGAGAAACCGAGGTCGTCCATGCGCTGGAACATTACCTCCGGGTTGAGGATGCGCATGACCGTCTTTTCGCCGAAGGCCACCGGTACCGTGGAGACGCGGATCTCGGCCTCGCGGCCTTCCTCCTGTCTGCCAATTTTGATGCGGCCGTCCTGGGGTCGGCGTTTTTCAGCGATATCCAGCCGCGCCAGCGATTTGATGCGGGAGGTGATGGCCGAATGGACCGCCTTGGGCAGCTTGTAGATGGTATGAAGGATGCCGTCGATACGGTAACGGACCATGCAGACGTCGCGTTTGGGCTCGATGTGTATGTCGCTGGCACGCTGCTCCAGGGCGTAGCTGAACAGGTGGTTGACCGCGGCCTTGATGTGCTGGTCGGTGGAGCTGAGTTCCTTGGCCGAGGACAGGCGGACGTACTGTTCCAAGTTGCCGATGTCGATGGGCGCGCTCGGGCCGGAGGTGCCGAAATGCGATTCGGCGGCGGTGATTGAGCGCTGGAAGCCGAAAAACTCGGCCAGGATCTTGCGGATATCGGCCTTGGTCGACAGGCAGGGGCGGACGGTCAACTGGTTGGCCCGCTCGATGTCCTCCAGGGCGTGCTGGTTGTCCGGAAAATAGGTGGCCACCTCGAGCACTCCGTCGCTCAGATTGAAGGGCAGGATCAGGTGGTTGACGGCAAAGGAGCGGGGAATGGTCTTGGTGACGATCTCGATCTCCAGATCAAGCGGGTCAAGCTTCTTGAAGGGGATCTTGAAGTGGCGGCTGACCGCCTGGACGATCATCTCCTCGGTCAGTGGTACTTTCTTGGGCCCGGTGGTCAGCTGCAGCCCGGTGATGATATCAACCAGGTCGGGAAACCGGGGGTCTTGGCGTGAGTCGTCGTCGGCTCGGCGAACGCCGGTCTGGCGGAGGATTTTCTGCCGCACCTTGCCCCGGTGCAGGACGACGAACTGGCGCTGCTCGTTGGTCAGTAGCCGTTCCTGGACAAGCAGGTCAAGGAGCGCCTCACTGTTGTAGTAGGACATGCTTTACCACCGTTGAAAGAAACGTTGCCGCCGCGGACCGCCTCACGCGGCGGGCGGTGGCCGGGATGGAAGGTCGTCGCGGAACGGATGGGACTGGGGCGGCGCTGGGCATCAACGGCGACGGGACGGAAAACAATGGGAAGGCAGCCAGGGGAATCAGGGCAAACCCGGGCTGCACCGGGGTAATGTCAGACCGCAGTCAGTTCGGCCAGCCGTAAGCGCCGATCAAATCGACGAACCGGACCTGCTCGATGGTCTGCACGGTGATGCCGCCATCCCGCTTTTCCACCAACTGCAGTTCCTGCACCCCCTGGTCGCCCACCGGAATGATCATCCGGCCCGGGTCGGCTAGCTGGGCCAACAGCGGCTCGGGGATGCGCGGTCCGCCGGCGGTGACCAAGATGCCGTCAAAGGGCGCCTCCGAGAGCCAGCCCTCGGTGCCGTCGTCGATGCGCGAGACGATATTGTGGTAGCGGAGCCGGTCGAACACTTTGCGGGCCCTGCCCACCAGAGAATCGATGCGCTCCACGGTGAACACCCGCTGGCAGAGCCGCGACAGGATTGCCGCCTGATAGCCCGAACCGGTGCCGATCTCCAGCACCTTTTCCGAGCCCTGGAGCAGCAGTTTCTGGGTCATCAGGGCAACGATGTAGGGCTGGGAAATGGTCTGGCCGCTGCCGATGGGCAGGGGAAAATCGCCGTAGGCGTGGGCCTGCATCGCATCCTCGACAAACAGGTGCCTGGGCACCTGGCGCATGGCCTCCAGTACCCGCTGGTCGTGGATGCCCCGGCTGACCAACTGCTCTTCGATCATCCGTTCCCGGTTGATTTCAAATGTCGAGGGTTCGCTCACTTGACCTCTTCCCAGGTGAAATCCTCGACCCATTTGCGGTCGTTCTTGTTGAAGGTTCTGAACTCACACTCGGTGACCAGGTCGTTGTGCAGGGTGATGACGATCATCTCGTAGCCGTCGGTTCCGACCAGGGAGCCCAGCACCGGCATGTTGCCGAGAAAACCGGGTCGTTCCTCGTAATAGACGATTTCGGCGACGCCCGCGGAAACGTCCCGCCGGCCATTGGGTTCGCCCAGGTATTTTCGAACCTCGGCCATGGTCGTCTGGCCCGGCTTGATCAAGGCGGCATCGGAGGCCAGATGCCGCACCTGCTTGGAATGGCAACCGCCAAGCAAAAAGAGCAAGATACAAAGCAGGAACAGGGCTTGCCGCATAGACTCCCCTCCGGGAACACTCCGCACAAAAAAAGGTTGTGTTCCTATATCGCGAACACAACCTTTTTTCAAGGTCAGACTCCTGATGCCGACAGAATAGGGCGCAGACCGCACAACCTCGACTTCCGCCAACGGTCAGGCGCGAGGGGGGCTAAGCGGCCCAGCGGGATCAGTTGCCACCGGCCGCCCGCTCGAGAATGCGGTAGTTGCGCCGTACCATCTCCATGGGGTTAACCAGCAGCCCGGCCTGAATCATGGCGTTGTCGTACATCTGCTCGACCAGGTCGGCGGCAAAGGCCGCGTCGCCGTCACGCAGGATCGCGAGTTTCTTGATCAGGGGGCTGGCGGCGTTGATCTCCATGTCTTTCTTCATGCCCATGCCAAAGGTCTCGGTCTGCCCGGAAGCCTTGAGGATCCGCTCCATTGAGGAGGTCATGTAGCCGTCCACATTGACGATCATGGCCGGACTGTCCACCAGGCGGTTGGAGGCCTTGACTTCCTGGACGCGTTCGCCGAGAATCTCTTTCATGAAGGCACAGAGTTTGTCCACTACGTCTTTCTCAAGCGGCGCACCGCTGCCTTTGTCCGTCTCGGTGTCGCCCGCAGTCTGGACGGACTCGGGCAGGGCCAGGTCGGCCCTGTCGGCGGAAACCAGCTTCTTGCCCTCGTATTCGCCGAGGTGGTTGAGGACAAAATCGTCAATGGGCTCAAGCGTGTAGAAGATCTCCACCCCGCGCTTGCGGAACATCTCCACGTAGGGGCCATACTCCACCGCGGCCCGGCTGGGGCCGTTGATGTAGTAGATTTTGTCCTGTCCTTCCCGCATCCGACCCAGGTACTCGTCCAGCGAGATCATCTGCCCCGGCTCGCTGGCCGAACTCTCGAAGCGCAGCAGCTTGGCCAGTTCAGCACGATGCTCGAAGTCAGCGGTCACGCCCTCCTTGAGGAAGATGCCAAAGGTCTTCCAGAACTCGAGATATTTCCCGCTGTCGCGATCCGCCTCCTCAGCCAGGAACTTGATCACCCGCTTGGTCAGCACCTTGCGCAGCTTGATCACAAGCGCGTTGTCCTGCAGCGACTGGCGGGAGATGTTCAGCGGCAGGTCCTCGGAATCGACCACCCCCTTGAGAAAGCGCAGCCATTCGGGGAGGATATTTTCGCTGTGCTGGTCGATCAGTACCTTCTGGCAGTAGAGGTTGACCCCGGGCTGCATCCGTCCCATGCCGAGTACCTCGAAGTTCTCCCTGGGCACGTAGACCAGAGCATTGATGGCCAGGGGCGCATCGGCGGAAAAGTGCAGACGGTACAGGGGGTCGTCCACGGCGGTGGCAATGAATTTGTAAAACTCGGTGTACTCCTCCTCAGTGATTTCGCCCTTGGACCGGCTCCAGATGGCCTGGACGGTGTTGACCTTCTTGCCCTCGACCTTGACCGGAAAGGGGACAAAGGTCGAGTATTGCTGGATGATCCGCTCGATGGTGAACTTGGTGGCGTAGTTGTGGGCGTCATCCTTGAGTTCGATGATGATTTTGGTGCCGCGATGGAGGCCGGGACAGGGGGCTACGGTATAGGTGCCGCCACCGTCCGAGGCCCATTCCCAGCCGTCGCCGCCGTTCCAGGAGCGGGTCTGGACGCGCACCCGCTTGGCCGCCATGAACAACGAGTAGAACCCGACGCCGAATTGGCCGATGAGGTTGACGTCCTTTTTGGCAGCCTCGGCCAGTTGCTCGAAGAAGTGCTGCGATCCGCTGTGGGCGATGGTGCCAAGGTTGGTCTCCAGTTCCTCCCGGGTCATGCCGATGCCGGTGTCGGTGATGGTCAGGGTGTGCTTCTTGTCGTCGCAGTCGATGAGGATCTCCAACGGCACGTGGGCGTCGAACTCCACCTTCTCGATCAGGCTCTGGTGGCGGAATTTCTCCAGGGCGTCGGCGGCGTTGGACACCAGTTCGCGGACAAAGATGTCGCGTTCAGTGTAGAGCGAGTTGATGACAATATCCAGGACCTTTCTGGTCTCCGCCTGAAACTGCCGGGTTTCAACCTGTGTTTCTGTCATGGTCGGTTCCTCTGTGTGCTTGGGGGTGATGGGGTTTTGAATGGCCACAATATCAAGGGATTCCGGTTCTCCCGGAGGATGCAATGGTCCTTTTCATTCTCAGGCCGACATGGTAATCACGATCAAACCCGTGTCAAGACGACCGGATCCCCTGCGCCATGGGCGCGAATATTAGGTAAAACAACATGGATTCAAAATGTTACGATGTCTGCGTGGTTGGTGCCGGCATCACAGGTTTAAGCGTCGCAACCTTCCTCCACAGGCAGCGGCCGGACGATCGCCTGCTCCTCCTCGAACAGGGTGCCGGGCCTGGCGGGGTCATCCGCAGCCACAATCAGGACGGCTATCTGGCGGAATGGGGCCCGCACGGCTTTCTTGACAACTGCGAGGAGAGTCGGGAACTAATTGAGCTGGCCGGGCTCCAGGCGGACAAGGTCATGGCCCCCTTGTCCACCTTTGTCCGCTATGTCTGCCTGGACAGCCGGCTGCAGTGTATCCCACAGACGCCCTTGAAGATTTTACGTCAACCGCTGGTCTCCTGGACTGACAAGCTCCGGGTCCTGGCCGACCTGTGGACCCGGCCGCTGGCGGGTGAGCCCACGGTGGCCCGGTGGGTGGCGCACCGGTTCGGGAGCGCGCT
>JBGSPP010000049.1:0-7608 GCA_041738515.1 Desulfobulbus sp.
ACGCCGCACTTGGACGACAAGCACACGGTCTTCGGCCGGGTGGTCGAGGGGCAGAATGTGGTCAACGCCATTGCCAAGGGCGACCTCATCAAAACGGTGGAGATCATTCGCGTCGGCAAGGAAGCGGAGCAGTTCAAGGCCGATCAGGCCGCCTTCAACGCTGCCGTCGAACGCATCAAGTCCGCCGAGGTCAACGCCCAGAAAGACCAGAAGGAAAAGGTCCGCAAAATGATCGCCGAGCGCTGGCCCAAGGCCGTGCGCACCCAGTCCGGGCTGTACTACACCCTGGACAAGGAGGGCGAAGGTGCGCCGCCCACCGCCGGCACCACCATCAAGGCCCACTACACCGGCCGGCTGCTGCTCGGCAATCGCAAGTTCGACAGCTCTTATGACCGGGGCGAGCCCATCGCTTTCCCGGTGGGCAAAGGACGGGTGATCAAGGGCTGGGACGAGGCGCTGGTGCAGATGAAGAAGGGCGAGAAGCGCACCCTGATCATCCCGCCGGAACTCGCCTACGGTGAACGCGGCGCCGGCAACGGCGTCATCCCGCCCAATGCCTGGCTGGTCTTCGACGTGGAGATGGTCAGCTTCTGAGCCGCGACACACACGTAAAAAAAGGGCGGGGGATATCCCCCGCCCTTTTTTTATGCACTCGGGCCACGTTTGCTGACAACAACCGACCCCATGCGGATGGCTGGCGACATTTTTTTTCTTTGATCGACAGGACCGGCGGGACCGTTACAACTTCAGCGCCCAGGCAGCGATCTCCTTTTTTTTCTCTTCGGGAAAGCCGGCATACGCCTGTTGATGCAACCAGCGGAGCGATTTCCCTCTCAGCCTGTCCCGCATGAGGTCTTCGGCTTCATGCAGCACCGTCTTGATCAGGCAGGGGCTTTTGTCCGTGAACAGCCCCGCGTCCAGGGAAAAAATATTCTTTCTTCTGATCTCGGCGCATTGAAACAGATACGAACTCCCCTCGATGGCTTCGATAATATCCCAGAAGGATATATCCTCCGCCTTTTTTGCCAGCTCATAGCCCCCCTTCACCCCCGCGACCGAGCGGACAACACCCGCCTTCCTCAGCTTGGCGAATATCTTGGAAAGATACGTTTCCGTGATTCCGTGCAACCTAGCGATTTCCTTGATGCCGACGGTGGTGTGCGCGGGCAGATCGACCATGTAAAACAGGGAATGAAACGCATACTCAACCCCAACACTGAACAACATGGCTCTTTTCCTTTTGTAATCCCAGTGTTTTATCAAGCAGGAACAAGATATCCGCTTGACGCCTCTCGCCTTCCCATGTTAAGGATATCGTGGATTCTTGATGTCCACAATTAAACCATACCAGAGGAGCGCACCATTGTTCACGGAAAAGTTTTTGCAAGTCATCGGCAAGGAAGGCGTTGTCGCCATAGTCTCCTGCGCCGACAATGAAGCCCATGTGGTCAACACCTGGAATACCTATCTCACCATTCCGGAGGATGGCCGTCTGCTCATCCCGGCCTGGGCCATGCGAAAAACCGAGAAAAAAATCGTCAAGAACGACAGGGTGCTGCTCACGGTCGGCAGCAAGGAGGTGGTCGGCCGCATGGGGCAAGGCGCTGGCTTCCTGGTTGAAGGGAGGGCAAGATTCATCCCGTCGGGACCGGAATGGGACATGATGAAAGCCAAATTCTCCTTCATGACCCGGGTGCTCGAAGTCACGGTGACTTCGATCAAGCAGACCCTGTAACAAGGTATCTCCCGAGAGGACGAAGTGCCGGCATACAAGGCGGGGCGACTCCCCTCCCCTTTATGCCGGACCGTGAGCTTCATACAGGGCCGCGGCACTGACCTTGCCAAAGCAGGCCTCGTCGGGAAAGCTGCTGCTTCAGCCCCCTCCCGCCCTGCGTCTCAGTACTTCAGCCCCATCCGGTCGCGGGCCAGGTCCAGGGTCACCGTGGCCTTGGCCCGGGCCTTTTCCGCCCCCCTGCCCAGGATCTGGCGCAGGTAATCCGGGTTGTCGAGCAGTTCCTTCTTTTTTGTCCGGGCCTTGGCAAAATAGTCGTTGATCAGCTCGAACAGGTCCTGCTTGAGGTACCCGTAGGCCGCGCCGCCATTGACATACAGATCATGCACCTCGCGCATCTTCTCCGGCGGGGCGAAAAGCTTGAGCAGGGCGTAGAGATTGCATTTGGCCGGGTCCTTGGGCGCCTCCACCGGGGTGGCGTCAGTCTGCACCAGCATCACCCGCTTGCGCAGCGCCTTCTCGTCCAGGAAGATGGGGATGGTGTTGTCGTAGGACTTGGACATCTTCTGGCCGTCGATGCCGGGCACGATGGCCGTCTCCTCGCTAATCTCCGGCTCCGGGACGACAAAGGTCTCGCCGAAGTGGTTGTTGAAGCGGATGGCGATGTCGCGGGCCACCTCCACATGCTGTTTCTGGTCCTTGCCCACGGGCACGATCTCGGACTGGTAGAGGAGGATATCTGCCGCCATCAGCACCGGGTAGGAGAACAGGCCGTGGCTGGCCGGGATGTTCTTGGCCACCTTGTCCTTGAAGGCGTGGCAGCGCTCCAGCAGTCCCATGGGGGTCAGCACCGACAGCATCCAGGTCAGTTCGCAGACCTCGGGCACGTCGGACTGCACCCAGAAAGTGCAGCGGTCCGGGTCCAGGCCCAGGGCGATGAAGTCCGCCGCCGCCTCCAGGGTGCCCTGGCGAAGGCGGTCGCGATCCTGGACCGAGGTCAGGGCGTGCAGGTCGACGATGAAAACATAGAGGTCAGCGGCCTCCATGTGGCTGATCATCGGCTGCATCATGCCGAAGTAGTTGCCGATGTGCAGTTTTCCCGAAGGCTGGATGCCGGAGAGTATTCGTTTCATGGCTGTTCCGTGATGTAGAAGGGCAAGGAAAAGACGACCGGCGCTGTATAGCGCGTTTGCCACAAAAAAGGGAGTGCGGATTGCGCCGCACTCCCTGAAAACCGTCTGCCCGCCCGGTCGGGCGGTTTGGGGTTACTTCACTTCCTCGAAATCGGCATCGACGACGTCGTCGTCATCCTTGCCCTTCTTCCCGGCTCCGGCGCCGCCGCCGGCCGCACCGGAGCTCGCTCCCGGACCGGCATCGCCGCCCTGCTGGCCCTTGGCCTGGGCGTACATCAGCTCGGCCAGCTTGTGCGAGGCCTGGGTCAGGGTCTCGGTGGCGCTCTTGATGGCCGCCGCGTCCTCGCCCTCCATGACCTTCTTCAGGTTCTCGATCTCCCGCTCCACGTTGCCCTTGGTCTCGGCATCAACCTTGTCGCCCAGTTCCTTCAGGCTCTTGGAGGTCATGTGGATCATGGAGTCGGCGTTGTTCTTGGCCTCGACCAGTTCCTTGCGCTTCTTGTCCTCCTCGGCGTGCAGCTCGGCGTCCTTCTTCATCCGCTCGATCTCAGCCTCGGAAAGGCCGGAGGAGGCGGTGATGCGGATCGACTGCTCCTTGCTGGTGCCCAGATCCTTGGCCGAGACATGGAGAATGCCGTTGGCATCCAGGTCGAAGGTGACCTCGATCTGCGGCACGCCGCGCGGCGCGGGCGGGATGTCGGCCAGTTCGAAGCGGCCGATGGTCTTGTTGTTGGCGGCCATTTCGCGCTCCCCCTGGAGCACGTGGATGGACACTGCCGGCTGGTTGTCGGCGGCGGTGGAGAACACCTGGCTTTTCTTGGTCGGCACGGTGGTGTTCTTCTCGATCAGCTTGGTCATGACCCCGCCCAGAGTCTCGATGCCCAGCGACAGCGGGGTGACGTCGAGCAGGAGCACGTCCTTGACGTCGCCCCGGAGCACGCCGCCCTGGATGGCCGCGCCGATGGCCACGACCTCGTCGGGGTTGACGCCCTTGTGCGGATCCTTGCCGAAGATGGCCTTGACCTTCTCCTGCACCTTGGGCATGCGGGTCATGCCGCCCACCAGGATGACCTCGTCGATGTCGGCCGGGTTCAGGCCCGCATCCTTGAGCGCGGTGCGGCAGGGTCCCTCGCAGCGGTCGATCAGGTCCTCGACCAGGGCCTCAAGCTTGGCCCGGCTCAACTTGACGTTGAGGTGTTTGGGGCCGGTGGCGTCGGCGGTGATGAAGGGCAGGTTGATGTCCGTCTCCATGGCCGTGGACAGTTCCTTCTTGGCCTTCTCCGCCTCTTCCTTCAGCCGCTGCAGGGCCATCTTGTCAGTGCGCAGATCAATGCCCTGCTCGCGCTTGAACTCGTCGGCCAGCCAGTTGACGATGCGCATGTCAAAGTCTTCGCCGCCGAGGAAGGTGTCGCCGTTGGTCGACTTGACCTCGAACACGCCGTCGCCGATTTCGAGGATGGAGACGTCGAAGGTGCCGCCGCCAAGATCGAAGACCGCGATCTTCTCCTCGCCCTTCTTGTCCAGGCCGTAGGCCAGCGAGGCTGCGGTCGGCTCGTTGATGATCCGCATCACGTTGAGGCCGGCGATCTTGCCGGCGTCCTTGGTGGCCTGGCGCTGGGCGTCGTTGAAGTAGGCAGGGACGGTGACCACCGCGTCGGTGACCGGCTCACCCAGGTACTCCTCGGCGGTCTGCTTCATCTTGCCAAGGATCATGGCCGAGATCTCGGCGGCGGTATAGTTTGTCCCGGCGACCTCGACCACGGCGTCGCCGCCGGGACCTTCGACAATGGCAAAGGGGCTGACGCCGATGGACTTTTTAACCTCCGCGTCGGTGAATTTCCGGCCGATCAGTCGCTTGATGGCAAACAGCGTCTTGGTCGGATTGGTCACTGCCTGGCGTTTGGCGATCTGCCCGACCAGGCGCTCGTTGCTGTCGGAAAAGGCAACGATGGACGGGGTGGTCCGTGTGCCCTCGCTGTTTTCAATAACCTTGGGGTCGCCGCCCTCCATGATCGCCACGCACGAGTTGGTGGTCCCCAGGTCTATTCCGATGATCTTTCCCATAATGTTCTTCTCCTCTCTCCTGTATGTGCATCAGGCGAACCTGCCTGAATAGTTTCTGAATTATTTGATACATATTCCAGCTGGATCCGGGCTCAGGCCGCCTTGGCCGGGCCGCTGGACACCACCACCTGGGCATGCCGCAACACCCGGTCCTGGAACCGATAGCCCCTGGCGAACTCGCGCAGGACATGGTTGGCCGGCATCTCGTCGCTGGCCTCCATGGTCAGGGCATCGTGCTCGTCCGGGTTGAAGGTGAATCCGACCGCCTTTAACGGTTCGACGCCAAAACGTTCCAGGGTCGCCACCAGCCCCTTGCGGGTCAGCTCAAGTCCCTGGAGCATGGATTCCAGTTTGTTTGTCTCGTTGCCGGCCGCGGCCCCGCCCTGCTCCAGCGCCCGGTCGAGATTGTCGAGCGTGGTCAGCAACTCGCGGAGGATGTTCTCGCCGGCGTACTTGAGCAATTTGGCCCGCTCGCGCTCCATCCGTTTCTTGTAGTTGTCGAATTCGGCGGCCATCCGCATCAGCTGGTCCCGGGACTCCTCCAGCTGGCGCTGCAGGATTTCCCCGTCCGGTTCCCGGTCGACCATCTCTTCCGCGAGGGTTTCCCCCTCAGCCAGGTCCGCGGCTGCCACAGTCGCCTGCGGCCCGCCGTCAGTTTCCTGTTCCTTGGTTTCGTCCACCACCGACACTCTCCCTCTGCTGGTTCCTTGATGTATTGCCACACGGCGTACCCGCTCTGTCTGTTCCGCGGGGGCCGGACAAATCTGGTCCGAACAATAAGGATGGCAAAATACCGTGTCAAGGGAAGCGGGCAGGGTTTTACGGCCGTGGAAACAATGCCGGAAGCTGGCGGGGAAGCGGCGAAAAACAAAAAAAATCCCCCTGGCGCCGCAGGGCATTCCAGGGGGTGTCGAGCAGTCGGCGGGTCGCCCGCAATCAGCCGCAGTGGGCGCAGCTCTGCTGGGAGGCGATGTAGTGCCGGATACTGTCGGCGATGGTGTTGAAGATGTGGACAAAATCCTCTTCGTCCTTCTCCAGCAGGGTGATGCGGAAACCCTGCAGGTCGGTGGCAAACGAGGAGAGCGGCACCACGCAGATGCCGGTGGCCGCCAGCAGGTAGTAGACAAAGCGCTTGTCCGGCTGGACGTTGGAACCGGAGACCAGCCGTTCCACCGTCTCGCGCACCTCGTCGCTTTTGATGGGCAGGGTCTGGCGGTGATTGAGCAGCCCCCGTTCGAACACCGCGCTCATGTAGAAGGCACCATTGGTGCGGTTCACCAGCAGCCCCTTGACATTCTTGAGGATGTTGTAGGCCAGATTGGAGTACCGCTCGTAGCGCTTGATCCGGTTCTTGAGATGGACCGTATACTCCGGATGTTCCTTGATCCGCGGCAGCACCGCCTGCGGCAGGGTGGTCGAGCAGACTTCGAGCATCTTGGCGTTGAGGATCGACTGCACATAGGTGGCGAACATCGGGTCGCGGCGGCGGTTGTAGACCTCGATCCAGCCACAGCGACTGCCCGGCCAGGGCATCTCCTTGCTGATGCCGCGCATGCAGATCGCCGGCACCTTGTCGCCGATGACCGTGCACAGCGGCGCGCTCACCGTGCCGTTGTAGGTCATGTTCTGGTAAATCTCGTCGCAGATGATGAACAGGTCGTTCTTCTCGCAGATCTCGACCAGGGCCCGCATGACGTCGGCCGGGTAGACCGCGCCGGTGGGGTTGTCCGGGTTGATCAGCAGGATGCCTGCCACCGCCGGGTTATATTTGATGTGATTCTCGATATCCTCCAGATCCGGGTACCAGAGATGGTTGGGATCGAGGATATAGGTCACCGGCTGGTCACCCGCGTGCGCCGCCTCGGCGGAACTGTGGGTGGTGTAGCTCGGCGTTGGCACGATCACCCGTGCGGTGGGCTTCAAAAAGCCGTAGACCTTGGAGATGGCGTCGCCCAGGCCGTTGAAGAAGATGACGTCGTCGGCGTCGATCTGCACCCCGCCCATGCGGTTGGTGCTCTCTGCCACATACTCGCGGGCCGCGAGCAGCCCCTTGGTCGGGCTGTAGGCATAGGTGGCGTCTTCGTGCACCGCTTCGGCGACAATGGCCTTCATCCAGTCGGGAATCCGCTCGCCTTTGGCGACGGGGTCGCCGATGTTCTCCCAATTAACCTGCACGCCAAGCTTTTCGAGCTTTTCAGCGACACAGACGATGTTGCGGATTTCGTAATTCAACTCACCCGCGCCGATGTGCAAAATATCAGTACGCATACAACACGCTATCGATTCTCAAGTAATGGAAGGGGAGACGGCATCGTTCCGCAAGGACGGGGAGATGCCGCATGATCCGTGGAAAAAACAAGTGGGCGTCTTACCACAGGGGGCGGGAGGCGTCAACCGCCCTTTTATGGAACTACCGGCAGGGAGGGGTATTCCAGGTGGGTCAGGGGGGCCGACAACAGCGTCCCCTGGAAGAGGTCGCAGCCTTGATCGCTAAGCAAGCGCCGCTGCGCCTCCTGCTCCACGCCGGGAGCAATTACCACGGTCCCCAGGGCGTGGCCGAGGCCGACAAGGGTGGCCACCAGCCGGGTCGCGTGGGCGTCGTCGAGCATGCCGGCCACCAGTTGGCGGCACACTGTCAGATGGTGCAGCGGCAACTGCGCCAGGCGGGGCAGGCAGCCC
>JBGSPP010000066.1:0-2990 GCA_041738515.1 Desulfobulbus sp.
GCGCGGGCGCGGCCGACCAGCGGCTGTAGAGTTTGGCCGCGACAATGGCCATTGCGGTCGAGCCGAAGGTGGCGAGCAGGGTGGTGGGCAGGATGGCGGCCGGGTCGGCCGAACCAGCCGCGGCCCTGAGCGCAATGACGCCGGTGGGCAGCAGGGTTACGGAAGAGGTGTTGATGGCCAGGAACAGCACCATGGCGTTGGTGGCCGTTCCGGGCTGACTGTTCAGCGTGTCCAGTTCCTGCATGGCCCGGATGCCGAACGGGGTGGCCGCGTTGCCCAAACCCAGCGCGTTGGCCGAGAGATTGAGGATCATCGCACCCATGGCCGGGTGATCGGCGGGCACGTCGGGAAAGAGGCGGACCATCAGCGGCCGGATCAGGCGGGCGAGGATGGTGAGCATGCCGCCGGCCTCAGCCACCTTCATCAGCCCGAGGAACAGGGTCATCATCCCCACCAGGCCGATGGCCAGTTCCACCGCGCCACCGGCCGCGTCGACAATGGCCCTGGACAGCAGTTCCATGGGCGCGCCGACCCCGTCCGCCGGCGCCCAGGCCATCTGCCGCCAACCGGCAAAGGCAAAGGCCGCACAGACCATGATCAGGACAATTGCGTTCATATTCCCCCCTCCCCTTCTTACCGCCTGTTGGAGGCGCAGTCCCCTCCCCGGTACCGGCAGCATCGCCGGATCACTTACAAAACATGCAGGTGGCCGTCAACAGGGAACAAGGCAAGAGACGCCTCTCCCCCCGATCCGGATGCGGCACAAGCGCCGCGCACCCCCCAGATCAATCGCACAATGTGGCATGCTGCCAAAGAGACATGCACGAATTGCCAAGGCGTTGAGAAAGTACCATCCCACTCCGTTTTCCATGGTGCTTTATGGTGAGGCATCCTATTATATTCATCAATTGGTTCCCATTCCCCTTACACGACGAGGTGCCCCATGCTGACCGGTACGTACAAGGATTTCTTCCGCCGAATCAAGACTTCCATCCCGGCCGACCGCCTGATCACCGATCCCTTGCGCACCATCGCCTACGGCACGGACGCCAGTTTCTACCGGCTGATTCCCAAAATCGTGATCAACGTCGAGGACGAGCGGGAGGTGCAGCTGATTCTGCGCGAGGCGGGCAAGCTGTCGCTGCCGGTCACCTTCCGCGCCGCCGGCACCAGCCTCTCCGGCCAGGCCATCTCCGACTCTATTCTGGTGCGCATGGGTGCGGGCTGGAACGATTTCCGCGTCTTTGACAATGCCGGCAAGATCCGCCTCCAGCCGGGCATGATCGGCAGTCACGCCAACCGCATCCTGGCCGAATTCGACCGCAAGATCGGCCCGGATCCTGCCTCCATCGACAGCGCCAAGATCGGCGGCATCCTGGCCAACAACGCCTCCGGCATGTGCTGCGGCGTGGAGCAGAACAGCTACCGCACCATCGACTCGATGCGCCTTATCCTGGCCGACGGCACGGTGGTCGACACTGCCGACGACAAGAGCCGGGCTTCCTTCCGCCGCAGCCACGGCCGCCTGCTCGACGGCCTCAGCGGCCTGCGCGAGAGAGTGCTGGCCAACGAGGAACTGGCCGAGCGCATCCGCTACAAGTTCAAGATCAAGAACACCACCGGCTACAGCCTCAACTCGCTGGTCGATTTCGATGACCCCTTCGAGATCATGCAGCACCTGATGGTCGGTTCGGAGGGGACGCTGGGCTTCATCGCCGAGGTGGTCTATCGTACCGTCATCGAGCATCGCCACAAGGCCAGTTCCCTGCTCTACTACCCGGACATTCGCACCGCCTGCGAGGCAGCCATCGCCGTGCGGCAGCTGCCGGTTTCGGCCGCCGAGCTGATGGACCGCGCCGCCCTTGCCTCGGTTGCCGGCAAGCCGGGCATGCCCGAGTTCCTCGGCGAGCTGGCTGACGGCGTCACCGCCCTCCTGATCGAGACCAGGGCCGAATCGGCGGCGGAACTGCAGACCCAGATCGACTGCATCAAGGCCGGGCTCGCACACCTGCCCACGGTCCGACCCATCGAGTTTACCGCCATACCCGAGGAATTCAACCAGCTGTGGAAGATCCGCAAAGGGCTGTTCCCGGCGGTCGGCGCGGTCCGCCTCACCGGGACCACGGTCATCATCGAGGACGTGGCCTTCCCCATCGAGCATCTGGCCAACGCCACTCTGGACCTGCAGGAGTTGCTCAAGAAGTACCAGTATCACGAGGCCATCATCTTTGGCCACGCGCTCGCAGGCAACCTGCACTTTGTCTTCACCCAGGATTTTTCCTCCGAGAGCGAGGTGGTGCGCTACCGCGATCTCATGGACGACGTTGTCCGCATGGTGCTGGAAAAATACGATGGCTCGCTCAAGGCCGAACACGGCACGGGCCGCAACATGGCCCCCTTTGTCGAGAAGGAATGGGGCGAGGCGGCGTTCGCGCTGATGAAAGAGATCAAGCAGCTGTTTGACCCCAGAGGGCTGCTCAATCCGGGTGTGATCATCAACAGCGACCTGGAGGCCCACATCAAGAATCTCAAGCCGTTGCCAGCCACCAACGAACTGGTGGACAAGTGCATCGAGTGCGGTTTCTGCGAGCCGATCTGCCCGTCGAAAAACCTGACCTTCACCCCCAGGCAGCGCATCGTCGGCCGGCGTGAGATCAGCAGGCGGATGGCTGGCGGCACGGGCGAGGCAACGCTGAAGCAGTTGGTGCGGAGTTACACTTATCAGGGCATGGACACCTGCGCCGCCGACGGCCTCTGCGCCACCCTCTGCCCGGTGGGCATCGACACCGGCAAGATGATGAAACACCTGCGGCACGAGGCCCACGGGGCCCTGGCGGGCAAGGTGGCCGACTGGACCGCGGACCATTTCAAGACCGTGGCCAAAACCGCGGCCGGAGTGCTCAACACCGTGGACCGGGTACATGGCCTGGCAGGCACGCCGCTCATGGAGGCGGTGACCGAGGCGGCGCACAAAGATCGGAAGAGCACAC
>JBGSPP010000078.1:0-18650 GCA_041738515.1 Desulfobulbus sp.
CCGCGGGCAAGGCCGAGCGGCAGGCGGCCATCGCCGCCGCCGCCCAGCGCTACGCCGATCTGCTGGAATCAGCCCTGCTCGCCCACCCCCTGGAGTGGTACCATTTCGGCCGTTTCCTGCACGAACCGGTTGTCGACTAAGCGGAGGCGTCATGAACCCTTGCCCTGTCAGAGCCAGCGGGAACAATGATTTTCTTTTTCTTTTGCGGCAAAGAAGGGTAGTATCACCGGTTTTCGACCAGTTCTGCCAACCTGACCCGCAGCCCCTGCACAACCATGACCAGAGACGAACTGCACCAGCAGATACTCACTATCCTCGTCCGCGACTTCGAGTTCAAGGATCCCGGCCTCGATGACAACCTGCGTGACGACCACGGCTTTGACAGCATCGACGCCATCGAACTGCTCGGCAAGATCGAACTGATGCTCGGCTTCCCCCTGACCCGCGAGGAAAAGGAGCGGGCCATGGAGATCCGCACCATCAGCGACATCCTCGACTACCTGGAAGCCATCCAGCAGGGCCGTAGCGCCTGAGTCGCCATCGCCCCGCCATGCCACGACGCGTCGTCATCACCGCCTGCTCGGCCATCACCCCCATCGGTTACGGCAAACAGGCCGTGGTCGAAAGCCTGCGCCAGGGGCGCTCCGGCGTCCGGCCCTTGCGCGACGACGGTCTGCTCACCGGCCGCATCCACTCCCAGGTCTTCGGCACGGTGGATTACCCCATCGACTTCGCCTTCTCCCGCACCCACCGCAAGACCATGGGGCCGGTGGCCTTCTACGCCTGCCAGGTGGCCAGCGACGTCCTGACCGCCTCCGGGCTGGCGCAGGACTTCATCACCTCGGGCCGGCTGGGCGTGGCCTTTGGCTCCACCCACGGCAGCCCCACGGTGCAGCGGGATATCTACAAGACCTTCTTCCGTGATCTGGACGACAAGTTTTCCTCCATCGGCGCGGTCGATTACCTCCGCTCCATGGTCCATACCACCGCGGTCAACATCACCCGCATGTTCGGCATCACCGGCCGGGTGATCGCCTCCTCCACCGCCTGCACCACCAGTAGCCAGGCCATCGGCTTCGGTTACGAGATGATCAAATACGGCATGCAGGATGCCATGCTCTGCGGCGGCGCGGACGAGTACGACACCACCACGGTGGCGGTCTTCGACAACCTGCTGGCCTGCTCTGTGGGCTACAACGCCACCCCGGAGCGGACGCCGCGCCCCTTTGACAAACGGCGCGACGGCCTGGTGGTTGGCGAGGGCGGCGGCGCGGTGCTCTTAGAAGAGTACGAGAGCGCCCGGCGGCGCGGCGCCCCCATCCTTGCCGAGGTGATCGGTTTCGCCTGCAACAACAACGGTGGCGACCTGATCCTGCCCAATCTGGACGGCATCTCCGCCACCCTGCGCCTGGCCCTGGCGGATGCGGCCATCGCGCCCGAGGCGGTGGAGTTCGTCAGCGCCCACGCCACCGCCACCAAGATGGGCGACATTATCGAGAGCCAGGCCATTGCCGCGGTCTACGGCGACCGGCCGCACGTCAGCGGCCTCAAAAGCTACACCGGCCACTGCATGGGCGCCTGCGGCGTCATCGAGTTGGCCATGATCCTGTGGATGATGGAAGAGGGGTTCCTGGCCCCGACCCTCAACCTGGACGAGGTGGACCCGCGCTGCGCCATGTTGCGGCACACGCCGGGAGTGATTGCTGCCCAAACCGGCATCGCCGCGGTGCAGAACTTTGCCTTCGGTGGGGTCAACACCTGCCTGCTGGTCAAGAACGGCCGAGGGGTTGTTTGAACTCGTGCGCACTGCCCCGCTGGACCGGATGATCGACGCGGTCGTTACCCTGGTCTGCTGGCTCTATTTCACCCTTGGGTTTGTGCTGGTGTTCTCGCCATTCTACCTGTTCGCGATGTTCCTCTCGCCTGAGCCAGAACTGGCTGTCCAGCGCTGCAACCGGATCTTTTACCGGGGTTTTTTCGCCCTGATGCGGGCACTGACCCCTCGCATTGACTGGGAAATCGACGAGCGAATCGGCTCGGTTCGCTCCTCGGTGGTGATCTGCAACCACCGCTCCTACCTCGACCCGCTGCTCCTGATCGCCCTGCTCGACCGGGCCAGGACCATCGTCAAGCCGGTCTTCTTCAACCTGCCGATCTTCGGTCGGGTGATCCGCGCCGCCGGCTATCTCCCGGCCTCGGGCGAGGGCCGGTTCGCCGGCCTGATGCTGGCGCGGATGGAGAGCATGGGAAGGTATCTGGCAAACGGTGGCAATCTCTTTGTCTTTCCCGAGGGCACCCGCAACCGCGAGGACGCCCTCGGCGAACTGCATCCAGGTGCGCTCAAAATCGCCCGCCAGCACCGGGTTCCGGTGCAGGTAGTCTGTCTGGAGGGCACCGACCGGCTCTTCACCCCCGGCGTTTTTTTCTTCTCCACCCGCCGGCCCTTGCGCATCCGGGTGCGGTTGGCCGAGCGAATCGAACCGAATCCGGATCATCCCTGCCTAGCTGACCTCATTGATCGGGTCCGGGCAGCCCTGGCCCGCTGTCGGCCGCAAACGGCCTCGGCCACGGACGGCCTCCACCAGACAATGTTCCCGCCGGAGGCCCAATCATGAAGGTGCTGCTCATCTCCATGCCGGACGTGGCGCCGCTCATCATCCACGAGGCAGCCGTGCACATACCCAACCACGGCATTGCCTCGGTGGGCGGCAACATAGACGACGACCACCAGGTCTTCCTGATCGACCTGATCCGCAAACGGCGCTCGATCAAGCACTATCTCAGCAAGACGGTGCGGCGCATCCAGCCGGATTTGATCGGATTGTCGGCCATGGCCTGGCAGTTCGACACCTGCGTCAAGATCGCCCATCTGCTCAAGGAACTCCAGCCCGGAGTGCGGATCGTCATCGGCGGCTATCACGCCACCCTCATGGCCGAGGAGATCGCTATCGCGCCGGAATCGCGCTGGATCGACTACATCGTCCGCGGCGAGGGCGAGGAAGTCTGCCGACGCCTGGTCAACGCCCTGGCAGGCCGCGACCGAATCGAGGATATCCCTTCGCTCTCCTGGAAACTTGGCGGCGTCTTCGTCCACAACCCCAGGGGCAGAAACCTCGATCTGGCCACGCTCCGCCCGCCCATCCGCGACCGCCGCCGCCTGACCTGGGGCTACCACATGATCAACTCCAAGATCGAGGCCCTGGAAACCTCGCGCGGCTGCACCCGCTCCTGCAATTTTTGCAGCATGCGCCACATGTATGGCCGCACTTTCCGCACCTTTCCCATTGAACGGGTGCTGGCCGACCTGGACGACATCTATTACAACCGCAAGACGCGCTGGGCATTCATCACCGACGACAACATGGTGCTCAACCCCTCGCGGGTGATGGAACTCTGCGACGCCATCATCGCCCGCAACTACCTGGGGCTCAATTTGGTGGTGCAGGCGGACTGCGTCTCCATGGCAACCAACGAAGCCATGGTGGCCCATATGGCCCGGGCCGGATTCCGGTCGGTATTCCTCGGGATTGAGAACGGCTCGGCCAGGAATCTGAGCGCCGCCGGCAAGGGCGACATCGTCGCCGCCTCGCGCAAGGCCATCGAACACTGCCACAAGTACGGCATGATGGTCATCGGCGGATTAATCTTTGGCTTTCCCGACGACAATGTGGACTCGATCCGCGAGAACTACGAGTTCTTCCGTTCCATCGGTGCCGACGCCGCCTACTGCCAGATCCTGACGCCCTATCCCAAGACCGGAATGCGCGACAGCCTTATGGCTGAGGGGCTGGTCGATAATGCCGAAGACCTGAAAAAATACAACGGCCTCTGGGCCAACGTGCGCACCCGCCACCTGAGCGCCGAGGAACTCCAGTACCAGTTCTGGTATCAGCGCCAGGTGGTGCTCGGCTGGTGGAACCCGCCCGAACCGGCGCGACGGCAGGGGCGCCTCTGGACTTCAATCTGGCGGTTTGCATTCAAACCCTTGCTCAAGCTGCACTACGGGCGGATCATGCGCAAGGGTGGCTGGGAGGGGCGCTACCGGCGGGAGGTCGAGCGCTGGCGCCGGATGAACGAGTTCAGGGATTTGGAGGGGTACGGGAAGGATGCAGCTGTATAATCTGGAATTCACCGAGGCGGAGATTCGCGAAGCGGCGGCGACCGACCGGCTGCTGTCCATGGAGATCGAATTCAGTCGGGACTGCAACTTCCGCTGCGCCTACTGCTACGTCGAGGACCGCACCGCCGGACCGGACGAGATGAGCCGAGACGAGATCAGAGAGGTGCTCATCCAGGCCGGGGCGCTGGGGGCGCGCAAGATCATCCTTCTTGGCGGCGAGCCGTCGATCTACCCGCACCTGGTGGAGATGCTCGATTTCCTTGCCGACTGCGGCTTTGCCGTCGAAATGTTCACCAACGGCAGCGGCATCACCCCGGAACTGGCCCAGGTGCTGGCAGGCCATCGGGTGCGGGTGGTGGTGAAGATGAACTCGCGCGACGAGGCGGTGCAGGATCGGCTGGCAGGCAAAAAAGGCGCCTTCCGCATAATCGCCCAGGCCCTGGACAACCTCCACCGGGCCGGCTACCCTTCGCCGGAGCTGTTCCTGGCCGCCAGCACCATCATCTGCCGCCAGAACATCGACGAGTTGCCCGCCCTCTGGCAGTGGCTGCGCGAGCAGGGCATCGAACCGTACTTCGAAATCCTCACCCCCCAGGCCAACGCCCTGGACAATCCCTGGCTCCAGGTCGAGCCGGCAGAGCTGCGCAACCTGTTCCAGCGCCTCGCGGCCATCGACCGGGAACAATTCGGCCGCGCCTGGGAGCCGCAGCCGCCGCTGGTCGGCAACCGCTGCATGCGCCATCAGGTCTCCTGCCTGGTCAACGCGCGGGGCGAGGTCATGCCCTGCGTCGGGGTGACCATCCCCCTGGGTTCGATCCGCGAACGGCGGCTGGCCGACATCCTCCAGCACCGGGTGATTCGCGATCTCAAGGACTACCGGCAGACCATCAAGGGAGCATGCGCCGCCTGCGACAGAAGCGCCGAATGCTACGGTTGCCGGGGCGCGGCCTTCCAGCTCACCGGCGATTACCTGGCCTCGGACCCCACCTGCTGGCGCAACTGCGGCAAGGACTGAATCACCGGCCGGCGCCGGTCAGAAAGAATAGCCGATCAGGAACTTGATCGAGTTGAGTGGCACGTTGGGCTCTTCGGCGCCAGCGTTGGAGATGTGGTGATAGCGGAGTTCGAAAAGCAGGGAGCGGGCCTGCTCGAGCGGCAACTCGGCCCCGACCGCGAACTGGTAGTTGCCGTTCCACTCGGCCCCCATGCCGGGAATGTCGGCGAAACTGTAGACCGGGCCGCCGCCGCCGAACAGGTAGGGCCGCCAGGTGGCATTGGCGGTGAAGGTGTAGCAGGCGAGGAAGTTCATCCCGACCATGGCCGACTCGTCCGGACTGGCCACCAGCTGCACGGGCAGCTCTATCAGGGTGCGGTAGTCGCCGGCATACCAGCCGGAACCCAGATCGCCAAAGGTGAGATGGCCGTAGCGGGGGACAAGATCGATGGTCTCCACCCGCTCGGTGGTGTCGCCCCAACCGGGGATGCTCTGGCCGTAGCCGGCAAGCATTGACCAAGTGTCCTTGGAGGTGTCGAAACCAAGGGCGTTCCGGGCTGGGGCCAGCATGGACAGACACAGCGCCAGCAGCGGCAGTATGCGCATCATCGAGCCGGGCAAGCGATCACTCCTGTATTGGTAATTCCATTTCGTATCTCCGCATCGGCTCGCGGACCCGCGCTCGTCCCAAGATGCCTTGGACACCCTTTCCACCACGCCTTGAGTCCCCCAGCCCTCACCAGCGGAAAATCTCCTTGGCCGCTGTCAACGTCAGCATGACCCGGTGCTCGTCGTAATCCTGGTCCACTTCCGACTGATAATCAGCATAGCGGTAGGAGAGCGAGGCGGTGTACCAGCGCAAGAAACTGTAACGCACGGTCAGACCTGCGTCCCAGGTTTCCTCCCGGTAGCTGAAATGATCCCCTTCCCTGGCGGCAAGATCGATCGCCGTGGCATCACTGTCTCCCTCCAGAACCACCACAATCTCGTCCTCATAGGGTTCGTCATGGTCGCTCTGCTCGTACCCGGCGATTAATGCTGCCTGCCAAGAGGGAGAGAACTGGTGGGTAAAGCCGATTTCGCTCCGCCAGACCTTGCTCAAACCGGAACGGCGGCCATCGAAATTATCAAACTCAGTGTTGTAAGAGGTGTGAGCGCTCAGCAAGGATTGCGGAAAAGCATAGGTCAGGCCGGCATAGGCGTTGTACCCGGTCTCATCGGGGCTCTCGTCGTAGGTGACCAAGGTGGGACCACCCGACAGAGTCATGCGTAGCCGGTTGTTGAAATCGTGCTCCCAGCCAAGCGTACCTTGATGAATGACGGAATCCTCGTCCAGCGGCGACTCGTAGTCGGTCCCCTGATAGGAATACTGGCCGAAAAATATATCGTGAGTGCGCCAATTGTAATTCACGCGCAACCGCCCATGGTATTCGACCAAATCGTCGTTCAACTCCTCGGTGGTTGAGGTGATGATCGGTTCCGGGGGCTCCACAGGTTCTAGCTCGCGCTCGGAATCCTCGTCCGAGTCATCCCTGTCGTTGTTCACCGGCACAACTGGCTCCGGTTGGGTTACCCTGACCTCCGTGATCTCCGTCTCGTCATAGAGCCCCTTGACGTAGGCCAGTTCGGTCTCGGCGCTCCACTGGGTGTTGATGCGGTACGAAAGCCGGCCCGTCGCCTCATGGCGATCATAGTCATCATAGTCGTCATTTCCCTCGTCATCGACGTTGCGTAGGACGCCATAATTATACCCAAGCCCGACAACCGAATCCTGGGCGTAGGTGTACTCGGTGCTCAGGCCGAAGTCATTTCGCCAGTATTTGCTGCGTCCGTACTCATCGGTCAGTTGCCGCAGTTCCGCCTCCTCCTGGCCAGCGCCGACCGTTGGCGCAGCGGGCTGCGCCTCGGTCGCGGAAACAATCGCTTCACCTTGCCGCTGGTAATCGGTCTGGGGGTCCTCACCATAGAAATAGCTGTCCGTCGCCCGGACCAGCCAGTCCTTGGTAATGTACCGTTCGCCCAGCAAATTGAGGTCGTGACCGACGTCGCTGCTGCTGTCGATCTCGTCGTAGGAAAAGGTCGGGGCATAGGTGAATTCAAACAGGTCGGCCACATCCTTGGAGGAAAAACGGACCCGGGGGGTGACGAACAGGCTGCGGGTGTCGCCCTCGTTCGTTTCATTGAGGCGCGACGCAGGGGTAAGGACAACAGCCTCGGTCGTGCCGTCCGTGGTCACTGCCCTCCCCCGCACCGTATCAACGTCGTTGTCGTCGTAGGAACGCTCCTGATAATCATACCCCACCGAAATTTCTCCGATGGCGATATTCTGGCGGCCCCAGGCCTGCCCCGAACCACAGAGGCATGCCAGTGCCAGCAGGACAGCTCCCCTCTGTTTCAGATGTGCCATGACCTTCTCCTCCAGGCGTTAGTGGACAATGATGATGTCACCGGACTGAATGTAAACGTTCTTATCCAGTTTGCCGCTCTTGACGATGTCGTCGTAGTCGATCTTGATGGTGCTCTCACCGCCCTTTCCAGCCGAGGTCTTCACGCCGTCGCCGGCCCTGACCACGGTGAGGTCGTGACTGGCCCACTCGTTGAAGCCACCGCCCCGAGCAACGGCCTGGACCACGGTGATCGGGTACTCCAGGGAAAACACGCCAGGTTTGGCCACCTGGCCCATGACGGTGTACCGGCGGCTGTTGCTCTGGATCAGCACTGCGGTGACAATGGGATCGGAGTAGGCGGTGGCAAATAATTTCTTTAGGTAGTCGGCCAGTTGGGTGAGCGTCATCCCCACCACGTTGACATCGCCCACATGAAGCAGGGAAATACGACCGTCCATGCGGACCACGATGCCGCTGGCCTGCTGCTTGCCTTCCCCATCAGGCCTTGCCGCTCCTGGAGAAGCCGTCGCGGCCATGTCGCCTTCTCCATATATGCTCACCCCGAGGACATCGCCAATACCGATGACATACTCTTTCTCTTCCCCGGGAAACACCGTGGCGCCGACGATCTCGCTGCGCAGTTGCTCCTTCAGTTTGTCGTCGGCCACGGCATCAGCTGTCGACTGCGCCGCGAAAGCACCCTGCACCGCGATCAGCACTAGCGCCAATGTCCAAACCATCTTCAGACCAAGCCTTTTTGCACCCATACCTTCCTCCTCCTGAATAATCGTCACGACAGCGCTTGATTTCCTGTAAAAACTCTTCTCCACTGTAGCACACCCAGCAAAAAAACCGAACTTTTTCTAGGAATACCTCGGCGGTCTCGGTAAGATTAATAGGTAACCCGGCCCGTTCCTTTCCCCTCAAGCATAAAGGTGTTGTCATGCGACTGATTTCAGCGTCCACCTCGATCCTGGCCCTGGTGCTGATCGGCCTTGTTCTCTTTGGTTGCTCCGGGGACCCGGAAACAAAGAAGGTCGCTCATTACAAGAAGGCGATGGTCTATCTGGAAGAGAAAAATCCCAGCGCCGCCACCATCGAGCTCCGCAACGCCATCCAACTCGATCCCAAATATGCGGAGGCCCGCTATCAGCTTGGCCTGATCCACCTGAAGAACGGGGACGCCAAGAATGCCTTCAATGAATTGCAGCGGGTCGCGAGCCTCGACCCGACCAATGTCGATGCTAAATTGAAAACCGCCGAATTTCTCCTCATGAGCAGGGACAAGGACGGGGCCAAGAAGCATGCCGAGGAGATTCTCGCAACTAATCCGGAGAATATCGATGCCCTGGCCCTGCTGGCCAACATCCAGGTGATCGAGGGCAAGAACGACGAGGCCGGGGTGACCATCGACAAGGCCCTGGCCCTGCAGCCCGCTTTGGACCGGCTCTATCTGATCAAGGGCCGGGTGCTGATGGCGCAGAAAAATCCGGAGGCTGCGGAGTCCGCCTTGCAGAAGGCGATCGAGGCGGGACCGGACAAGCCCACCAACTACCAGATGCTTCTCTCCCTCTACTATAACAACAACAAACGGGACCAGGCTCTGGCCATCATCCGCACCATGATCGGCAAATTTCCGGACCAGGCCGAGCCCCGCCTGATCCTGGCCGCCATCCACCGTGAAGCCGGCGAATTGGACAAGGCGGAGGCGGTCTTCAACGAGGCTCTGACGCTCTTCCCCAAGGACAGTCGCTTGCGGCTGGTTGTGGCCGAATTTTATGAGCAGCAGGGCAAGCTCGACCAGGCCGAGACGATCTTGAAGGAGGCCATGGCCATCGCGGAAAAACCCTTAGACGTCCAGGCCCGGCTGGCTGATTTTTATTTCGAGCACAAGAAATTCGACCTGGCCCAAAAGACCCTGGACGAGGTGCTGGCCAAAGAGAGCGGGAACAAGGGTGCCCTGCTGGTCAAATACAAGTTCCTGGTCAAGGAGGGCAAGACCCAGGAGGCGATCACCCATTTGGCTGGCCTGGTCAAGGATTTCCCCCAATGGGCTGACGCCCATTTTACCAAGGCACTGGCCCACATGGGGCAGAAGGAGACCGAACTGGCGCTTGGCAGCCTGACCGAAGCGGTCAAATATGACCGCGGCAACTCCAAATACCACACCACCCTGGCCTTCCTCCACCTTCAGGGGCAGAAATTCGATGACGCGAAGAAAGAGGCAGCTATCGCTCTCAAACTTCAGCCGAGCAATTTCCCGGCGGCCCTGCTGTTCGCCAAGGGCGTTTTGATGTCCAAGGAGTTCGACAACGCCGTCAAGATCTTCGAGGACATGAACACCAAAGCGCCCAAGAACATCGAGATTCTAGGCAGCCTCGGCCTGGCCTATCAGGGGAAAAAGGAGCCGGACAAGGCGCTCAAAGCCTTTCAGGAGGTGCTGGCCCTGCAGCCCGGCAACACCCCGGCGCTGGTGAACATCGCCCGCATCTACCAGACCAAGGGCAAGTCGAAGGACGAGCTGATCAAGCTGGTCAGGGATCAGGTCAAGGCCGCCCCGGACAGCCCGGGCAACCTGCTGCTGCTAGCCACCATGCTGATGGCCGAAAATCAGCCCGACGAGGCCCTGCAACTGGCCCAGAAAGTCCAGCAGCTTGATCCCCAGAATATGACTGCCTACACGCTGAGTGCGGCCATCTACAAGCGCCTGCAGAAGACCGACCAGGCCATCAACGAGTACAACAAACTCCTTGCCTCGGGGTCCAACAAGCTCCAGGCTCATATGGGGTTGGGCGCCATTTACGAGCAACGCAAGGAACTGGACCAGGCCAAGAAGCAGTATCAGGAAGCCCTGAAAATCAATGGTAACTTCGCCCCCGCCGCCAATAATCTCGCCTGGATCATGGCCCATGAGGCCCAACCGGATCTGGGTGAGGCTCTACGCCTGGCCCTGACCGCCAAACAGGCTCTGCCCGATGACGCACATATTATAGATACCCTGGGCATGGTCCATTACAAACGCGGCTCCTTTGGCCTGGCCCGCACCGAATTTGCCCAGGCCACTGCAACCCGTCCCGACATGCCGGTGTTCCAGTACCACCTGGCCATGGCCATGTATGGCGACAACCAGAAAGACAAGGCGATCGAGGAATTGCGGGAGGCACTGGCCAAGACCCAGGCCTTTGACGAGCGGAAGGAAGCCGAGGCCCTGCTCAAGCAGTGGCAGGCCAACTGACCACGGAGTTGCGGGCATGACCAGTCCCCCCCAGGTGCGGCGAAAGAAGGTTCTTGGCAAAACCGCCATTCATCGGCGGATTGGCGAACTCGGGCGGCAGATCACCCAGGACTACCTCGGCCGGCGACTGGTCCTGCTCGGGGTGCTCAACGGCGCTTTTATCTTTGCCGCCGACCTCTGCCGGGCGATTGAGCTGGACCTGGAAATCGATTTTATCCGGGTGGCCAGCTACGGCTCGGGCACCGAGTCCTCCGGGATCATCCGCCTGACCAAGGAACCCGAGATTGATCTGCACGGCAAGGACGTGCTTCTGGTGGAGGATATCGTCGATACCGGCGCCACCATGGCTTGGCTGCGGGATCATTTCCGATCGAGCGGCGCGGCATCGGTGCGCATCTGCTCGCTCATCGACAAACGAGAACGGCGGACCGCGGCGATCGAGGTCGAGTACGCCGGATTCGCCCTCGACAGGGGGTTTCTCGTTGGCTACGGTCTCGACTGCGACCAACGGCACCGCAATCTTCCTGCGATCTACACCCTGGAATGAACCCCTCCGGGCGGCCTGCCATCGGCCGGTCCGGTCCAATCGAGTCCCACAACGATGCCATGGAGGCTGTAATGCAGAAGAAGAATTTCGCGGTGATCCTTTCCGGCTGCGGTCATCAGGATGGGGCCGAAATCCACGAGGCGACCCTCACCCTGCTGGCGATCCATAAATACGGGGCCGAGTTCCACTGCTATGCCCCGGACGTCAAACAGCACCATGTCCTCAACCACATCACCGGCCAGGAGATGAAGGAACAGCGCAACGTGCTCATCGAATCCGCCCGCATCGCCCGCGGCAAGGTCGCCGCGCTCGCGACCTTCTCAGCCGATGCGGTTGATGCCCTGGTCATCCCGGGCGGCTTCGGCGCCGCTAAGAACCTTTGCAGCTATGCCTTCGACGGCCCGAAATGCACGGTCAACGCCGACGTCTCCCGGGCAGTGAAGGCCATGCACGCCGCCGGCAAACCCATCGGTGCACTGTGCATCGCCCCGGTCATCCTGGCCAAGGTGCTGGGCGGAGTAGACCTGACCATTGGCCAGGACGCTGCCACCGCCGCGAATCTGACCGCCATGGGGGCAAAACACATCCCCACCTGGCAGGGGGAAATAACCATCGACGAGAAAAACAGGATTGTTTCCACCCCCTGCTACATGCTCAACTCGCGGGTCGACCAGATCGCCGAGGGAGCGGACAAGCTTATCCAGGCCATGCTGGCGATGCTGGCCTGAACCGGGCAGGTGAGCATTCGCTTCCAGGAGAAGCGACAAGGGGAAAGGGGCCGGGGCCTGCTTTCCCCTTCTTGACTGGAGCCGGAAGCGGATTATGGTGTAGGCCAGTGAGAAAACCGCCGGATATCGGCCTATTGCATCACCATTATAAAAGGAGTCCTTCGATGAACACCATGAAAACCGCAATGCTCATGGCCGCCCTCACCGCCCTGTTCATGGTTGCCGGTCAGGCAATGGGCGGGCAGCAGGGCATGACCATGGCCCTGCTCATGGCCCTGGGCCTGAATTTCTTTGCCTACTGGAATTCCGACAAGATGGCGCTGGCGATGAATGGCGCCCGTGAGGTATCCGAGGCCGAAGCCCCGGACCTGCACGGTCTGGTCGCCTCCCTGGCCGCCAGGGCCGGGCTGCCCAAGCCCCGGGTCTACGTGGTCGAAAACGACACCCCTAACGCCTTTGCCACCGGCCGCAATCCGGAACACGCCGCCGTGGCGGTGACCACCGGCATCATGCAGGTGCTTGACCGCAGCGAGTTGGAGGGGGTGATTGCCCATGAACTGGGCCACATCAAGAACCGGGACATCCTCATCGGCTCGATTGCCGCGGTCATGGCCGGGGCAATCTCCTATCTGGCCAACTTTGCCATGTTTTTCGGCGGCAGCCGCAGCGACGAGGAAGGCGGCAGCAATCCCCTGACCATGATCCTGATGATGATCGTCGCGCCGTTGGCCGCCTCGCTCATCCAGATGGCCATTTCCCGCAGCCGAGAGTACATCGCTGACGCCACCGGGGCCGATATCTGCGGCCACCCGAAATCCCTGGCCAGCGCCTTGAACAAACTGGCCAACTACAACGAGCAGCGGCCGATGAACGTCAACCCGGCCTCGGCCCAGATGTACATTGTCAACCCGCTCCGGGGCGGCGCCATTGCCGGACTGTTTTCCACCCACCCACCCATGGAGGAGCGCATCCGCCGGTTGCTGGCGATGTAACTCTCAGAGGAATACTGGCAATTACAGCTGATTCACCAACCTGGCAAAGGCGGTCGCATCCAGGCAGCCCTGGCCGAGCATGATGCCCGACACTCCGGACAGCGACCAGATGTTCTGGCCGTTGGCCGGAGTCACCCCGCCGCCATAGAGCACCGGCCGGTTGTCGGTTTTGCGTGCGACCTCGGCAACCTCCGCTCCGATGGTGGCCGTGTCTCGCGTCATTTCCAGTCCCACTAGGGTTTCCGGGGTGAAAGCCCAGATCAGCCGGTCCATCTCCTCGCGGGCAAAGGCGGCGGCCTGCTGCTGCAAGAGTGCGCTGTCGACACAGACGATGGGCTGGATTTCCTCCGCCAGCGACTCAAAGCCCTGCCGCGCCACATCCTGCACCGTTTCGTGGAAATACTTCCTTCGTTCCCGATGGCCGATCAGGCTGTAACGTACCAGTCCCCGCAGCCAGGCTGCCGGCACGGCGCCGGTGTAGCTGCCCTGGGGATAGGGAGACAGCCCCTGAGCCGCCAGGGCGATACCGGCTATTTTTCGCGTCCGCGCGTGCACCTGTTCGAGCATGAACGCCGGGACGGCCAGCACCACCTCTACCCCGCCTGGCGGACGAACAGCAGCGGCGAAGGCATCACACCAGGCCATCGCCCGTTCCGGCGACAAATTGGCTTTCCAGTTGGCTAGCACGATTTTCTTCATCGTTGGGCCTCCTGCGCTTGTGCGCTGAGAAGGTTTCAGGAACCTGGTCCCCGGTCAGAGCGCAGGCTGTCGCGCTCGATCTGCCGCGTCTGGGGGGTCGGTGGCTGTTTCTGGCTGGGGTCCAGCTCCGTGTCCGCCTGCCGGATGGCCAACAGGCCAAGCACTGCCAGCAGCGCCAGGGTCAGGACCACGGCCAGGAACAGGGATCGAATCGGCGGCGGCCTTCGGTCCGGTGGTGTGGGTTTCGGTTGCGGCATGGATTCAGGTGCTCGCCGAGACGAGCAGGTCGGTCAGCACGGCCCGCACCCGCGCTTCGTCCGCACCGCGGATCAGCACCGCCTTGCTCCTGCTCTGCTGGCCGCTCCGAATGGCCAACGCTGATTTGGGCAGGTTAAAGGCCTTGGCCAGATAGGCCAGTACCGCCTTGTTGGCCTTTCCATCCACCGGCGGCGTGGTCAGGCGAAGTTTGAGCGCGTCGCCCTGCAGACCGACCAGCCCATTGCCGGCGGCCCGGGGCTGCACATGCAGCCGCAGGAGCAGACTGCCATCCGGCAACGGCTGCAGGCAGGGCAGATCCACGAAAGAGGGCATCGACTGCGCGACCCGACAGGGTGCGGCCGTATCGGGCCTTACTGCAGGCCCATGCCGATCTGCCGCAGGGTCGGCACGAGGAAATTCTGCAGGAAGACAATCACCAGGATGAGGAGCATGGGGCTCAGGTCCAGCCCGCCCATGATCGGCACCACCTTGCGGATCCGCGCCAGCAGCGGATCGGTCACCTGATGCAGGAAGCGGACGATGGGGTTGTAGGGATCGGCGTTCACCCAGGAGATCACCGCCCGGGCGATGACGACCCAGATGTAGGCGCCGAGGACAAAGTTAATCAGATCGGCGATGGCCTTGATAAAATTACCAAGCATGAACATGATGCGTACCTGCTGAAAACAGAGGGAAAGAAGAGACCGCCCGCCTTGCTCGGCGGCCACGATCAAGAATAACGTGACTGCTCATTGTGCAAACAGCGTTTCACGACACCCGGCTGCCAGGGGCGATGGGCCCGGCGACCGTGGCCAGCACCAACCGATCCGAGCCGTCCGGTTGCGGCTCCTTGGCAGCCAGCACCATCCCCTGGGAGGTGATGCCCATCAGCTTGGCGGACTGCAGGTTGGCGACAATCAGCACCCGCTGGCCGATGAGTTCCTCCGGGGTGTAGAACAGGGCGATTCCGGCCACAACCGTCCGCTCCTCGGGCGCGCGCAAGGTCAGCTTGAGCAGCCGTTCCGACCGGGCCACCCGTTCGGCGGCCACCACCTCCGCCACCCGCAGCTCGACCGCCTTGAACTGGTCAAAGCCAATCAACCCTTCACCCGGGCCTGAGGTTGGTGTTGGGATTTTTTTCGACATGCCGGCCTTGGCTGGGGCCGGCTGTTTGGCCGCAGCCGGCTGTTTGACCGGGGCTGGCGCGGCCTTCATCTCTACCCGGGGAAAAAGCTGGGTCCCCTTGTCCACCACCGCGCCTGCGGTCATGGCTTGCCCCCCCCCCAACTGCTCCAGGGTCACCCTGGCAAAGGGCTCGCCCATCCCCAGGGCCATCGCCATCTTGGCCGCCGTGGCCGGCATGACCGGCTTGAGCAACACCGCGATCGTCCACAAACTCTCGGCCAGGAGGGCCAGCACCGTGTCCAGCCGTTTCGCCTGGACCGAATCCTTGGCCAGTTCCCAGGGTGCATTGGCGACGATGTAGCGGTTCATCAATCCGATCACCTCCCACACCACCTGCAGGGCCTTGTGGAAGCGGAACCCATGCATCTCTTCCAGGTACACTGCCAGCATCTGGACCAGCGCCTGCCGCAGTTCGCGGTCGCTGTCCGTTTGCGCCGCCGCACCCTGCACCGGCACCCTCCCGCCGGCGTACTTGTCGATCATGGTCAGGGACCGGGAAAACAGGTTGCCCAGGTCATTGGCCAGGTCGGCGTTGTGCCTGGCCAGGATGGCGTCGCTGGAAAACGAGGAATCCAGACCGAAACTCATCTCCCGCAGGACAAAATAGCGCACCGTGTCGATGCCGTAGGTCTCGGCCAGTTCCCGGGGCCTGACCACGTTGCCCAGTGATTTCGACATCTTGGTGGCATCGACGTTCCAGTAGCCGTGGACGTGCAGTCTTTTGTAGGGTTCCAGGCCCATGGCCATGATCATGGTCGGCCAGTAGATAGCGTGCGGCTTGAGGATGTCCTTGGCAATGACATGTTCGGCCACGGACCAGAATTTGCGGAATTCCGGCCCGTCCGGGTAACCGATGCCAGTGAGGTAGTTGATCAGGGCGTCGAACCAGACGTAGGTGACGAACTTATCGTCAAAGGGCAGCGGGATGCCCCAGGTCAGACGCGAGGTCGGCCGCGATATGCAGAGATCTTCCAGTGGTTCGCTCAGGAAGGAGAGCACCTCGTTGCGGTAGCGCTCCGGGGTGATGAACTCCGGGTTGGCTTTGATGTGGTCGATCAGCCTGTCCTGATATTTGGACATGCGGAAGAAATAGTTCTGCTCGCTGATCGGCAGCGGCTCCACCAAATGGTCCGGGCACATCCCGTCCACCAGTTCCTTGTCGGTGAGGAACCGCTCGCAGCCCTTGCAGTACAAGCCTGAGTACTCGCTGAAATAGATGTCGCCCCGGTCGTGCACCAACTGCAAGATGGCCTGCACGGTGCTGACGTGGTCGGCGTCGGTGGTGCGGATGATATGATCCGGCTCAATGGAGAGCAGCGGCCAGGTCTCACGGAAGGTCAATGCGATCCGGTCGGCGTACTGCCGGGGCGTCTCGCCGGCTTTGGCCGCTGCCTCGGCAATCTTCTCCCCGTGCTCATCGGTGCCGGTCTGGAAACGGACCTCGTCGCCGAGTAGCCTGCGGAAGCGGCTGTAGACATCAGTGACGATGGTGGTGTAGGCATGGCCCAGATGGGGCATGGCATTGACGTAATAGATTGGAGTTGTGACGTAGGTGAGCATAATTTCGCAGGTAAGATGATGTTGGCCCAGGTGGCCGGCGCTGGCGCGCCGCAGTCACGGCTGGCGGGAAATCGGGTCGGCGACCGGCAGACGGCCGGAGGAGGGAGTCACTCTTCCTCCGTCGTCTCCTGGACGCCCCAGATGTCGATGCTGCCCCGTCTCGACGATCCCTTCTTGCCCTGTCCCTTGCGGCCTACGGGTTTGGGCATGGGGTCGGCAGCCCGCCATTCCTCCTCGGAGAAGACGCGCTCCTCGCCCTCGCTGGAGACGGCGGTCACCGTGCCGAGCAGCGGCCACTGGCGGGTGACCTGGTAGGTCTTGTCCTCGAAGACAATGGAGCGGCCAGGCCGGGGCATCCCCTTCTTCATGGTGCGGTAGGTCTCGTACTCGTAGGTCAGGCAGCAGAGCAGGCGGTTGCACACCCCGGAGATCTTGGCCGGATTGAGCGGCAGGTCCTGGGTCTTGGCCATCTTGATCGACACCGAGTCGAACTTGGTGAGGAAGGTGGTACAACACAGCTCGCGGCCGCAGGCCCCGAGACCTCCGGTGATCTGGGTCTCGTGGCGGACGCCGATCTGGCGCATCTCCACCCGGGTACGGAACTCCTGCACCAGCAGCTTGACCAGTTCACGAAAATCGACCCGGCTCTCGGCGGTGAAATAGAAGATGATCTTGGAGCCGTTGAAAAAACGCTCCACCCGCACCAGGTGCATCGGCAGCTTAAGGGCTTCGATCCGCTGCCGGCAGATGCGGAAGGCCTCCTGCTCCAGCAGCGGCAGGGTCTGGTATTTCATCCCTTCCTCAGCGTTGGCCCGCCGCTGGATACGGTAATGGACCGGCGGCTCGAAGCCGAGAGCCACCAGCCAGCCGGAGCGGCCGACGATCACCGCCGGTTCCGGTCCCTGTTCGGTGCGCACCATCACCTGGTCGCCCCGAACCAGATCGGCGTCCAGAGCACTGGCGGTGAATTCCTGCCCCTGGGCGCGGAAGCGGATTTTATAATATTCCAGGGCTTCCTCGCCGCCGCCCTCGCGCCTGCGGGGTGGATCGACGGGCTGCGGCCCGGTCTGCGGTTCTGTCATGGGTGTCTACGGTGAAGGGAGGCGGCAGTCGAACAGATCCAGCAGCAACACCTCGCTGGTCAGGCCGCGGTTGCAGTTTCTCGCCAAGGCCTGTTCTGCACGGTCAATCGCGCTGATCTTATCAGAAAGCTGTTGTAAATTCCAGCGTTCTCTTGCCGCCAGCACCTCGGAGGAGAATGGCTGGCAGTCGGGATTGACTGCGGCGGCCATGGCGTTTTTCCAAAAGATGCGCAGCAGGCCAAGCAGCGCCTGCTCCCCCTCCTTGCTGGCCGCAAGCTCAGCCGCGAGGGCAAGAGCCGCCTCGACCTGGGCCCCCCAGGCCGATCCGGGTGGCAATCAGGGCCTGGATCAGGCGCCGGTACAGAGGAAGAAAGCCGTTGGCGTCAATGGCCAGAGCCTGTCCCGGGCAGCCGTCAGTCAGCGCGGCCAAGGCCTGACAATCCTCGGCCGTCATGTCGGGGCAGTGGCGCTGGACGATCCTGGCCGCCAGCGACACGGGCAGGGGCGCGAAGGGAATGACCTGGCAGCGGGAGACAATGGTGCCAAGGAGCGAGCCGGCGGCATTGCCGATGAGCAGCAGCAGGTTGCCCTCGGGCGGCTCCTCCAGTAGTTTGAGCAGGCTGTTGCCGGCCTCGCGGCGCATGCTTTGCACCTCCTCCAGCAGCACAATCCGGCGAGAGCCTTCCAGGGGCGCGAACTGCAGGGCCTTCTTCAAGGCACGGATCTGGTCGATCTTGATAAAAGCTCCGTCGGGGCGGATACGCAGGAAGTCCGGATGGTTGCCGGAATGAAACTGGAGGCAGCCCGGACAGGCGCCGCAGGGGCGGCCCGCGACCGGCGACCGGCACAGCAGCACCGCTGCC
>JBGSPP010000103.1:0-18755 GCA_041738515.1 Desulfobulbus sp.
GTCCACGCAAGGTTTTCGGCATCCGGCAGGTCAAAAACCGTGCTGCAATAACGTAGGCACACGCGAAAAGCCACCCCCCTCGCCAAGCCCCACTGCGCCTGGCTTTGCGCCGAGGTCTCGGCGGGAGGGCGAAAACCCAAGCCTGATCCCGGAAGGCACTGGAGACGTTCGGAGCGACACAGACGAACTGATTATTTTTGAGCGCCAAAAGCGAGAGGGAGGCGGGATTGACGTAACGTCAATTGTCGATCCGGACCGAAACGCCAAGGTGCGCGGAATCTTTGAATCGTTCAGTTTCCATATAGCGCCAGACCGGGAAATTACCTTTTACCCAAGTCCATTGCCGGTTTTGGACAGGACCGTTTCAGCAACCCCAGTGGCTACCGACGATGAAATCATAGAGTCGGCCACCGGATATATCCGCGAGATCGGCGAGCCTGTGTTGCAGCGCCAACTGGTTGAGCGGGTTTGCGATGTGACAGGTGCGGCCTCCAAGCGGGTTCGAAAATTGATCGTGCAGCACAGCGAACCAAGAGGGAGCGAGCAACCTCAAGGGAGGCCACTTGTTTATTTCGTCGGCGACAGGAACGCCCACTTCTATGAACTGCCAAACTGAAGTTGCCAGTTTGGCCCAGTTCTGCGCTTGGGGTAGATACTATACTGGATATACTGCCAAACTGCCAAACTGCCAAACTAAACGAAAACAGCATGTTAAAGCTAAAGTGGGAATCATTCAGTTTGGCAGTTTGGCCATTTCCACCCGCGCAAAACTTGCCAAACTGAATTGCCAAACTGCCTTGGGGGCCAGACCGTGAGACTCAGCGGAACACTTATTCTCTACAATGCAGCCAGCGAGTTGCACCCCACTGGGCGCATCAAGCTGGTCCGGTTTCCGGAATATCCTGGCGAGCATTTTGGCTATTCGGGTTCGACCGGCGCCTGCTACCCGCATGTGGTCGCAATGTCTCCGAGGGAAAAAACAAGGTGGCTGTTCAACCTGGTCGTCCATCTCGTTATGCGGGACCGCATCCATCCTCAGATCGTCCATGAGGCGCTGTGCGAGATCAAAGAATATCGCGATGGGTTATCGGCTGACATGCCCGTACCGGCGCACTTGAAGCGCAAGTTCCAGATTGAACTGGAAAACGACACCCTATGAACGCAACCGGCGACGGCCGGACCACATATAAACCAGGCCGCAAGGCCACAACCACCACTACCGCCACGACGGCAGTATGGAGCAGGAAATGAAAAATCAAGAAGACGAGGAACTGCACCGGATCCGGGCTTACATGCTTTTTTTATCCGACCAGGTGCAATCCCTGAAAGATGCGATTGACGAAATCAGACGGCACCAGGCGGCCAGGGGCTACAAGACCAGGACCGCCAAACAACAACCAAAAATTTGGAGCGCAGGGCAATGATGAAGAGAGAAGCGAGCTGGTACAAGGTTCAAAATTCCGCCGACGTGGCCACCATCGACATATACGAGGGCGTCGGTAAAAGCGCAGATGGTGGCGGTGTCAGCGCGAAAAGCTTTATCGAGGAACTGCGCGGCATCAATGCCAGCACCATCAAACTGTCGCTGAATAGTGCTGGCGGATCTGTCTTTGAGGGCTTCGCCATCTACAACGCATTGAAGAGCCACCGGGCCCGCGTCGAAGTGACCGTGTCCGGCCTGGCCGCAAGTATCGCCTCCGTGATAGCGATGGCTGGTGACACCGTCACCATGCCGGAAAACGCTATGATGATGGTGCACTCGCCCTGGACCATTGCGGCCGGCAATGCCTCCGACTTTCGCAAGACGGCTGAGATGTTGGACAAAACAAGTCTGGGCATTGTGGCCGCCTACCGGGGAAAGACCGGGTTGGACACCGCCAGGATCAACGAGCTGATGGAGGCAGAGACCTGGATGACCGCGGCCGAGGCTCAAGCCCTCGGGTTTTGCGATGAAGTGACCGGGGCAACCGAGATCCGGGCCAGCGCATGTACGGTGGAGGCCTTGAAGCAATACAACCATACGCCGGCAGATCTGCTAACACGCATCAACAACACAACGAAAGGAAACCAGCAAATGACCAACCAGACCAGCAGCACCGAGACCGCCCTCCGGAGAGAGTACGATCGCGACCACACCCTGCAGGCCGAGTTCGGCGACTTCGAGCGTTACTCGTACTTTCGACAGGCCGAGGCGGCCGGACAGATTAAGCTTGCCCCGGTAGCGAGCGGGTGCAGCAAGACTAATTCCAACGAGTGGAGGGCCTAAGCCATGGGAATCACTGCAACCAAATTAAAGAGCATCCTGGGCATGACCAAGGGGTTCAGAGACGAATATGACACGCTGACTGGCCGCATCGAGGCAGCCGAACAGGAGTTGCACAATCTGGCCACGTTGCCACTGACCCGAGATGATGCATACGCCTACCTGGTCGAATGCATCGACGCCGGCCGCGGAGAGTATGCCGCCAACCTATCCAGAGAGATCGCGATACTTTTTGAACGCGATCCGATGACCCTGCAAACCCATTCGCCCAGCGAGTTGTTGAAACCCTGGATGTTTGACGCTGGCCACAACTTCATCGCTCCAGTTGCCATCATCGGGCTATTCGCCGACGTCATCAAGAAGGCGGTCAAGGATCATCTGGAAAGCATGCCCTGGCCGGCGCCGTGTGGTCCCCCTATTGCCCAGCGGAAGAAGCGCCAGGTCGAACTGGTCAAGCTCGTAGGTGTGTTGCAGGCCGAGAGAGAGGAACTGAAAACCGCTCTGCGCAAACAAGGAATTGTGCTCGAGGATATACCCGCCGAGGCTGAAGCGGAGGTGTAAGGCCATGAACAACACGATGACGGAAGGCGACACCATCCGGCTTAAGATGAAGGTCATTGAGTATCAGCGATTGACCGCCAGGGCTCGGGCTGGGCACAACCTGGACGCCGAGGAACTGAAGAGGCTGGACGCGTTAAAGGCCACCCTCTCCGGCTGGTCGGTCGTGGATCTTATGACCACAATTCCCAACCTGCGGTTTAGCTCCATGCCGCTGTTGTAAGACCGAATCAGGGGAGTGGGCCTGTTTAGCTGTGGTTCCCACAAGGCACTCACCAGCCGTACCTACGGCCACAGCTATTTTTGAGAACAAGCGAGGGCATGGGCTCGTTTACCGCAACTCCCATGAGCGCTCACCTCGCCTCCCCAGTTGCGGTATTTAAGAGACAGCGCACGTTAGAGGCTTGCTTCCCGGCCAGGGCCTCTATTGGGCCTTCACCTCCCAATCCGAACACTGGCCGGGATTTTCAATATTTCCACAGTGATTTAGTCCCGAGAAATTAATGTTGCCCTAGTGAATTGTCAGTAAATTGACACAGGGCGGGCGCGTGAACGGCCCTCGGCGCAAGTGGCCGATAGGACCCAAAATATTCTGTCGATGCCGGCGCTCCGGGTCCTGTCAGGCGATGGTCGCTCGAGGGGGTTTCTCGCCCCGAGGGTTTTCTATTCACAAAACTGAAATCACCACTAAACTTGAGGTGCCCCATGAAATCGTCAGAATTGACCGGTAGACAGCTTGCCGAACTGCTCGACCTCACACCCGGTCGGATAAGCCAGCTTGCAGCAGAGGGAAGAATAACCCGCTTACCGAACGGGAAATATCCACCTGATGCAGTTCAGGAGTATATCACCTTCCTGCGCGACCTGGGCAAGTCGAACACTCCCATGGCAGAAGCCATTGATAGGGAGAAGGTCCGTAAGCTGCGCCGGATGAATGACGCCGAGGATGCACTTGTTGCCCCGGTGGGCCTGCTTGAACAGGCGCTTGAAAAGGCCGCGGCCATAATCGTTGCCGAGCTTGGCACCTTGCCGGACAGGATCAGGAAGCATTGGCCGGAGGCCACTGATGAACAACTTGCCATGGTTTGCCAGACCGTGGAACAGTGCCAACAGGTGGCAAAAGAGATGCGCATTGAGGTGGACCAATGAGGCAACCGCCCTTGAAGGAAACCTCCACCGGCGACGGTAACCTCATCGCCCCGGCCGCCAAGATCAAGGGCGCGGCCGCATCGTCCCCGGTGCAATCCCCTGTGGTAAACGCCAGCGGATGCGAATCGGTATCAGTGCAAGGGGCGGTCACCAACCATCGCCATAGCGCCAACGCCCCGGTGGTCACTGCCACGAACTGCGGGACGGTAGAGGTCAACGTCAACCACTACCCAGAGGGCACCGGGCCGGCGCTGGCGGTCCTGCTGGCGAAGATTGACCTGCTGGAGGCGAAGATTGAGGACCTGACCGCTGTGGTCAACGCGGGCAAGAAGGGGAAGAGGGCGAGGCTGACTTTGTAGTTTTCGTCCAAAAGGGCGAAAATACCGGGCGACGGGGAATACAACGGTTTTCCCCCTTTTTAGGGAAAACCTCCAAATCTGGATTGCTTGCCCATTCAGGCAAGCAAAGGCAAGGGGCACCTCCATGTGGGCGTGCCCTTTTATTTTCCTGGACTCCCCGATTTTCGGGAATCGACCTGCTGAAAGGTGGGAAAATCCCACTTTATGGGGTCCGGGCAAAACGACAACGCGTTGTCGTTTTCAACCAGCGGTATCTGCCCAGAAATTATTTCCGATCAAAACGGCAATCGACTGCCGTTTTCAGCCTGAGCAAAAGTATAACGCGTTGGACTTTTGGGCAAAACGGCGCTGCAGTGCCGTTTTCAGCAAACCTGGCAAATCCCCACAGCTGTGGGCTTTTTGGTTAAATTCTACCGCGGTAGAATTTTCCAACCTGTCGGTGATCTGGTGCGAAATAATTTCGCACCTACCGCAATCTATCAGAACTTTGGGCAAAACGGAAACGCGCTTCCGTTTTCAACCAGAGCCCTAATCGAACTCAGCAAATCCCCCGACCAGGCCGCCGCACTCGCCGAAGCAGCCACCCGCCCACCACCCCAGATATGGGGACGTCGACCAGCTGAAAAATCGGCGCGTTGACCCGTCCTTGAATTTAAGGGCTCCGACCCGTGTGCAGAATTTCGCCCGGCCCGCCATCTCGCGGCGCAATTCTGCGCCCTACTCGCCGTTGATGCGCGCCCGGAGCAGGCCACTCTGTTTAAAGGTCACGACCCGGCGAGATGGCAATTCCACCTCTTCGCCCGTCTGTGGGTTCCGTCCACGTCGGGGGTTCTTGTTTTTGACCTTAAACTTTCCGAACCCAGACAATAACAGGTCGTTGCCGGCAATCATGGCCGCCTTGGCTATCGAAATGAAAGTTTCGACAATTTCGGCACTCTGGGCCCTGGTCAGCTGGGGGTGGTCCCGGTAGACCCGTGCTACGATACCAGCCTTTGTCAGTGTCATAATCGATATTCCTTTGTGTGGAGATGGAAGGGGCCACTTTACCGGGCGAGCGCAGCAGGATACAACCTAAAAAAACGTGCTACATAAGTGCTACAATCCGGAACAAAGAAAAAGTGTATTCTATATAAAATACTGTATATAATATAAATTTTGTATATTTTTTAATGGGCAATGCACCCACCGCTCAGCGGACGAGGTTGAGCCGCGGGAGATTGGACGGCGCCTTTTCCTGGGCGACGTTGTCCGTCTCCGCTGCCATGCGGACGCAGTTCCGGCCCGACGCTTTGGCTGCGTAAACACCCAGATCCGCGGCCTTGATCAGGTCGCCCAGGCTCAGCATCGCAGGGGTGCGCACGGCCGCACCCACGCTGATGCTGCCCTGCCACTCGCCCCAGGTCGAGGCGAAGGTGAGGTTGGCGATCCTGTACCGTATCAGGTTGGCGATATGGAGGATGCCTTCCGGCGTCGATTCCGGGCAGATGATGAGAAATTCATCGCCGCCCAGGCGACAGACATAGTCATCGTTGCGGACCGAACAGGACAACTCCCAGGCCAGTTTCCGCAACACCTCGTCGCCGGCGTCGTGGCCGAAGGTGTCATTGATCTCCTTGAACCCGTCGGCGTCAATGAGCATGCAGGACAGGGACCTGCCTTCGGCCGTGGGCTTCCGCCACAATTCGTTGAGAATATGCATTGCCCGGCGGCGGTTGGGCAGGCCGGTCAGTTCGTCGGTAAAGGCCTGTTGCTCAAGCAGGTCGTTGACCCGGGCCAGTTCGCTGGTGCGTTCGTCGACCTTGTGCTCGAGCGTCTGGTTGAGGGCCACGAGCTGTCGGTTGCGGCTGGAGACCTGCTCCAGCAGGTTCTTCAGGGCCTTGAGGAGGAGACTGGTGGCCCGATCTTCGCGCTGCTCCTCGGCCTCGAAAGCGGCCGCCGGTTCGACGCCGCGTCCGATCATCCGGATCTGCCGGGCCATGGCCATGTCCAGGCCGACGATATGGGACACCAGCCAGTTGAGCAGGTACTCGAGCAGCTTCCGACCGTAGTCCGCGCCGCCGGAGGCCATTCCCTGATACATCAGGCCGACCTCCTCGACGAAAAGCTGATGCTCGCGACGGTGCGGGCCGCAGTGGCGGCTGTCCACGTTCGCGCGGTCCGACAGCTTTTCCTCTTCCGTGAAATGGTAGAGGGTGTACTTGACCAGATCGTCGAACAGCTCATCGATGTTGTTCACCAACCTGATGTCGTCGTCGTCAGCGATCAGGGAGCCAAGGCGGTTGACGATGTCCACCAGTTTCCGGTGCTGATGATCGACCGTGCCCAGGCCGGTCTCCAGGTTTTTATCCCATTGAAAAAGTATCATCTCGTTTCGTCCCCTGTTTCTGTGGTGCCCTGTTCGGCGCTCATCGGCTCTGCCAGCCTGTGGCGCGGAAACCGCCAGGCCGCTGCAACCCGGCAGTGGACGGGCCAACGCCTGTCCATTTGATTGCTGGAAAGCAACTATCAAGCCAGAAGAAATATTTTAATACATTGTTTGATTACAGTATGTTACGAACAACTGCAGATCCTGTCCAGGCCCCGGCCAATCTGGTACATTTTGTAACACAGGCTAGCCCTGGGTTGCTGACCAGCTGATTTTACAACAAAGATGCGCTTCTGTTTCGTTTTGACACAGCGACGTGAATCAGAACGAGCTGCTGGGAACGCGTTCGTTTTCTGGGCAATGGCGGGGCGCGCAAGAAGGTCGGGCAGGCGAAGTCCTCAGGGCAGCAAGAACAGCACCCTGATCCCCGGTCCAAGGAGCGCCTCATCGACATAGCCAACGGCGCCGGGGGTGGACTGCACGAATGCCATCACTTCACGGGCGCCCTCCATTTCCGGCGGCGGCGTACCCCGGCCGATCGATCGACGGACAATCCAGTAGGCGACATAGTCGTCGTCGCTCTGCTGAAGCACGGCGCGAAGGAACTCGCCGCGAGTCCTGTCGCCGGCCCTGAGATTGACCGGCTGCACGGTTGTCCCGCCCACCTGGACCATACGGCCGGTGAAGATGCGGCCTATGACGGTCTGATCCATGGCTGCAAGTCCCTCGTGGCTGATCACCGCCACCCTGGCGTGGGCGGACGAGCCCGTACCTATCAGCAGCAGGGCGATCAGCCAGGCCGTACAGTACGTTGCGATTCGAAGGCGCGGCCTTGCCGCCCGTCGGGACATTGCTCCCGTCGGTTCGAGGCGGCCTGGGCTGCTGGGTGCGCGATGGCGGTACATGGGCAACGGGCTGGTGTCAGCGACCAAAGTTGGAAGGGAGTTCATGCTCCCTCGTCACGTTCTCAAGAACACTACCTCGTCGATCGGGGCCGACCGACAGCCGGGCGGGGCTAGCCACACTGCCGCACGCTGGCCAGGCGGCGCCGGCCTAATCCTGCCAGTGTTCGCGGATCTGTTGCACCTCGGCGTCGAAGGCGAGAAAGACATCGACGATCCTGGGGTCGAAGTGGCTGCCCCGGCACTCGGACAGAATGGCGAAGGCCTGGGCATGGTTCTGCGCCTTCTTGTACGGCCGCTCGCTGCGGATCGCGTCGTAGACGTCCGCCACTGCCATGATTCTGGCCGGCAGGGGGATGGCCTCGCCGGCCAGTCCATCCGGATAGCCCGTACCGTCCCATTTCTCCTGATGCGACCGGGCCACCTGCCGGGCCACCTCGAGAAAACCGCCTGTCTCACCCAGATTTTTCTTGGCCTGGGTCAGGATCAGGTCGCCCTGCACCGTGTGCAGCTTCATGATCTCGAACTCTTCGGCGGTGAGCCGGCCCGGCTTGAGCAATATGGCATCCGGGACGGCGATCTTGCCGACGTCGTGCAAGGGCGAGGAGTTGACGACCTGGGCAGCCAATTCGTCGCCGAGCGAGGCCGCATACTCCGGGTCATAACGCATCTTGTCCACGATCAGGCGCACGTATTCCTGGGTGCGGCGGATATGGTTGCCGGTCTCCTCGTCGCGGAACTCGGCAATCGAGGTGATCACCATAATGGTGGCCTCCTGCATCCGGTTGATCTGGGAAATGCGGAGGGCGACCTCATCCGCCAGGGACCGGTTGCGCAGCCGCAGGTCCTGATTGTAGAACTTGATGGCCGTCTGATGCTGGACCCGGGCCAGGAGGATGGGCGGGCTGATCGGCTTGTGGATATAATCGGCCGCGCCCAGACCGAGGCCGTAGGCCTCGTCCTCAATCCCGGTCTTGGCGGTGAGAAAGAGCACCGGGATATCCCGCGTCGCCCCGTCCGCCTTGAGGCGGCGGCAGACCTCATAGCCATCCATGCCGGGCATCATCACATCCAGAAGGATGACGTCGGGCGGACTGGTGGCCGCGATCTGCAGCGCCTGCGGTCCGTTGGTCGCCGTCTTGACGCGATAAGAGCCCTTGAGCAGTTCCATCAGCAGAAGGAGATTGGCCGGCGTATCGTCGACGCACAGCACGGTAGCCTTGGTCTTCGTCACCGCGGCCATAATGCACCTGCATGGGATACGGCCGGCGGCCGATCGACTCGGCCTCGCCCGATGATGGTTGACGCGAAAGCCTTATAATGGCCCAAGCAGAGCATCATTTTCATCCCTCCACGCAGGTATTCCGGAATATATTGCCTGTCGTCATTCCCTGGCCCGCAACCAGTCGGATGGTGTTCATGCCGCCTTGCCAAGCAGCTCGGCAAGGCCCTCCTCGAGTTGGCCGAGCCAATCCCCACAAGGTTCGTCGCTGTCGGTCAGCACGGCGTTGAGCAGCCGTTCGGCCTGCCCCGCCCACTGCGTCTGGCCGCATCGCACGAGGATATCTTTCAGGCCGAGGGCCGCTTTGGCCAGGGCCGGGTGATCGTTTGCGGACAGGGCCTGTCGCAGGGCGGCCAGATGGTTGCCGACACCCAGGGAGGTTGCGGTCATGATCCGCTCGACCTGCTCGCTCGTCAAACCGGTGGTCCGCACGAAATGGGCAGCGATCTCCACTCTGCGCACCGGCGGGGCGAAGGCACAGCCAGCCCTCTCTTCTCCATCCGACGCCTGCGCCGTCCTGCTCGAACGCGTGGTGGCGATCAGCGTCCACAGCAGCCCGCTGAGCCGGGCCGGTTCATAGGGCTTGCTCAGGTAGCCGTCCATGCCCGCGGCCAGACAGCGTTCACGGTCGCCGCCCATGGTGTTGGCGGTCATGGCCATGATCGGGATATGGCCGCCGAGCAGGCGCCTGCCGAGATCGCGAGCAAGCGCACTGTCCAGCGAATCCTTCAGCTGCAGGTCCCTCAACGCCAACCGCTGTTCAAAGGCGCGAATGATGGCGGTCGCGGCCAGACCGTCCATGATCGGCATCTGCACGTCCATGAGGATAAGATCGAAACGCTGGCTGCGAAGCGCCGCAAGCACTTCCAGACCATGGGCGGCGGTGGCCACCTCGTGCTGGTCGCCGAGCAGCTGGGCAGTGACACTGCGATCGATTTCATTGTCGTCGGCCAGGAGGATGCGAAGACGTTCGACCGGCGCATACCTGGCGATTGTCGCTTCTGTCCGGGGCTCCTCCGGAAGCGTGCCGCCCGGTTCAAAATCGAGCACGCAGTGGACCGTGCTGCCCTGGCCAGGCTGGCAATCCACCCACATGATCCCGCCCATGAGGCTGGTCAGCTGCCGGCTGATGCCCAGGGACAGGCCACCGGAGCCAAACTGGCGGAAGCACGAACCATCGGCCTGCTCGAAACTGGTGCAGATCTCCTCGAATTGCTCTGGCGTGATGCCGGCGCCGGTGGCAATGACGCGGAAGTGGACAGAGGCCATACCTTCGACGCGCTGCTCCCATGCCGGTCCTGCCTTGAGGGTGACGATGCCCCGGGCCGTGCTGACAATGGCGGCGCCCAACAGGTTGACCAGAATTTGGTGCAGGCGGTGATCGTCTCCAACCACCATGGTCGGCAGACCTGGTTCTTCGATGACCTTCAGCGTCAACCCCTTTTCGGCGGCTGCAACCTGCAGGGTTGCGGCAAGGGAATGAAGCAACCGGCCCAGGCGGAAGGGGTGGTGGTCAAACTGGATCTGGCCGGCCTCGATCGTGGCAACATCAAGCACCTCGTTGAAGGCGCAGAGCAACCCCTGGGCCGATTGTTTCAGGGTATGGAGAAACCCCTGCCGCTGCGCCTCGTCCCGGGTTTCCACCGCCAGGTGAACCAGGCCGAGGATGGCGTTCAGCGGGGTGCGGATGTCGTGCCCCAGGTTGGCCAGAAAGCGCGACCGGGCCTGATTGGCCGCCTCGGCCCGCTCCATGGTAAGCCGCAGCTCGAGAGCCTGCGCCTCAATTTTGTGCGCCGCCAGATCCCGTTCCTCGCCAACCGCTGCCACTGATTGCCGGCATGTCTCCACCTCACGTTGCAGCGACTGCAGACCGGCGTTGCTGTTGTCGACAAACGCATTGAGCACCCCGGCCAGAGTGGCGAATTCTCCTCCGCCCCGCATGGCCAGCCTGCTCGACAGGTTGCCCAGGTCGCCCTGCCTGCAGGCCTCGGTCAGGGACCGCAATCGGGCTGCGATGCTGGCGCCAACAATTAAGGTCAGGACGGCGACCAGCAGAAAGACAGCCACCGCAAAGGCTGTGGCAGAGTTGCGCAGGGAAACAAGCGGCCGGGAGTATTCGTCGCTGTAGCTTGTGGTGGCGATGATCCAGTCCATCCCTTCGAGATGATCGAACAGCACCAGTTTCCGCCGCGGGGCTGGATCGCCAGGGTCCTGCCAGGTATAGGTCATCATGCCGGATTTCTCCGCGATCATCTGCTCCATCATCGGCCGTTCCGTGGTCTGGTCCGCCTCGAGGATGTTTTGTCCCTCCAGCTGGGGGTGGACGATTAGATTGCCCTTTCGGTCGAGAAGAGAGACATAACCGCTCCTGCCCAGCCGGATGGCGCCCAAACTTGCGCGCAGATCGCTCAGGTTGAGCAGTTGGCCGAACTCCTCCCGGTAGGAGGAGACGCAGATATACCAGTCCCACGGCTCAAAATAGACGAAATATAAGGCTTTTTTCCGCTTTTCATTCTCCATGGGCAGCTTCCAGTCGTATTCGATATATCCCGCCTTCTCCGTGCTTGCCCGCATGGTTTTGACCGTGGCGGTGCGGGAATAATCGTCGCCGATATAGGCGGCGACCGGATGCACCTGGACCACACCCGCGCCATTGAGACAGTAAATGTACCCGGTCGTGCCAATGTGTTGACTGGTCAGGAGAGCGGCAGCCTGCTGCTTGGCCTCCTCCCCGTCCAGCCCCCCCTCCTGGCTCAGACGCTGCAACGCGGCCACGATGTCCCGGTTCTTTTCGCCCACGCCGCGGAGATAATTCTTGATCGAGGCGTCGCTGACCTGACGAATCAGGTCCAGCACCGTCCGCTGTATGTTGCCCATTTCATCCAGGGCGGCCTGGTCGATGGATTGGTGGAGCGCGGGATAGATTACCAGCGCTCCCAGGCCGAACAGCGCCGCCAGGGGAAGAAGATACCCCAGCATGAGCTTCAGCCGCAGCCCCAGGCTGTCGAACAGGGTGCGCATCTCAGTCCGCCTGCGCCCGCTGCCGCCCTGGCAGGGATGCTCTGGCGTCTCGCATCATGCCCGGATGGCGAACGTCCTGATCCGGGTGTCTCATTGCGCCGCCACGCCGGTGGGGCATAGTGGTGCGCAGCTTCATGGTCGGTGATCTCCTTCTGGAATGGCCTCCCCGGCCAGACCCGTGGACGATTCTGCAGGCGGAAAGAGCGCGGTTCCGACCGCCACGCTGCCAGGCCCGTCATCTTTCCGGCCGGTATCCAATTGGGCCAGGGCCTCGTCAAAACGGAAGGCATTGATCGCCTGGTCCAGTTTCCTGGCGCTGATCGGGGTCAGCGCCCTGCGCAGGGCGGTCTCGTGCTCTTTCCAGAAATCGATGGCCGCGCTGTCGGATTCACCGAGCAGCACCCGCAGTGACGCAAACAGGACCGCGCCTGCCTCGGCGCCGAGCAAATCCCCCGGCCTGACGGTCGAGGTTTCGGCGCCATCTTCGCAGTGACGACGCAGGTACGTAAACGTCGCCGGCGCCTGGTGCGCCAACTCGTCAATCAAGTCCGGCAGGTCAGCGGACCGCAGGGCCGCGGCCTGTTCGATCTTCTGGCCCAGGGAATGGAGGCCGCCGGCGCCGACAGTTCCCGACAGGCCCTTGAAGGTATGGGCCAGCCCGGCCAGCTCAGGCCACCGCTCCCCGTCGAGATGGGCGCGCAGGCTGATGGATATGTTCGTAAATTCGTCAATATATCGTCCAACTATCCGCCGATAGAGCCCACGGTCACCGGCGCATTGGGCCAGTCCCTTGGCCAGATCAATCCCGGGAGGCGCCGAGTGCTCCGCCCTCTTCTGGTCTGCTTCTGCGGACAGCAGGCCGGGATCGGCGATCTTGCCTCGTTTTCGGTCGTGGAAAGAGGACAGCGTTGCCAGCAGATCCTCCATGATAAAGGGTTTGGTCAGGTGCGCACTCATGCCCAGGACCCGGCAGCGCTCTTTTTCCTCGACCATGGCGTGGGCAGTCATGGCGATGATGGGCAGGTCCGCATATCTGGGCTGGGCCCGGATCAGGCTGGTGGTCTCGTAGCCGTCCAGCACCGGCATCTGAATGTCCATCAGGATGGCGTGATAGGCGTGGTCGGATGCACTGCCGAGCATGTCCAGGGCCTCTCGGCCGTTGTTGGCGATATCGACCCGCGCCCCGTGGTAGGCCAGCATCTCGGCGGCGATCTGCTGGTTGACCAGATTGTCCTCAGCCAGCAGGACCCGCATCCCCTGCAGACGCGGAAGAACAAGGCCGGCCTGGCTCCCGGCCTGGCCGTCAGCCCGTTCCAGACCCATCTCGTCGAACAGTCGGCGCAGATCTCCAGGCAGGACCGGCTTGGCCAGGAAATGGCAGTACTCGTTTTGCTGGCGGAACTCGGCGGACATCTCCTCGGCAAAGGCCGAAACCACCACGATGGTCAGTCGCTCAGAGCCCGGCAAGTCCCTGATGGCCGCTATCAAGGCGGCCCCATCCATCTCCGGCATGACCCAGTCGACGAAGACGAGATCAAATGCCGCTTCATCCCTTCCCAGCAGGCGCAAGGCCTCGGGGCCCGAAGCCACCGCGGTGCTCTCGACCCCGAAGTGGCCAAGCAGGGTGTGCAGCACCAGACGGGCGGGTTCATGGTCTTCGACGATGAGGGCCTTGAGCGGCCAGCCGAGCAGGCGGGGCGCCGCTCCGACCTCACGACGGACGACCCGTTCGAGCGGCACGGTGCAGGAAAACCGCGTGCCCTGGCCGGTCTGACTCTCCACCGTAATCTCGCCGCCCATCAACAGCAGGAGTCGCTTGGTGATGCTCAGTCCCAGACCGGTGCCGCCATGCCTGCGGGTGGTGGAGCCGTCTGCCTGGGAAAACTCCTGGAACAGCCGCTCCATCTGCTTCCCGGTCATGCCGATACCGGTATCCTCGACGGTGCACCGCAGCACGCTGGCCGTTGGGGTGCGGCTTATCTCCTCGATACGGAAGAGCACATGCCCCTGGTCGGTGAATTTGACCGCATTGGTCAGCAGGTTGGCAAAAATCTGCTCAAGGCGCAGCGGGTCACCGCGGAAAACGCCCTCCTGCCCGGTCAGCCGCGGATCGGCAATGTCGAGCAGCAGCTCAATGCCCTTGTCCAGAGCCTGCTGCCGGAGCAGATTGACCGCATTGCCGACCGTGTCCTCCAGAATGAAGTCCACCAGCTCCAGTTCCAGCTTGCCGGCCTCGATCTTGGAGAAATCGAGGATGTCGTTGATGATCCGCAGCAGCGACTGGGCCGCGCCCTGGATCTTGTCGACGTAATCCTGCTGCCGCCGGTCAAGTTCGGTGTTGAGAATCAGATAGGTCATGCCGATGATGGCGTTCATCGGCGTGCGGATCTCATGGCTCATGTTGGCCAGAAACATCGATTTCGCCCGGGTCGATTCCTCGGCCTTGCAGGAGGCGATCTCCAACTCCTGCTGGGTCCGCTCCCGGCGGGTGATATCCTCCTGGATGTTATCGGCCATGGTGTTGAACGTCATGCCCAGGGCCTGCAGTTCGAACACACCCGCGGCAGTGTCAGTGCGGATGCTGTAGTCGCCTGCGCCCAGTGCCGCAGCCGCGCCGGACAACGCCTGCATCGGCGCCAGCACTCGTCGGCGAATGACGTCCATGGCGATCAGCACCAACCCCAGAGTGGCGATGAGGATGGCGATGGCCACGGTGATGCTCCGGCTCAGCCGGGCCGAGACCTGTTCCACTGCGGCCTGGGTGCGCTCGCTGGTCATTCTGGCAAAGGACTCGACCTCCTGGAGCAGATCGTTTTCCAGTATCAGATAGGCGTTGCTGTAGACAAATTGGTTGGCAAAACTCAGATGCGGCCGGCCCTCGTCGGTGAAGGTCTGACTGATCGGATCATAGAGTCCCTGGGTGGCGGCAAACGCGATCTGATCCTGCTCAAACAGAGCCATCGAACGGGCCAGAATCCGGTCCACGGCCTCGAATTCCTCTGTGCTGAACCACTGCGCGCGCATCCGCTCCTGGATGGTGCGGCCGGCCCAGTCCCTGGGCATGACATGCGGGCGGACGCCGGCCATGACCTCGGCCCAGTAGGTGGGGCCGTAGCCTTCGGGATGCGGTTTCCTGCCGCTTCTGATGTCGATAATGTCGTAGTAGTAGTTCAGATACCTGGTGTCGGCCAGGGTGGTGTAGGCCCGCACCATCCGCGACAGGGAGGCGGTTTCCATCTGGATGTCGGCGCTGATCCGCAGCACCTCCTGCCGATTCTGCTGCTCGGCCAAAGTCTGTCGGTGCAGCTTGAGGACATGGAGCACAATCCAGACGTTGAGCAACAGCGCCGAGAAAATGCCCAAGGCGAACACGATGGCGAATTTATTGAGCGCGATGCTCTTCATTCGATGAGCCTCGAATCACCCGCCAACGGATGTAAATAGGAGCGCATCGACTCACCGACCGCTGGATTCCCGGGCCCGGGCGAGGAGCAGGACCATCTCGCCTTCCACCAGCCGGTATTCTTCTTCCAGTTCGGCCAGCAACTTGTCGGAATCGAGCAACTGCCCCATGGTCCCAAGGAGTTCCAACTGATGGCACATGGCGGCCAACTGTTTCGCTCCGACCTGGGCATTACTCGATTTCATCGCATGCGCCGCCTTGCGGACCGCCTCGGGGTCGTTGGCCAGCAGGGCGGTGCGAAGAACGCCCAGCAGGCCCGGGCTGTACTGGAGGAAACTGTCGATGATGCGGATGATGATCGCGGGATTGCCAGGCATCTGGCGGCGGATGCCGTCCAGCACCGAACTGTCGATATGTGGGGTCTCGTTGGGGGTGGTGGGGGTGGCGTTCATCGCATGACCTCAGAAGGCGAAAGTATAGGAGAGGGAAAACACAGTACTGTTCTCATGGGCGATATCGCCATCGAACAGAGCGGAGCGTTCACCGACGTGGGTTACCATGGTCTCTGCCTTGATTTTCTGTTGGGCGGAAAGGGCATACGCGGCGCCAAGCATGATCGATGACTGTTCAAAAATGGCAACGCTGCTTGCTGTATCGTCGATCAGTGCCTGACTGACCCCATAGGCCGGAACAGGCGTCGCCCCCTTCACTTGCCGCCACTGGTCGAAGTCGCCCGCCCAGGACCGGGCGTAGGCCAGATACGGCGTCCAGCGACCGAAGGTCCGCTCCACGCAGACGTAGCCGGCATACAGATTGGGACCGAAATCGTTATCAGAGACCAGACCCGCATAGACTTCGCCGGAAAGCAGAAAATCGACCAGGGGATACCGGACGCCAAGGGACAGGGTCTGCGCGTGAAACCGCGGCGTATATACGGGCGCCCCCAGGGTGTACAATTCATCATTCAGCGGCGTGACCTGCACGTCGGAGAGCGTACCCAAACCATCCGGAGTGATCTCCATGAGGTGCCAGCCAGCCCGGAACATGGCCTGGTTGTAATTGGTGACGGTGAGGACAAAGCCGCCGGAAATGACGTTGCCGGTGTAATAGGCTGAATCATCGGAACCGTTGGGATAGGTGCGGTAGAAACGGTCCTGCATCCCGATCGATCCGTCCAGGACAATTTCATAGTTGTCGGTGTTCCATATCCTGGAAATGCTCAGACCGTCGAAATCATAGGCGTACGAGAACAGATACACCTCCTGGGGCAGCCGGGCCATGGTATAGGAAACGCCAACATCCATGTTCTGCTGGTAGAGCATACCGCCGAGGCTGAGCCGGCCTGCGCGGATCAGCCAGGCATCGGATGGCCGCCAGCCGAGGAAGGTCCACTTGAGTTGCGGTTCGATGCCGTCGTCTTCGTCGATCCGAGGGGCAAGCATAACCTGCGCCGTGGCCGACCAGTACTGGCTCAAATTTGTGTCCACCTGCACCCCCAGCTTGGAGTCGCGCATCAGGGTGCCGTTGTCGTCAATGTATCGCTGATACGTGATTGACTCGTCGGAAATGGCCCCGCCGAGCGTGCCGAAACCGGAAAAGGAGAATTCGGCGGCCTGGGCGCCGGCGGCGGCGAGCAGCAGCCCACCGAGGATGGCAACGGATAGTGATTGCATGTGTCCAACTCTCAATGATTACCCCTATTACAAACCCCGCGCACAACAGAGAATAACCTACTGGTAGTGTGCATGGATTTTATGAGTCTGTTAAGCAAAATCGAATTCCCGGCCCCGTTGTCCACTTTATCCTGCCACAGGACGCAACCTGCCATGGGGCCGAATCGGAGAGATCACAACCGCCATGCCGCATCAGGTCGCGGAGAACGGGACTGCACGCCGTTAATCCGTTCGATTTCGGCGACCAGCGCCTCGAGTTGAAAGGGTTTTTCGAGAAATCCGTTGCACTGCTGACGCAGGGCCTCGATGACCAAAGCCTTGATGCCGAAAGCCGTGAGGAGGATGACCGGCAGGCCGCTGTTTCTCAGTTTTGCCTCTTTCAACAATTCCAGGCCGCTCATACCGGGCATGGAAAAATCGGTGACAACGAAGTCGATGGGTGCCGGGTTGGATTGCAGAAGGGAGAGCGCGGAGCGGCCGTCCGCTGCCTCGACCGTGGCATACCCCTTGCTGCGCAAGCCAATGCCAAGACTTCTGAGTTGTTCTGGTTCATCGTCCACAAGGAGAATAGTCTGCACCTGACACTCCCTGACAGGGTGTGGGTTGGTCATGTTTTTCCCATCACTGAGCAATGGCTATGCCAACTGCACATAATTAATATAAATTATTGATTATATAGTAGAAAATACGAGTCATGCGATATCGGCTCGCATTCCTCCAACTGACACGTTTCGCTACGTCCGGTCATGGATCTCGGTTTTACTCGCCGGAGTTAGGGAGAAAAAGAGCGATGTAACAAATCGGCACACTGCTCTATTACGACACAGGGTGCTGAGTGGCGATGGAACGCGCTCCTGCCCGGCGCCGACCATGGATCAGCATTGAGCGATCATGCTCCCGCAATGGCGACCTTAAGGTGGGCTGGGAACCTTCGGCATGGCTCGGCGGCCTCAGGATGCTCCCATGGTCCAATCGCACACGATCACCGTCCGCATCTCCCCCGACGGTCAACCGGCCGACCAAATCGACCCCGACTGGTGGGGGGAATGCGCAATAACCGCTTCGAATGGGACCAGAATCCGACCGCAGAGGATACTTTGTACTCCAGCCAGAGCAAGAGGTCGGGCCGGCCCAGGACAACGATGCCGATTACCTGCGCTATCTCCAGCCCCCTCTTGTGCCCGCCTGCAACACCATCATTGCCCTGCTTGTACGGATATGCGACGAGGGAAGCACGGTCGGAGAAATAATGCAGGCGCAGGTTGAGCAGTACGGCCAGAGCGCCAAGTTTGGGGCCAATTTCAAGGCCAGGTTCCTGCAACCGGCTACGAGTGAATTCACTGAAATGAATAGTTGGTAAACAATTACCGGCACCATTACATTCTCTTGCGAACAGGTCGATAAAATGGCATACAGGAGTTTGCTCTCAGCATCATCAATGCATTGCAAGACAAGGCGTTTGTATAAATATAGGCGAATGCGCTCAACAACACCTCACCCTCAGCGTCAGCACACAGATATTACCAGGAGGCACAACCATGACCACCCCCCCGAAAGATGGGCAGCACTGTCACGAACCCTCTGATCACAAGTCGCCCACCCCGCTGAAAAGCCCCTTGCGGAGAAAGGCGCTGAAAACCATGGTCAACGGAAGCGTCGCGCTGGCCGCCTATCACGTCCTGCCCGAAACCTGGGAGCGGCCGCTGATCGAGCAGGTCTTTCTGCCGGCCCACGCCGGACCCAGCGGGGTGACCCTCAGCGATCCCTGCTCGGTCAGCCT
>JBGSPP010000112.1:0-3659 GCA_041738515.1 Desulfobulbus sp.
TGCGCAATGACGTGCCCATGGGCACCTCGATCAGGCCGGCGTTGCGGACGCTGCCGGTGAGGGCGAAGACCTTGGTTCCCTTGCTCCGGGGCGTGCCCAGGGCGGCAAAGTCTTCGGGGCCGCTTTCAATGATCGCTGGCACATTGGCATAGGTCTCGACGTTGTTGATCAGGGTAGGGCAGCCCCAGAGTCCCCGTTCCGCCGGGTAGGGGGGGCGCGGCCTGGGGATGCCGCGACGGCCCTCGACCGATTCGATCAGCGCGGTCTCCTCACCGCAGACAAAGGCGCCGGCGCCGAGGCGTATCTGGATGGCGAGATCCAGGTTGGAACCGCAGATGGCGTGGCCAAGGAGATGGCGTCGTTCCGCCTCGCGGATGGCCCGCTTGAGTCGCTGCACGGCCAGCGGGTATTCCGCCCGCACGTAGATGTAGCCGAGGCTGGCGCCGACCGCATGGGCAGCGATGATCATCCCTTCGAGCACCGCATGGGGCGTGCTCTCAAGGATGGAGCGATCCATGAAGGCGCCGGGGTCGCCCTCGTCGGCATTGCAGATCAGATATTTCCTTTCGCCTCTGGCCTTGGCCACGGTGGCCCATTTCAGGCCGGTGGGGTAGCCGGCTCCACCCCTGCCGCGCAGACCGCTCTCCTGGATGCGATGGATTACCTCCGCCGGCCGCATTTCAAGAGCCGCGAGCAAAGCGGCGTAGCCGCCCATGGCCAGGTAGTCGTCCATGCAGTCCGGGTCGATTCGTCCGGACAGGGCCAGCACCCGATGGTGCTGCCCAGTGAAGAAGGGCAGGTCCGGCGGCACACGCAGACGCCCGACCGGTTCGCCGCCCAGGGCATCGACGATAGCCGCCGCATCGTCTGGGCTGACGGTCTGATAGAGGATGTCGCCGGGTTCGACCCGAACCATCGGTCCGCGCGAGCAGAGCCCCATGCACCCGGCCTTGCGGAGCAGGACGCGGTCTTCAAAGCCTCGATCCGCGATCACGCGTCGCAGGGCCTCGATGACCGCCTCGTTGCCCTGGCAGCCCAGGCTGGCGCAGACCAGGAGGTGGTGCGCGAAGCCTGCCAGCCTGCTTCGGTGTTCGGCGGCAGCCCGTTGCAGGTCATCGCGCGGCATCACCCAGCCACTCCTCGATGCAGGTGGTTGTTTCCGCCAGGCTCTTCCTGCCGTTGACGGCGCCGTCGGTCAGGATCACCGGCGCCAGGGCGCAGGCCCCGAGGCAGCGGACCTCGACCAGGGACAGTCGGTTGTCCGGGGTGGTTTCCCCGGGGGAGAGATGAAAGCGCTCCCGCATCCAGGACAGGGTCTGGTCGGCGCCCTTGACGTGGCAGGCGGTGCCGGTGCACACGACCAGGGTGTGGTCGCCCTTGGGCTTGAGGGTGAAGTGATTGTAAAAGGTGGCGACGCCGTACACCTTGGCCGGCGGCGCTTTGAGCTTGGCGGAGATGTGGGCGAGCGTTGCCGCATCCAGATAGCCAAAAGCGTCCTGGGCGGCGTGCAGGGCTTCGATCAGGGCGTCGGGGCGAAAGTCGTGGCGCTGCATGGCCCGATCGACCGCTTGCCATCGCCGGTTATCCGCGGGTGTGTTCTGCTCTGCGCTGGCTGGCATGCGACCTCTCCCGGCAGAGGGTGGCTGGAAATTCTTCCACCTGCATCATTTCTCATTTTCTCTTCTGATGCAAGGCGAAGCGACGCGTCTGCAAACAATGCTCCCAATTATCAAAGCGGTGATGCGGACGGGCAACCGATCCGGCGAGCTTATCGGCTGGGGCGCCTGGGCAAGAATGCCTGTGACCATCTGCCAGGCGCCTCGGTGATGAATTGACAAATTCAATAAAAATCATCTATTATTAACAATATGAACCGGAAGTCGGTTTCTTCGAAATCGATGACCACAGTATCTCTACAACTCTGACCCAGAGGAGGTGAAACATTTCTGAGGCAGGCTGGGCAACGGCCATGATCGATCCAATCAACAGAGAGGAGGGTGGTATGCGAGTATGCACAAGCGCGTTCGTGCTGTTGAGTCTGACGGCGCCGTTCTGGTTGGGCGGCGACGGGGCGGCGGAGGAGACCAAGGCAAAAACCATTGCCGAACTGGCGGCCATGTATGATTCAAGCTCGTGCAAGGAGTGCCATGCCGATATTCACGGGCAGTGGCTGAAATCCCTGCATGCGCGATCCATCTTCGGCCCCGAGGCGGTCGGCCGGACAGCGGCGACCATTAAGACCACCATTGAAAACGGGCTGAAGGAGTGGCCCGAGTCGGGGGTGAAAACGCCGGAGGATGTCGGCGTCAAGCACCTGATGATCTGCGCCAAATGCCACCTGCCCCAACTTCAGGAAGCCGAGGACAGCGTGGCCCGGGAAATCGTCAAGAACGTCTATGCCTTTGCCGACAACGGCGACGAGCAGGCGAAACGGGCCCTGGAGTCGCTCAACATCGGCTGTACCATCTGCCACGGTCGCAACGCCATCGTCCACAAGTGGACCGACGGCTATCCCAAAAAGGATGTGGTCTATGGCAGCAAGGACGGCGCCCATGACGACCCGGATCATTCGGTGATGAAGCAGAGCAAAATCATCAAGGAGACGATCCTCTGCGGCCAGTGTCACGGCCTGGGGCCGAACCTGGAACTGGACAACCCCACCCAGTGCGCCACCCTGTACGGCACCCACCTCTACGCCTATGTGCCTGAAGGCGGGACCAAAACCTGCCAGGAATGCCATATGCGCGCAAGCGGGCTCGGACACAATATCCAAAGCTACCGCGATCCAGCCATGATCAAGCTGGCCCTGGATGTGGATGTCGAGGTGCAGGCGCTCCAGTGGCGCGACATCACCACCATGACCCCGCTGGCCAACGTCACCGTCGCCCTGACCAACAAGGCCGGGCACTCCATCCCCGACGGCTGACCCACCCCCAACCGGGTGGTCCTGTATGTGACCGCGAAAACAAATGATGGCAGCGTCTTTTACAACACCGAGAAAATCTACATGCCCACGCCGCAGCAGTTCGGCCGCGGCGACAAGATGGGCAGGGGACCCTACGAGAAGAGCGGCATGCTGCGTGACGCCAGCCTGCCGCCGCACAAGACCGTGAAAGAACAGTTTTCCATCCCCGTGTACACGGATGCGACCAAGGACGGCAAGGTGGTGCGGACTCTCCTGGCCAACGACTTCACCGTTGATGTCGAAGTCTGGTACCTGCCCTACGGCAAGAAGGACGATCCGGGCAACGCCCAGAAATGGTTTGCCGTCTCCAAACAGATGCACATCGAGAAGGGCGGCAAGTGACGGCTAGCCCGTATGGTTGATGGCCCCATGAACGGGCCGGCCTTGAATGAGGCCGGCCCGTTGTTTTCCGGGAGGCGTCAGTTGTTGGCCGTAGCCCTGGCGCAGGCGGCCTTGTTCCTGGTTTCCCAGGGATGGCTGGAGCAGTAGGCGGCGCGGTTGCGCTGGAAGGCGGAGAGATGCGGGCCGATGGTGGCGCCGGTGAGTTCGGCGCCGAATTCGCCCGGTTGGGCCGGGGTGGCGGGTGACAGGAGCCGCTCCAGCATCAGCTGGCCGACCGCCGCGCGGTAATGGGAGTGCTCCCAGTAATGTTGCATGAACGCGCGGCCGGTCACCTGGGGCACGGGCTCGGTGG
>JBGSPP010000289.1:0-4010 GCA_041738515.1 Desulfobulbus sp.
GCATCATGGCCGGCGTGCGGTGAGCATCAGGTCCGGCCGAGCCTTCCCCGCAACGGCCCGTTAAACTCCCGCCTTCTCCTCCCCGGCCGCTCAGTCCCGGCGGCCGGACTCCTCGCCCGCGAGCCTCTCGTACACACCCCAGTACCGGCGACGCAGCCGGCCGCGGAATTCGGACGACCGCTCCTTGCTCCGCTGCAGCAGGTAATACATCGACGGCACCACCACCAGGGTGAGGAAGGTGGCGATGATCAGGCCCCAGGCCACCACCACCGCCATGGAGCGCCACCACTGGCTCGACTCGCTCACCCAGGCGATCGACATGTTGTGGAAGTCGTACGAGACTCCGGTAATCATCGGCACCAGACCGAGGATGGTGGTGATGGCGGTGAGCAGCACCGGCCGCAGCCGGGTGGCCCCGGCCCCGACCACCGCCTCCCGCAGCGGGAAACCGCGTTCGCAGAGCTTGTTGGTGTAGTCGATGAGGACAATGGCGTTGTTGACCACCACCCCGGCCAGGGAGATCACCCCGACCCCGGTCATGACGATGCCGAAGGGCTGGTTGTGCAACATCAACCCGAGGAAGGCCCCGCCCAGGCTGAGGATGACCGAGGTCATGATCAGGAAGGGCTGGCTCACCGAGTTGAACTGGGCCACCAGCACCAGGAAGATCAGCAGCAGGGCAAAGATAAAGGCCTTGGAGAGGAAGTCCTCGGACTCCTGCTGAAACTCGAACTCGCCGGTGAACTTGACCCGGTAGCCCGACGGCAGCGGCAGCGATTTGAGCGCCTCCTCGGCCACGGCCCGGGCCACCGGCCCGGTGGTCTTGGTCTCGTCGACATTGGCCTTGACCGTCACCACCCGCTCGTTGTTGATGCGGATGATGTCGCCGATGGCCCCGGAAAACCGAAACTCGGCCAGGGTGGAGAGCGGCACCATGACCCCGCCGGCCGCAGGAATGACCAACTCCCGCAGTACGTCCATCACCCGTCGGTCGCCCTCGGCAAGTTGCACGGTGATGTCGTAGTCGTCGTTGCCCTCCCGGTAGGTGGAGACGTCCAGGCCGTTGTAGGCGGTCTTGAGAGCAAAGCCGATGGCGTTGGTAGTCAGGCCGAAGAGTGCCGCCTTCTGCCGGTCGATGCGCACCTGCACCGAAGGCGTCCCCTCGCTGAAGTCGTCCTGGATATCCTTGAGGTGCGGGATTTCGGCCAGTCCCAGCTTGATCTTCTTGGCAATCTCGCCCAGCACCGCGAAGTTGTCGCCGGCGATCTCGATGTTGATGGGCGCGCCGGTGGGCGGCCCCTCCTCCTCCATGGCGATGGTCACCCGGCCGCCGGGGATGTCCTGGATTCGCTGGCGGATAGCCTCCACGGTGCGGTGGGTCGACTCCTTGCGGTCCTGCAGGTCAATGAAACGGACTCCAAGATGACTCGGGGTGTTGGGGTCAAAGGCCGAGCCCGGCCCGGCCGTGACCACGCCCTTCATGTACAGGGTCTTGATGTTTTCCAGATCGCTCGGGCCGCGGTAGGCCGCGCCGTGCAAGGTGCGGTGCTCTCTCGGGGTCAGGGCGCGAACATACTCCTGCCGGCCGAACCGGTCCTGCGCCACCTCCTTGAGGTCGGCGCCGGCCACTGCCATTTCCAGCCGCTGCATCACCCGGTCGATGTAGTCGAGATCCGCGCCTTCGGGCGTCTCGATATTGACATACATGCCCTTGGGCTCGATCTCCGGGAAAAATTCCACCGGCTTCTCCAGGCCGATCACCAGCAGCCAGCCCTGGATCATGAGCACCAGCACGGCAAAGGAGGCGCCGATCACCACCAGGGGTCGGTCCAGGCAGAATCGCAGGGTGGCTGCGTACCGCTTGAGCCAGAAGGTGTCGATGGCCTTGGGGTTTTCCACTGCCAGCGCCGCGTCCAGGGCCTGGCGGTCGATCGTGCCGCTGACCCTGTCCTTCATGAACATCGAGGCCAGGGCCGGGTTGATCACCAGGGCGACAAAGAGGCTTGAGGCCAGGGTGATGATCACGGTCAGGGGCAGGTAACTCATGAACTCGCCCATGATTCCCGGCCAGTAGAGCATGGGGCCGAAGGCGACCAGCGTGGTCAGGGTCGAGCCGATGACCGGGTACGCCACTTCCGAGGTGGCCTTCATCGCCGCCTCCACCCGGCCAGCCCCCTGGTCGATGAAGCGATGGATGTTCTCGATGATGACAACGGCGTTGTCCACCAGCATGCCCAGCGCCAGCGTCAGGCTGAACAGCACCACCATGTTGAGGGTGATGCCCAGGACATACAGCACGGTGAAGGTAAGCAGCATGGAGAAGGGAATGGCCAGGCTGACCATGATGGCGTCGCGCATCCCCATGGCGAAGAAGACCACCGCCAGCACCAGCACCAGACCGGAGAGGATGTTGTTCTCCAAGTCAGCCACCATGATGTCGATGTCCTTGGCCTTGTCCATGACCTTGGTGATCTCGGTGCCCTGGGGCCAGGTGGCGCGGCGCTGCTCGATGAGGGTGTCAATCGCTCCGCTGATGGCGATGATGTTCTCGCCCGAGCGCTTCTTGACCGTGATATTCACCGCCTCACGGCCGTCGAGACGGGCGCGACTGGTCTCCTCCTTGAAGCTGTCGACCACATTGGCCACGTCCTTGAGATAGATCGGCTGCCCCTTGTGGGTGCCAACCACCAGCCAGAAGATTTCCTCCGGGGTGGCGAACTCGCCCGGCACCCGCAGGAGGAACCGGCCCGAGCCCAGGCGGATGGCCCCGCCCGAGGTGTTCTTGTTCTCGCTTTTGACCACCTCTTCCAGGGCGGTGAAGGTGAGGCCGTAATAGCTCAGCTTCTCTGGCGCGACCTCGACCCGGATCTCGCGCTCGACGCCGCCGGTGACATCCACCTCGAGCACGCCGGGCACAGCCTCGAACTCGTCCTCGAGATCGTCGGCGATCCGCTTCAGACAGGGCAGGCCGCAGGTGCCGGAGAGCGAGAAGACCACGATGGGCAACTCGGAGAAGTTGACCTCGAAGACCGAGGGATCCTCGTCCAGGTCGGTGGGCAACTCGCCCATGGCTTCATCGACCTTGTCCTTGACGTCCTGCAGGGCCTGCTTGATGTCAGTGCCGGTGACGAACTCGATATTGATCGAGGAGTTGCCCTCGGAGCTGACCGACTTGATCTTCTTGAGGCCGTCCAGTCCTTTCAGCTTCTTTTCGATCTCGACGGTTACCGATGTCTCCATGTCGGTGGAGCTGACACCGCGGTAGTTGGTGGAGATGAAGACGTTGGGGATGGTGATGTCCGGCTCGGACTCCCGGGGCAGAACCCGGTAGCAGTAGACGCCGAAGACCAGGATGAGCGCGGAGAGCACCACCACGGTGATGCTGTTCTTGACCGCGGTATCGGAAACGATCATAGCAGCGCTTCCTTGGGGTCGGCGACCACCTTGACGACCTTTATTTTCTGGCCGTCCTCGACCTCGCGCTGCCCCTCGAGCAGCACCCGGTCGCCGGGCTTGAGGCCTTCTACGATCTGCACCTGCCAGCCCTCGATCACCCCGAGGCTGACCCGCTGCTTGCGCACCGTCTCGCCCTCGGCGACAAACACATACTGCTCATCGCCGCGGCTGATGATCGAGTAAAGCGGCACGGCCAGGGCCTCGTCGAAGCGGTGTTTGATGATGCGGGCACGAAAGAACATGCCGGGCAGGATCTCATGGCCTGGATTGTCTAGGGCCAGTTCCATACGGTAGAGGAAGGCGCCGGTGTCCGGGGCCGAGGCGAGGTACTGCTTGTGGCCGGTCACCTGGCGGTCTGCCAGGGCGCGGATGGTCAGGCCCACCTGATCGAGTCGCCGAACCGCATCGACATCGGACTCGGGGATGCCGACCACGGCCTTGACCCGGTCGATGCGCAGCAGCTCGCCGAGCGGGTCGCCGACGCCGAGATAGAGCCCGACCTTGGCGTCGAGCCGCTTCACCACCCCGTCCATGGGCGCGGTGATGGTGCAGCG